>DATFRD010000235.1:0-14169 GCA_035263645.1 Candidatus Dormiibacterota bacterium | reverse complement strand
TCTACAGCGGGGTGCAGCAGCACGGCCACCAGGTTCCTGATCAGCAGGATCATGCTGCCGCTGGCCGCGGCTCCGGTCACCTGCAGGAACAGCATCAGCGCCAGGGGCCGGGGGGCCGCCTCCCAGATCATGCGCAGGCCTGACAGTGCGACCGCGGCGAGGCTGCGCAGCGAACGCCGCCCCTCGTACGGCAGCCACGGAACCGACTTGAGACGCGGCCGGACCTCAGCCTCGCTCACCCGGGAACACTACCTCGCCGCATGGTGACCGGACAATCGACGCACGCCTGCTCGCTGCGAACAGCCGGGGTCCCGCGTCATAGGCTGCCCTGGAGTGCAGGGTGCAGCCGAAGACCGCGGCCCGGCTGTGCCGATCCAGCCGGCGCAGCGCTTCCGCCATATCGGTCGCTCTGGCCGGGTGAAGCAAGCTGACCGCTACTGGTTCGACGACGCCACCCAGCGGGCGATCTGGGTGCGCGAGTTGAAGCCGAGCTTGTTCAGGATGCCGCGGACATGGCTGTCGACGGTGCGCTCGGAGATGAACAGGCGCGCCCCGATCTGCTTGTTGCTCAGGCCGTCGGCCACCAGGCGCGCCACGTCGGCCTCCCGCTTCCCCAGCGGGCTAGCGGCCACCCCGTCCGGAGCGGTAGCCGCCGCTTCGGCGGGGTCGCCGAGCGCCAGGGCGATGGCGGCGCGCCGGCTCAGTCGCCGTCCGGCCTGGAACTCGGCGTCGAACCTCGACCGCCCCAGCGCCGCGATCGCGGTCCCTTCGGCCCGGGCCACCGGCGGGACAAGGCAGGCCATGACGCGCGCGCCGGCCTCCAGGCGGAGCGTCTCCGCGGCGCCCAGCAGCTGCGTCGCGAGGCGCGCCTGCCCGGAGCCGGCGGCGTGGCAGCCCAACGCGTCGAGGAGGTAGAACTGGCCCACGCGGTCGTCGATCTGGTCGGCGATGCGCAGGGCCTCCGAGAACAGCGGCTTCGCGCCATGGAGGTCGCCGGCCAGGAGCGCGGCCGAGCCCAGGTTCATCTGCATCATGCCGAGCGCATAGAGGTCGTTCGCCTCCCGGCTGACACGCACGCCCTCACTGGCCGCTACCCTGACCGCGTCGAGGTCGCCCATGAAGAGGCCGTCGAGCGCCGCCGCCTGGAGCACGCCGAGCGTGGAGGCGACGTCGTCGAGACCGACGTTCGCTGTCCGCGCCTCGGCGAGCAGGCGCCTGGCCGCCGCGCCATCGCCGGCCATGTTCTCTGCAACCGACGCCATGGTCAGGGCGTGCACCAGCGACCGTCGGCGCCCGGCCTCTCGGGCGGCCGTGGCCGCGCGTTCGAGCGCTGGGCGGGCGTTGGCCGGGTCGGACTGGAGCACGGCCAGGAACCCACGAATGAACCAGGGCCAGATGTGGGCGGCAGGGTCGTCGTCAGCGGCGGCGAGCAGCTGGTCGAACCAGTGCACGCCCTCGGTGGTCGCGCGCGTCACCCAGTACCAGCCCAGCATCGATGCGAGCGCGAGCCCCCATTCGTAGTCCCCGTGGTCCAGGCACCACCGGAGGACTGACCGGACGTTGTCGATCTCCAGGTCCATCCACGGGAGCCACTCCAGGAGCGCAAAGCGGGCGCCGGCTCCCGACTGGCCGCACTTCAGCAGGTAGTACTCGGCGCGCCGCCGCTCGACGGCCTCCTCTTCGCCCGCCTCGCGCAGCCTCAGGCGGGCGTATTCACGCATCGTCTCGTGCAGGCGATAGCAGGCGGCGCCCCGGGCGTCCTCCTTGACCACCAGCGACTTGTCGACGAGCGACGACAGCAGGTCGAGCGCGTCCTCCACGGAGCACACCGCCTCGACGTCCTCCAGCGTGAACCGGCCCGCGAACACGCAGAGCTGTCGCAGCACCGCGCGCTCGTCGTTCGTCAGCAGGTCATGGCTCCAGTCGAGCGTGGTTCGCAGCGTCTGATGACGCGGGAGCGCGGCGCGGCTGCCGCCGGTGAGGAGGCCGAACCGGTCGTTGAGGCGATCGCGGACCTCCTCCGCGGTGAGGACCCGCGTTCTGACCGCCGCCAGCTCGATGGCGAGCGGCAGCCCGTCCAGGCGGCGGCACAGGTCCGCGACGGCCGCCCGGTTCGCGGCGGTCAGCTCGAACGCTCCCGAGGCCGCGGCCGCCCTCTCCGTGAACAGGCTGATGGCTTCATTCTGGCGCAGCTGGTCGAGCGGCTCGGTCCCGTCCGCCGCCGGCAGCTCCAGCGGCGGGACGGGGATCACGTGCTCGCCGGACACCGACAGCGGCTCCCGGCTGGTGGCGACCAGGCGGACGCCCGGCACGGCTCTGACGACGGCGGTCACGAGCCGGGCAGCCGCGTCCAGCAGGTGCTCGCAGTTGTCAAGCACGAGCAGCAGCTCCTTGTCCCGCAGGTAGTTGAACAGGAGCGCGTGCGGCTCGGTCCCCGCCTGGTCGCGCAGGTCGAGCCCGGCCATGACAGCGTGGCCGACCAGCGCCGGATCGCGGACCTCGGCCAGCTCGACCAGCCAGGCCCCGCCCGCGAAGCCCCGTCCGAGGTCCGTTGCCGCGCGGATGGCGAGGCGGCTCTTGCCCACGCCGCCCGGCCCGATCAGGCTGACCAGACGGGCCGTGGTGAGCTTCTTGCGGAGCTCGGCGAGCTCACGGCGGCGACCGATGAAGGTGGTCGCCTCGGCCGGCATATTGCCCGATCGGCGCGTTGATGTGACCATCGTTTCGGGAGCAACGCTACCGTGCGACTTCGCCGAAAATGTGGCGATTTCGTGGAAAAAAAGGGCGCGACTAGGTACCGGATCGGCCATTCCACGGACTCCTCCTCACGACTTCCTCGCCAGACTGGCCAGCATGGCCCAGGAGGTACCGGTACAGCGGGTAGCGGTCAGTTTCGTCGGCGTCCCTCCCGTCCAGCGGATCGCGGTGGCGACCGGCGTCAGCGAGGTGCGGCTGGACGGTCGCGTCGTGCGCTGCTTCGTCTCCGGCAGCTTTCAGCCGTTTCTCGAAGCGCTCCGCGGCCACGAGGTCCTCAGCCTCGAGTCGACACTGGCGCACCCGTCCAAGGAGGGTCCCAAGCAATGATGGTCCGCGTCAGCGGCGCGCTCCTGCGCTTCACCGACTACCAGCGCGTCATCAGCGTCGACGCGCCGACGGTGGAGGCGGCGCTGGTCAAGCTGGCCGGTGCGTACCAGCCGCTCCGGAAGGTGCTGTTCGACCGCCAGGGCCGGGTCCGCGCCACGCAGAAGGTCTTCCTCAACGGCGAGCCGCTGGAGCCCGAGGAGCTCGCGAGCTCCGGCGCGGGCGAGGCCGACTGCGTCGAGCTGCTGCTCGCCATCTCAGGCGGATGACGGCGATGCCCAGGTCCCTCGCCTACGAGATACCCGTCGACAGCGGCTTCTTCACGCCGCTCCACCTCCAGCCGGCCGCGGTCTGCCGCCTCGCCTTCAACGGGGCCGTGCGCTGGCTCGAGCGGTACGCGATCAGCCACCGCCGCCTCGTGGCCGAGCACCGGACCGGGTTCGTGTTCTGGTCGGTCAAGCTCGTCCCAGGAGATCCGGTCGGCTTCTTCGACGCCGACCGACTCGACGTAACGGTCGCCGGCCGTGTCCTGGGCGGGGGCACGCAGGTCGCGTGCGACGTCGAGGTGAGTGGCCCGGCCCGCCGCCCGACGCGCCTGCATGCCGTCTGCGTCCCGCTCTGGCTCGACGGCGGTCCCGCCCTCTCGGGGGCGCCCGCCCGGCTCGCTCCCAAGGTGCTCTCCGCCTTCCGCGCCGATGAGATCGAGGCGCGGCCACATCGCTCCCCCGTGCCCGGCCTGCTGGCGGCCATCGCCGCCAGCGGGCCCAGAGTGGCCCAGGGCGGTATGCCCTTCGTCATCCACCGCCACCAGTGCGAGGTCGCCGACCAGTGGTTCTGGCCGGAGGCCGTGTCCCTCGCTGGCGCCGCCCGCGAGGAGCTGGTGCTGGCCCAGGCCGCTGTCGTGCCGGCGCTCCGCCTGGCGATGCAGGCGCCCATGGTCCGCCTCGACGTCCTGTTCAGCCGCCCCTTCTACCTGTTCGACGAGGGCACCGTGCGCTCGACCGCCTACGAGTGGGAGGGCGGGATGGCGTTCGTCCACGAACTCGCTGCACGCGACGAGCCGCGCCCGCGGGCGCTGGCGATCGAGCAGTTCGCATGGGATTGACCGCACGCGACCTGGAGCTGGCCCTCGGCGACCCGTTCCGGGAGGACGCGCCGGTATCGTTCGCCGCGCTGGTCGAGCACGACGAGCGGGAGGAGCCGCCGTCCGAGGCCTTCGCGGCCCTGCGCGACTGTGGCGCCCACGCTCACCTCGTGCCCCGGATGTGGGGCGGCCGGCTCACATCGTTCGACGAGCTGCTGGCGCTGGTCCGCGTGCTGTCGCGGCGCGACCTGGTGCTGGCCACCGGGCTCGGCTCCACGATGCTGGCCGCCATCCCGGTGTGGGCGTGGGGCGGCGAAGCGCAGCGACACGAGGTCGCGGACCTGCTGATCGGTCGAGGCGCTTTCGGCACGTTCGCGGTCTCCGAGCGCGACGCCGGCAGCGACTTCCTCGCGACGGCGACGAAGGCGGAGGCCGTCGACGGCGGCTACCTGCTGCGGGGCGAGAAGTGGCTGATCGGCAACGCGTCCCGCTGCTCGTTCGTGGTCGCCCTGGCTCGGACCCGGCCGTCGCTCTCGCTGATCTACCTGCGGCCCGACCGCACCTGCCGGCGCCTGCCCAGGATCCGCACCCTCGGTCTGCGGGGTCACGACCTGGGCGGCCTGGTCTTCGAGGACTGCCGCCTGCCGGCGAGCGCGCTCATCGAGCCCGGCGGCCGCGGGATGGAGATGGCGCTGACCACGCTCCAGTTCACGCGCACGATGATCGCCGGCATGGCGCTGGGCGCTGCCGACACGGCGCTGCGCCTGGCCCTCGGCTGGGGGTGCGCGCGCCGGCTGTACGGCGAGCCGATCCTCGCGATCCCGGCGGTCCGGGCCCTGCTCCTGGGCTCCTTCCTGGACATCTTGATCGGCGAGTGCGTCGCCATGGTCACGGCGCGGGCGCTGACGCTGGCGCCGCGGCGGACCTCGCTCTGGGCCGCCGCCGCCAAGTACCTGGTCCCGAACCTCTGCGAGCGCGTCGCGCGCGACGCCGCGGTCGTCCTCAGCGCGCGCTCGTACCTGCGCGAGGGCGTCGCGGCCGGCATGTTCCAGAAGGTCGCGCGGGACGTCGCCATCACCAGCATCTTCGAGGGAACGCAGTTGGTACAGCTCTCACTGATAGCCGCCCAGCTCGGCCAGCTCGCGCGTGCCGGGCGCCCGGCGGACGCGCCGTTCGACGTGGATCGGCTCTGCGACCTGTCCTCGCCGGCCCCCGCCTGGGACCCTCCGGGCACCCGGCTGCGAATCGGCGACCCGGGCCGGGACGAGCTCGTCGATCGGTGGTTCCGGGCGGATTGCCCTCCACCCCGGCCCTCCCCCGCCGGGGTTGAGGGAGCTTTCAGCTCCCTTCGGGAGCGGGCGGCCGACCTGGTCGATCCGCGGCGTTACTGCACCTTGCACGCGGCGGCGTGCTGCCTGCAGGTCTGGTCGTCCAACCGCGAGCGGCTGGCACCCGAGGCTGCGGGCGGCGAGTGGCTTGCCCTGTGTCTGGAGCGCCTCGCGTTCGGCGGCGACCCGCCGGCGAGCGGCGACCTGGCGGAGCCCGTGACCGCGTGGATGCTCCGACAGCTCCACGACGGTGAGCTGTTCTCGCTCGCGCCGCTGGAGCTGGCCCGATGATCGCTCAGCTCCAGGAGGCCTTCGCCGGGTACCTCGGCCTGGAGCCGGGAGAGGTCGACCCTGACCGGCCCATCGAGGAGCTCGGCCTCGACTCGCTGACCGCCGCCCAGCTCGCGCTGGATATCGAGGATCGCCTCGGTGTCAGCGTGTTCCTGACCGACCTGTCGGGCCACGAGACGCTCGCCGACCTGGCGGCGGCCGCCATGCGGGAGCGGCTGTCATGAGCGCGGAGCGGATCGACGGCCTGGCCGCCGAGGCGGAGCGGCGCTTCGGCCCGTTCGTCCGCGAGCGGGTCAATCCGGGCGCCGACAGCCGCGACCGCACCGCCGAGCCACTGCCGCGCGCGCTGCTCGCGGAGGCCGCCGGGCTCGGCCTGCACGGCTTCTCGCTCCCACCGGAGATCGGCGGGCAGGGCCGCGACAAGTTCGAGTGGGGCATCGTCCTGGAGGAGCTGTCCCGGATCTCGCGGGACGCGGGCCTGTCGCCTGTGATCGACGTCAACACTGGCGTCGCGGAGGTGCTGCTCCAGACCGGCCGGGCGGAGCTCATCGAGCGCTACGCGGCTCCGATGGCGGCCGGCGCCCTCGTCTGCCCCCCGGCGGCATACGAGAGCCGCGACCCGTTCGAGTACCGCACGGTCGCGCGCGAGGTGGCCGGCGGCTGGCTGCTGGACGGGCACAAGCCGTTCGTCGGCGGAGCGGTGTTCGCCGACGCCTTCCTCGTCTATGCACGGGAGGAGGAGTCGGGGGACATCCTGAGCTTCGTCGTCGAGCGCGCCGACGAGGGAGTCGGCGTCGACCGCCTGCTCACGACGGGCCTGCGCTCGATGGGCTTCGGGAGCGTGCGCATGGGCCGCGTCCGGCTCCCGAAGGAGCGCGTGGTCGCCAGCGCCGACGCCCTGAGCGCGTTCAACGCGTACCTCCGCAACCGCCGCCTGATGACGGCCTGCTCGGTCGTCGGGCACCTGCGCGCGCTGTTCGACGACTGCGTCCTCGCGCTGGACGACCGGCAGCGCGGCGGCCAGAGCGTGCTGGACTATCCCAACGTCCAGCGGACAGTCGGCGAAATGTTCACGGCGATCCACACGTCCCGCGCGATCGTCCACCACGCACTGGCGGCGATGGACGGGCCGCGGGACCGGTTCTTCGACCCGATGGCCACGGTCGCCAAGGAGTTCGTCTCTGAGCAAGCGGTCAAGGTCGGGCTGGCGGTCATGGAGCTGCAGGGCGGCGAGGGGTACGTGCAGTGTCATCCGTGGGAGCGCTCCATGCGCGACGCGCTCGGCCTGATCGGCGGCCAGGGCGCGCAGGAGCTGCTGCTCATCCAGCTCGGGCAACACGCGGCGCTGGAGCTGAGGATGGCCGCGAGGCGTATGCGATGAGGGATCTTTCTACGGTGTCGGGGCTGCTGGAGAACGCCGCCACCGGCGACGGCGTGGTCGGCGTCTTCACTGGCGAGCGGGAGGAGATCGGAATCGGCGAGCTGTGGCGGCGGTCCGAGCGGGCAGCGGCCTGGTTCCTGGACACGGTCGGTCGCGGCGGGGCGGCCGGGCTGCTCATGGAGACGTCGCTCGACTGCCTTGTCACCCTGCTGGGCGCGTGGCGGGCCGGCATCACGACGCTCTCCCTCCCCTATCCGGCCCGGTCTGCCGCGCCCGGCGCGTACCGGCAGCAGTTGCTCGACATCGGCCGGGCGGCAGGCATGGAGCTGGTCCTCGGGAAGCTGGAGTTGGACGGCGCGATGCGCACGGCCTCCTTCCGCGAGTGCGCCGCCCACCAGCGCCGCGCGGACGTCGCCGATCCCGGCGAGTTCGTGCAGTTCTCCTCGGGCAGCACCGGGCGCCCGAAGGGCGCG
Organism: Candidatus Dormiibacterota bacterium; assembly: GCA_035263645.1. Lineage (GTDB taxonomy): Bacteria > Chloroflexota > Dormibacteria > Dormibacterales > Dormibacteraceae > CF-161. The sequence goes on along the minus strand of DATFRD010000235.1, from coordinate 6,531 downwards.
CGGCTCAGCTCGCAGGCGATCGCCGCCAACGTGACGGCGATGATCGACCACATGGTGCCGCACAACCACGGCGCCGTCGCGTTCTCGTGGCTCCCGCTCTCGCACGACATGGGCCTGGTCGGCACGTGCCTGACGATCCTGGCCTCGATGGGGCCGCCGTGGCGGAGCCGGCGGCTCGTGCTCATGCCCCCGGAGCGCATGGTCGCCCGGCCCTCGCGGTGGCTCCAGGCCTGCTCCGAGCTCGGCGCGACGGTGACCTGCGCGCCCAGCTTCGCGCTCGACCTGGTGCTCGCCCACTCGCGGGCGGTGCCGGCCGGGCTCGACCTGCGGCCGCTGAGGGTGCTGACCGTGGGCTCCGAGCTGATCGCGGCAGGCACGCTGCGACGGTTCGCGCAGGCGATGGCGCCGCTGGGCTTCGACGAGGCGGCCTTCTGCCCGGCCTATGGGATGGCAGAGGCGTCGCTGGCCGTTACCATGGTGCCGCCCGGGAAGCGGTGGCAGGCAACGGCGGACGATGTGGTCTCCTGCGGCGTCCCACTCCGCGGCCTGGAGGTGACGGCGCCGGCCGGCGGCGACGCGGCGTCGGCCGGGCCGATCGCGGTGCGGGGTACCAGCCTGCTGAGCGGCTACCTGGGCCAGGGGACGTCGCCGCTGGACGCCGGCGGCTGGCTTGCGACGACCGACCTCGGCTTCCTGAGCGGCGGCGAGCTGCACGTGGTGGGCCGGGCGGACGACGTGCTGGTGCTCGCCGGGCGCAAGTTCGCGCCGGAGCCGCTGGAGGAGACGGCGTCGCGGCACGAGACGGTCCGGTCGGGCAACTGCGCGGCCATCGCGGACGGTTCAGGCGGCTACGTGATCGTGGCTGAGCGGCGCCGGGCGAGCGCGCGCGCGGACCTGCGTGAGGCATGCCGCTGGATCCGCCATGAGCTGTCGGTGCGGCGCGGCGCCGCCCCCACTGCGGTAATCATCGTGAGTCCCGGGTCGATGCCGAGGACGCCCAGCGGCAAGCTCCAGCGCAAGCGGCTCGGCCAGCTCCGCCGGCGCGGCGAGCTGGCCGTCGAGACGGAGTTGCGGTTCAGGTAAGGCGGGGACCACCAGGGCCGACTGGACAACCTCGTCCAGGCCTTCTCTATCCGCCGTCAGTAGCGCGGGCTGCTGGGCGGCCTCGCGGCAGTACAGGGCGTCGGGAGGAGCCGTCAAGGGCGCCGGCCAGCCGCCCGTGCTGCCGCCCACGCAGCTACCGCCGTTCGAGCGGCCGACGCGCCAGCCGCCCGCCGGCCTTGAGCACCAACCCATGATTCAGGAACCGGCGAAGATCTCGTCGAAACCGATCAGGATCCGAGAAGCCGAGCCGGATTGTCGCCGTCTACCCTGGTCGACATGAACGAAGGCATCAAGACCGTCCTCTTTGGTGATGGGTCGTGATCAAAGCAGTCTCAGCACTCCGCCTCGCTGTCGCCGACGTCGAGCGCAGCCTCGATTTCTACAAGACGCTCGGATTCCAGGAGATCCCCGGCGACGGGCCTACCCGCGAGGTGCGCAGCAACTGGTTTCGCATCAGACTCGAGAGCCGGGAGTCGGCGCGAGGCAGCGCAGGACTGCGGATCTGCATCTCGGTCGACGAAATCAATGCGTATGCGGCGCACCTCGAGAGCAAGGGGATCCGAACGTCGCGCGAGACAGCGGGGAAGGGGCAAGAACTCGTGGTCGTCGATCCAGACGGGTACTCGCTCCTGTTCTTCGCGAGCAAGGGTAGTGCGCAGAGGGGCGAGGCGTCGCACAGGCCGGTGTCCTGACCCAAGCCGAGTGTGTGCCCAGCGGTTCAGTCGGGGGTGCCGGCCTCCCCCGCGTCGTTGTTGCTGAACTGGTGGGCGGCATGGGTGTCGTAGTCCATGCCATAGATCCGCTTGAGGTCAGTAATCGCCGCCAGCGCCCGCTTACCGTGCGGGCTGGCCGCCATCTCGCCTTCCTGGCCGGGCACGGCCTCGAAGGAATGTAGGACGATGTTCTCGAGGAGCTGGCCCAAGGTGACGCCGTTGAACTCCGCCAGGCCCTTGAGCACCTTGACCATGCGCTTTTCCATTCGGACGCCGAGCTGCACCCGCTCGACGCGCATCGGTTCCACCGCTGCCATCGCAGTGCCCTCCACGCTGATTAGATGCGTCCTGTGGGACCTTGGTCCCATGGTACCACTGTGGCGTCCGGCTGGCGGAACCGCGATGATGCATGGGCCCGGAGCCACGGCGCCCTTCGCGGCCATGATCGGGGCCGGCGGCCTCACCATCGGGACCTGGCTGGTCCGGCTCGCGCTCGGGGCGGTGGCCATCGCCTGGCTGGTCCGGACGCTGACCGCGAAGCCGGAGCCGGCTTCGTCGAGGTCCTGAACGATGGCGGCCGAGGAGCGCGTGCGGCACCCGATCGCCGCACGCCTCATCGAGCGGGCCATGCGGGCCGGTGAGCGGCGCGGCCAGGACGAGCACCGGCGGCGGCTCCTCGACGGACTGTCCGGCCGCGTGGTGGAGGTGGGCGCCGGCAGCGGCACCAACTTCCGCCACTACCCGGCCTCGGTGACCGAGGTGGTAGCCGTGGAGCCGGAGCCCTACCTGCGCGGGCTGGCCGAGCAGGCGGCGGCGACGGCGCCGGTCCCCGTCCGGGTCGTGGACGGGGTCTCCGGCAGTCTGCCGCTCGCCGAAGCCTCTTGCGACGCGGGGGTCGCGTGCCTGGTGCTGTGCACCGTGCCCGATCAGGAGCGCGCGCTGGCCGAGCTGGCCCGCGTGATCCGTCCGGGCGGCGAGCTGCGCTTCTACGAGCACGTCGTCTCCCACCGGCCCTTCGAGGCGCGGCTCCAGCGCATCGCGGACGCGACGTTCTGGCCGCTGCTGGCCGGCGGCTGCCACATGAGCCGCGATACGACTGCCGCGATCGGCCAGGCGGGCTTCCGGATCGAGTCCTGCGACCGCTTCCCGTTCAGCCCCGGGCCCCCGGTGCCAGCCGGCCCCCACATCCTCGGCACGGCCAGGAGGTGAGCCAAGATGCAAGAGGCCATGTATGACGTAGCGATCGTGGGTGGTGGCCCGGCCGGGCTCAACGCCGCCCTGCTGTTGGGCAGGGCGCGCCGGCGCACGCTGCTCTGCGACGTGGGCAGGCCCCGCAACGCCGTCTCCGGCGCGATGCACGGCTTCCTCTCGCGAGACGGAGCCGACCCGGCAGAGGTGCGGTGGATCGGTCGCGACCAGCTGTCGCAGTACGACGCCGTGGAGATTCGAGATGAGGAGGTCCTCGACGTATCCCCGAGCGGGGCGGGCTTCGTCATCCTGCTGGCAAGCGGCGGCCGGGGCACCGCTCGCCGGCTGCTCCTGGCGACCGGGATGCGGGACGAGCTGGCGCCGATCGAGGGCCTGACGGCGCTCTGGGGCCGCGGCACGTTCCCCTGTCCGTACTGCGACGGCTGGGAGGTCCGCGACCAGCCGCTGCTCGCGCTGGGCGCCGGCATGCCCGGCGCGCTCTTCGCGCTGCTGCTCTCGAAGTGGAGCAGCGACGTGACCCTGTGCACCCACGGCCCCGCGCAGTTGGACGAGCAGACGCGCGCCCTGCTCGCGTCGCGCGGGATCAGCGTGCGCGAGGACGAGATCCTTCGCATCGAGGGCATGGATTCCGGCGTCGAGGTGGTCTTCGCCAGCGGACATCGAGTTCGGCGGCGAGCCCTGTTCGCGCATCCCACGCTTCGCCAGACGACGGAGTTGCCTGAGCGCCTCGGCTGCGAGATGACGGAGGACGGAGCGGTCCGGGTCAGCGCCTTCGGCCAGACCAGCGTCGCCGGCGTCTATGCCGCGGGCGACGCCGCCCGTCCGGAGGGCCTGCCGTTCCCCGCCGCGCAAGTCGTCATCGCGGCGGCCCAGGGGGCGACGGCCGCGATCGCCATCGACCGGGAGCTGCTGGTCGAGGACCTCGGGCTCCCGGTGGCCGCGGTCACCGGAGCGGCGGGCGGATGGCGGTCGTGAACCGCCATGGTTGACACCAGTGCAAACCCTCGCATACGCTGGTTTGCATGGCCGTAAACCCACGGCCGGCCGACCATCGGCGCGCGCTCGCCGAGCGCAACCTGGCTGCCATCCTGGACGCCGCCGAACACCTGTTGGAGCGCGGGGCGCCGGCCACGGTTTCCGCGGTAGCGGCCGAGTCCGGGGTCTCGCGCGTGACGGTCTACGCGCACTTCCCGACCCGCGAGCAGCTGCTGGAGGCGCTCGTCGAGCGGAACATCCGGGCGGCAGCCGCCCAGATAGACCAGGCCGGGCTCGATGCCGCGTCGCCAGCCGACGCGCTCGACCGCCTGGTGGCGCGGGGCTGGCGCGCGCTCGACCACCACCGCGCGGTCGCGAGGGCGGCCGCCGAGCAGCTCCGCGGGCACCTTCTCCACGACGTCCACGAGCCGGCTCTCGCCGTGGTTCACCGGCTCGTCGATCGGGGCCGGGAGGAGGGTTGCTTCCGCACCGACGTGCCCGCCGCGTGGCTGGTGGCCAGCATCTACGGCCTCTTCCACACCGCCGCCGAGGAGGTCCGTGCCGGCCGCCTGGAGACGGCCGCCGTCCCCGACGTGCTCCGGACCACCCTCCGCGCGCTGTTCCTGGCGCGATCACCCGACCCCGAGCCGCAGGTAAAGGAGTAGATGATGCGCACCTTCCACAACCGCTTCCACGGCGCGGCCATGTTCCAGCGGGCAGACCGGTACGACCGCCTGGCGAACCACGTGACCCGGCCGCTGTACGAGCGAGTCGCTGCCGATGTCGCCACTGCCGGCCTGGGCGAGGCCGGCCGCGTGCTCGACGTCGGCACCGGGCCTGGCCGGGTCCCCATCCTCATCGCTCAGACACTGCCGGGCTGGCGCGTCGACGGAGTCGACCTGTCCGGCCCGATGGTCGACCGCGCCCGGCGCAACGCCGCGGACGCCGGTATTGCAGACCGGGTGACCTTCACCGTTGGCGACGTCGCGGCGCTGCCCTACCCGGACGCGAGCTTCGACCTCGTGGTGTCGTCGCTCAGCCTGCACCACTGGGCCGACGCCGAAGCCGGGCTGCGCGAACTGCGCCGCGTGCTGCGACCCGGCGGCCAGGCCTGGATCTACGACTTCCGGCTCTGGTACGCGCTGGGCCGGGCGGCCGCTGCTGCCCGCGTGGTCTTCCCGGATCGGCCCGTCCGCCGCGAGCCGCTCCGCGGCCGCCCGCTGCGGCTCCGACTCGTAGGCCGGGTCGTGGCCGACGCGGTTTAGGTGAGACCCTCGCCGCAGCCCGAATCAACCGCATGCGCGCTCACCAAGCCCGCGTTTGCGCACCGTTGGTGCGGGTGGCAAGGTAGCCTCGAGCAGGCCCGCGACGGAGGCAGGCGGGGCCACCACGTTCGCCTCTGCTGGCTGGTCGCACTCAGCGGCGGCCGCCGAGATCTCGGCTGGCTCCGCTCATGCCGCCCAGCGCGCGGCCAACCGACCCGTCGATTCCGCCGGCACCATGGTCGTTGTCGACGGACATGGCTTGCGACGGCCCCGTCACCGCCCGCCCAGCTCGGTTACTGGACGATCGAGGCTAGTCTCAATGACCGAGTCCATCGAGCGCTGGGTCGACCGGGTGGCGGACCAGGGCCTGCCACACGGGGACCGCGACTTGTGCGCCGACGGCTGGCAATGCGCCTCCAGCGCCGAGCGTACTGAGCGAACTGAGACGGTCATTACGGACAGAATCTCTGGCACCCTGCTCAGTATGTGCCAGCCGCCCCGACACGGCGCCCGAGGTCGTACTCAGTGCCTTGGGATACTTCGACCTTCGCTTTTGGTTTGTATCAGTTGTCGAGGTTCAGGAGGGCCGACATTCTGTCACGCCAGTCTCGAAAGAAGCGCAGCTCCCACGCCTCCCTGATCGGGAGGACACGGCCGCCGGGATGATCGGCCAGCCATCCTTGAGCCGCCTCAACTGAGGCGTAAAGGGGCGCCTGTATTCAAAGATTGGCGTCGATGTCCTCGATGTGCATCCCCTCGGTGCGGTCAAACTCCCGTGGCGGGGGCAACGGCACGACGGCGCTGCTGGGGTCGACGCGCTCTACCTGGGTGGGGGTGAACACGATCCGGACGGGTGCTCCAGTCGTCGTGCAGGTTTCCTCTAGTTGAAGGGACGGCCGGACCAGGGGCGCGTACAGGAAGATGTCGCCCGCGCACCCGGTCACGCCGAACCGCCGCTGACCGACCTGGGCATGACGCCGGGCAGCGGGTCTGGCCTGCTCGGGGTTGACGAAGATCATCCCGTCCTCGACCTGTGTCCCAGGCCAGCCCCATTGCTGTGCCAGCGCCTCGGTCTCGCTCACGGACCGGCCCAGAACCTCGGCCAAACGTATGCTCTGGACCGGTCTCTGCCCGAAATTGGTCAATCCGATCACTGCATACGTCACCGTGATCCACTCGTTGTCCTCCAACACTGTGCGCCATCCAGCAGTGAAGTCGGCGATGTCCGTGTCGTTGTTGTGCTCCACGTCATTCCTCCTCTCGTG
>DATFRD010000234.1:0-2746 GCA_035263645.1 Candidatus Dormiibacterota bacterium | reverse complement strand
GGCCGGCCTGCGCCCGTTCGAGCGCGATGTGCTGCGGAAGACGCTGGAGATCCCGCGAGGCGAGGTGCGCACGTACGCCTGGGTGGCGCGGGAGATCGGCAGGCCGCGTGCCCTGCGGGCTGTGGGCACGGCGCTGGGGCGCAACCCGCTCCCGGTCCTCATCCCCTGTCACCGCGTGATCCGGACCGACGGCACGCTGGGCGAGTACAGCGGCGGCGGCACGGAGGCCAAGCGGGCCATGCTCCGGTGGGAGGGGGTCGACCCGGCATGGCTGGAGCACCTGGCCGCGGCGGGCACGAGGTTCGTCGGCAGCCGGGGGACTGGTGTCTTCTGCATGCCGACCTGCCGCCACGTCCGGCGCGTCCAGGCGGCCAACCGGGTGCCTTTCCACGACGAGCGGGAGGCGATGGGCGCCGGATTCCGGCCCTGCGCCACCTGCCGTCCGGTGGCCGCCACGGGCTCGGGCGCCGGGTAGTCGCCCTCGAGCCCGCGTCCGCGCCGGCTCCACAGCCTCCGGGAAGCCTGGATCCGGTCAGCCCAGGCTGTAGATGCCGGGCAGCTCCCGGTAGAGACCGGCGTAGTCCAGGCCATACCCGATCACGAAGCGGTCCGGGATCCGGAAGCCGGTGAAGTCGATCCTGACCTGGATCTCTCGGCGGGCCGGGCGGTCGAGCAGCGCCGCCAGCCGGAGCGAGGCGGGATGGTGCCGCCGCAGCTCCTTCATGATCACCGAGATCGTGCGACCGGAGTCCACGATGTCCTCGACCATGAGCAGGTGGCGGCCGGTCAGGGGCCCCTCCACCAGGTGCGCGAACTTCACCCTGCCCGAGCTGGCGGTGCCGCCACCGTAGCTCGAGGCACGGACGAACTCCAGCTCGGCGGGGACGCTCAGGCTGCGGAGCAGGTCGGCGGCGAAGACCGCCGCCCCCTTCAGGATCACGACGAGGACGAGCGGCTGGTCCAGGTCGGCATAGACCTCCGAGATCTCCTGGCCGAGCTCGCGCACCCGCCGCGCGATCCGCCGCGCCGAGATCATCGGCCTGCCGCCGCCTCGCACGGGCGCCGGCAGCTTAACAGCCCCCACTGATCCCCGGTCGCCGCTCACCGATGATACGAACATGCGTTCGAAACCCGTCGATCATCCGCCATCGCCGTCGAGCTCGTCACCTCGCGATGCGTCGCAGCGCCTGTCGCGGACACCAGTCTAGGGGTCTGGCAGGCCGCCCCGTCGCGAGCCGCCGTGGAACGGCCTCAGCCGGCTGCGTCCGAGGAGACGCCACTGGGAGTGGCGCGTCCGCTCGCGCGGTCCCGCCTGGCTCAGTCGGGAAGCGGCCCGACGCTGCCCTTCAGCGATCCGCCCCGGAAGGCGCCGGGCGCGCCCCATCGGCCCAGCCCGCCGTCGAAGCAGATGGCGCGGCCGCACGCATAGACGTCCGGCTGGCGGTTCCGGTGGGGAGTGTGGCCGTGGACGACCCGCCGGGCGCCCATCCGGTCCAGCCATGCATCGAGCCTGATCGGCTGCCGGCGGAAGGTCCCGCGCGAGGTCATCGCGGCGGTGAGCGGGGCGGTGTCACCGGTGCTCAGCAGCCGTCCCACCTGCCGGTTGATGGCTGCGACGGGGTCGGGCTCGTCGGGGTCGATGAGGGCTCCGAGCTCGTCGCTGTCGCAGTGCTGCAGGAGGGTGCGGTCCTCGAGCATGACCAGGGCCGGGCGCCGGCGGAGCCATTCCTGAAGGGGCTCGTCCCGCGCCAGCTCCTCCAGGTCGTGGGGCTGGCCGCCGGCTCCCAGCCAGTCGTGGACGCCCTGGCCTCGCTCCGCGCGGTCTCGGAGGGCCGCCAGCAGCAGTACCTCGTGGTTGCCGAGCAGGACCGTGCTGTTCGGCCAGTCCCGTGCGTACCGGAGAGCGCCCACGCCGAACGGGCCGCCGTCCACGAGGTCTCCGAGGAAGCAGGTTCGCCACGCCCGGCCGCGGTGCGGCCGGAGCGCGCTGAACAGCCGCTCGAGGTCGCCGTGCACGTCGCCGACGATCAGGACCGGAAGCTCCCCCGCCGGGGCGCCGCCGGGAATCACGGGCAGAGCTCGAGGAGCCGGCGCTCGGCTGCACCCGTGAGCCGGCGCACCGCCCGCGTGTAAGACGCGATAGTCTGCAGGTCGGTCCGACCCTCGCGCCACACCCACGACCGGCCGAAGACGGCCTCGGCCTCTGTCCTGCGAAACGGCACGGCGCGGTCGAAGAGACGACTGGCGTCGTCGCCGCGAAAGACCCAGAAGGAATCCCACCGGCCGCAGGCGCGGGCCCGGCGCACGTGGGCATTCGCGTCCCACCAGCCGGGCCCGGGCTCGGCCGTCACGTCCGGCGCTACGTGGTTGATGAACAGCGCGCCCACGAGATAGAAGCCGGGCGAGCCGCTGCCGGGTCGCGGGTGAAGGCGGGCGAGGAAGACGATGGCGTCGCCGGGCTCCGCCCGGCGGAGGCTGTAGGCCCGGCCGGCCCTGCGGCAGTTGTCTCCGTAGGTCGGCGGGTCGCCGTCCAGGTCGGGGTCGAGGTGGACCGCGAGCTCGCCCCACACGGCGGGGAGGCGCCGCATCGGCGGCGCCCAGGCCAGCCGCTCGGGGATGGGGTGCAGGACGAAGCTACCATCGGGGAAGAGCGGCGAGCGGACCCGGTGGGACGCGTTGACGCCCACGTTGGCGAGGTACGCCGCCATGGCACGCGATGGTAGACCGATGCTGGTGGTGATCGGGG
>DATFRD010000233.1:0-7895 GCA_035263645.1 Candidatus Dormiibacterota bacterium | reverse complement strand
CGGGCGCCGGCCTCGCGGAAGGCCCAGGCGGCGTGCACGCTGCAGTAGTCGAACTCGATGCCCTGGCCGATGCGGATCGGCCCGGAGCCGACCACCAGCCGGGAGCCCTGCCGACCCTCCCCTGCAGACGCGGTCGCCTCGTCCTCCTCCTCCCACGCGGAGTAGTAGTAGGGCGTGGCGGCCTCGAACTCGGCCGCGCAGGTATCTACAAGCTTGTACGTGGGGCGGCCGGGCGCCACCGGCCAGCCGGCCAGGCGCGCGATCTCCGCGTCAGCCACGCCGGCGCGCCGCGCGCGCCGGACCAGCGCCGCGTCCGGCGCCGCCGCCCCGGCCAGCTCACGCTCCACGTCCACGATCCGGGCCATCCGCTCCAGGAACCAGACGTCGATGCCGGTGCGCGCGGCCAGCTCGTGGGGGCTCGTCCCCGCCCGGAGCGCGTGGAGCAGCGCGAAAAGGCGCAGGTCGTTGGGCCGCTCCAGCATGTGCTCGCCGACAAGCTCCGCCCCGTCCGGCGGCCGCTGCTCCAGGGAGCGCAGCGCCTTCGACAGGGCCGCCTCGAAGGTTCGCTCGATCGCCATGACCTCGCCGGTCGACTTCATCTGCGTCCCCAGGCCGCGTTCCGCGCCCGGGAACTTGTCGAACGGCCACCGCGGCACCTTCACCACCACGTAGTCCAGCGCCGGCTCGAAGGCGGCGAAGGTGCGGCCGGTCACCTGGTTGCGGATCTCCTCCAGCCGCTTTCCGGCCGCCACCTTGGCCGCAACGCGCGCGATCGGGTAGCCCGTGGCCTTGGAGGCCAGGGCGGACGACCGCGACACCCGCGGGTTCACCTCGATCACGAAGTAGGCGGAGCTGCACGGGTCCAGCGCGAACTGGATGTTGCAGCCGCCCTCGATCCCGAGCGCCCGGATGATCCGCAGCGCCGACGAGCGCAGCATCTGGTGCTCGCGGTCGGTCAGGGTCTGCGCCGGGGCGACCACGACGGAGTCGCCCGTGTGGACGCCCATGGGGTCGAGGTTCTCCATGTTGCAGACGGTGATGCAGGTGTCGCCTGCATCCCGCATCACCTCGTACTCCAGCTCCTTCCAGCCCCAAAGCGAGCGCTCGACGAGCACCTGCCCGATCGGCGACGCGGCCAGCCCGCCCAGGACTACGCGGTCCAGCTCGGCGTCGGTGCGCACGAAGCCGCCGCCTGTGCCGCCCAGGGTGTAGGCGGGCCGCACCACCAGCGGCAGCCCGATCTCGACCGCGACCTCGCGCGCCGCCTCCAGCGATTCGCAGACGCGGGACGGCGGCACGGGCTCCCCGATCTCCAGCAGCAGCTGTTTGAACGCCTCGCGGTCCTCGGCCAGGCGGATCGTCTCGGCGCTGGCGCCCAGGAGCTCGACCCCAAACTCGGCGAGGACGCCGGCGTGGTGCAGCTCCATGGCCAGGTTGAGCCCCGTCTGGCCGCCGAGCGTGGGAAGCAGCGCGTCCGGGCGCTCGCGGGCGATCACCTCGCGCAGGCTCTCGACGGTCAGCGGCTCGACGTAGACGGCGTCGGCCACTTCCTCGTCGGTCATGATCGTCGCCGGGTTGGAGTTGACCAGGACGGTCTCCACGCCCTCCTCGCGCAGGGCCTTGCACGCCTGCGTGCCGGCGTAGTCGAACTCCGCCGCCTGCCCGATGACGATCGGGCCGGAGCCGATGATGAGCACGCGCCGGGGGCGCGCGGTGCGCCCGCCGCCGGCCACGGCCCGCAGGGTCGGGCGGCCCGAGGCGACCATGTCCAGGAACTCGTCGAAGAGGTGCTGGCTGTCCATTGGCCCGGGGCAGCCCTCGGGGTGGTACTGGACGCCCATGGCGGGCAGCGACCAGCTGGCCAGGCCCTCGACAGAGTCGTCGTTCAGGTTCACGTGGGAGATGAGGAAGTCGTCGTCCGGCAGCGAGGCGGCCAGCACCTGGAACTCGTGGTTCTGGCTGGTGATGGAGACGCTGCCGGTCGGGACGTGGCGTACCGGGTGGTTCGCGCCGTGGTGACCGAAGGGCAGCCGCCCGGTCTCGCCGCCGATTGCCCGCCCCAGCACCTGGTGGCCGAGGCAGATGCCGAACAGCGGGAACCCCTGGCGCAGCGCCTCCCGGCAGAGCTCCACCGGCGCGTCCAGGACCGCGGGGTCGCCGGGACCGCTGGAGAGCAGCAGGCCGTCGGCGCCGGCGGCCAGCACGTCCCGCCATACCGCGCTTTGGGGCAGCACGACCACGCGGCAGCCGCGGGAGCGGAGCGAGCGCAGGATGTTGCGCTTCACGCCGTAGTCGACCACGACGATGGTCATGCCCCGGGCGTCCGCGAGCCGCGCCGGCCGAAGCTCGTCTGACAGCGGCTCCAGCCACTCCTCGGCCTCGCGGCGCGAGACCTCCGCCACGAGGTCCTGCTCAGACAGCGGCGTGACCGCTCGGGCCAGCCCGGCCAGGTCGTCCAGCCGGGCGGCAGACGGCGGCGCCAGCTCATGGCTGAGAACTGCTCTCAGGGCGCCGTGCGCGCGCAGGTGCCTGGTCAGGGCTCGCGTGTCCAGGTCCTGGATGCCGGGGAGGCCGTGACGCAGCAGGTACGCGTCCAGCGACTCCACTGCCCGGTGATGACCGGGTCGCGTGCAGGCCCAGCGCGCAATGAAGCCCCGAACCCAGGGCCGCTCGGACTCCGCCGCTGCCGGGCTGAGACCATAGTTCCCCTGCAGCGGGTAGGTCATACAGACCATCTGTCCGGCGTACGAGGGGTCGGTCAATACCTCCTGGTAGCCGGTCATCGCCGTGTTGAAGACCACCTCCCCCTGGCCGAGGACCGGGGCGCCCAGTGGCCTGCCCATGAACGCGCGACCGTCCTCCAGCACGAGGGCGGCGTGCGCCGCCGCCTGCTCAGGCACCGGCGGCTGCCGGCTCCAGCTCCCGGGTCAGCAGGGCCTGCAGCGCGGGGTTCTTGGCGATCACGTGGTCCCCCAGCACCAGAAAGTCCATGCCGGAGGAGTAGAAGGTGCGGACCGCATCCCTGGGAGTGCAGACGATCGGCTCGCCCCGAAGGTTGAACGAGGTGTTCATGAGCACCGGAACGCCGGTCAGGCGGGCGAAGGCGGAGATCAGCTCCCAGTATCGCGGGTTCACGTCGCGCCGGACGGTCTGCACTCGCGCCGAGTTGTCTGCGTGTGTCACTGCAGGTATGACGTCGCGCTTCTCGGGGCGGACGTCGAAGGTCAGGATCATGTACGGGGACTCGTGCGCCGGCCGGAAGAACTCGTCCGCTCGCTCCGCCAGGCACGAAGGGGCGAACGGCCGCCAGCCCTCCCGGAACTTGATGCACTCGTTGACGCGGTCCTTCATCGCCGGGTCCCGCGGATCGGCGAGGATCGACCGCGCACCGAGGGCGCGCGGGCCGAACTCCATGCGTCCCTGGAACCAGCCGACGATGTGACCGGCTGCGAGCAGGCCGGCGGTCACGCTGGCAACGTCGGACACGTGGACGGCCGGCAGCTTGTATGCGCTGATCGCCTGCTCGACCTGGGCCTCGGTGAATCCCGGCCCCAGGTAGACGTCCTCGAGCTCGTAGCGAGGGACGTCCCTGCCGAGCATCCGGTGGGCCGCCAGGGCCGCCCCGACGGCGGTCCCGTCGTCGGTCGCCGCCGGCTGGATGAAGATGCGGTCCACGAGACCGGAGGCCAGCACCTTGCCGTTGGCCTTGGAGTTCATCGCCACGCCGCCGGCCAGGCAGAGGCTGCGGCTGCCGGTGAGCCGCACGCCCTCCGAGACCAGCGCGAACATCGCCTCTTCGGTCGCCTGCTGCACCGACGCGGCCAGGTTCCGGTCGTCGGCGGAGATGCTCGTCTCCGGGTCTCGACGGGGGCCGAACCGGGCGGTCAGGTACGAGAGATCGCCGTAGCCCCTGCCGCTGAGCCGGCGCCCGTCAGCCACATAGCCCGTCGGCGTGACTCGCAGGAACTCGCTGAGGTCGTGGGTGGGCTGGCCGTACGCGGCCAGGCCCATCACCTTCCACTCGTCGTTGTTGCGCTCGAAACCGAGCAGGTCGGTGAAGCTCTCGTAGAAGACGCCCAGCGAGTTGGGGTAGGCGATCGCGCGGACGCGGCGCATGTCCGCGCCCTGGGCGTGGTAGACGGTCGTCGACTGCCAGGCGCCCCAGCCGTCCACGACCAGGACGAGCGCGTCGTCGAACCCGGACAGCGCGTACGCGCTCCAGGCGTGGGCGTCGTGATGGTCGACGAACGCGAAGCGGTCGCCCGGGACCGGCCCGAAGCGCTCGACCAGGTCGGCCACCCCGCCCCGGTGCCGCAGCTCGCTGGCCAGGTGGTAGAGCTGCGCCCGGGTCCAGCCGTGGGTGCGGGGCAGGCGGCCCAGCAGCGACTGCCGGATGGTGTGGGCCGGCCCCAGGCCGGGCCGGTTCCAGCCGAAGGCGATCGCGTCCAGGTCCGCGAAACGCACGCCGGCATGGTCGAGCGCGGCCTGGATTGCGAACCGCGGGAAGGACTTGTCCTTCTTGACGCGGGTGAAACGCTCCTCCGCTGCGGCGAACGCCACGCGGCCGTCGACCATCAGCGCGGCCGACGAATCGTGCGCGTGGAAGTTGATCCCGAGGACAGCGTTGGTCATCAACTCGTTGAACCCGGTCAAACCGTAGCCGGCGCTCCCGGGCCACGTGAATGGGCGGCATCCATCCGCTGGTCGGGATGGGCCAGCCTGCCGGGCGCTTGTCCCACGCGATGCTGGGCGCGGGTTCCGACCGCTACGCCTGCCGGCTCGGCCACCCGACGGCGGGCTGCAGCCGCAGCAAACCGTCCGCTGCGGACATCACCCCGAGCCCGATCCGGGAGGTCGGCCGCTGGGGAAGCTGCGAGCCCCGGGCGCTCCTAATCTCCTGGTCCTGGCCTGACGGTACGTCCCCGGCGCTGGCCGATGAGGAACCCTCCGGCGGCCGCCGCCAGCATCAGCACGGCGAGCAGTACCCAGAAGAGCGGCTGCTTCACTCCGCTGGTGACCGCTGCCAGCTCCAGGCGGAGGTTGGTGAAGGCGGCCCCGACTCCGGCCCGGCTCGAACGCGCGGCGGCTGCGTGGTGGACGCCGCTGCTCCCGGATCCGTCGATCAGCGCGCCGCCGTCGTCGGGGATGGAGCTGCCAGTGCTGGCGGACGGCTGAGCCTTCTGCGCCGAGGACGATTGGCCCGCCGCGCCCTGCGCACCGCCCGAAGCCGGGGTGGAGGGGATGGGCTGGAAGCTGCCGAAGTCCTGCGGGTTGACGTCGAAGTAGTCCCAGTGGAAGCGCACGGGGCCGGGCGCCAGGTACTGGTAGTCGCCCTGGTAAACGTAGATTGGCGCCTGGGTCAGCGCCGGGTTGAGGTTGAAGCCCTCGTCGTGGCCGTACAGCTGGAAGTTGCTGCTCCCGGCCGGGGCTAGGTAGACGTCCATGGTCGACGACCCGCCGACGCCGCCATGGGCCGTCAGCTTGAGCCGTATCCGGACGTAACAGTTGTCCGGGTCTGCGCCGCGCGGGCACTGCGGGTAGAGCCCGCCCAGCGTGCCCACGAAGCCGGTCTTGTGGCCGCCGCAGTCCTCGAAGGCGTCCACCTTGCAGATGTAGTTGTGCTCGGTGCCGGGCGTGTAGCTGCCGTTGTCGATGTCCTGGGCGGTGATGGCGCCGCCGCTGGCGCTCGCCGTGCTGCCGAAGAACTCCAGCGACCACACCCAGTTGCCCTGGAAGAAGTCGCGGGCGTAGAGGCCCTCGCCGTTGAGCGAGCTGGGCTGCGCGGCGTTCGTCACGATCAGCTCGGTCCAGGCCATGGAGCCGTTGTCGCTGAACGCGTAGTCGAGCAGGCCGGGCGCCACCTCGGTGGTCACTTCGAGGGTGCCGCTGGAATCGAACCCGAACGCGTGGTCGGGCCGCATCACCACGCCGCTCACGTACTGGCCGTTCCCGTCGATGTCGGTGTGCCAGTGCGTCCCGGCGAGGAAGTGGTTCGTTGCGTCCGCTGGGCTCGGACCCCCACCCTCCCACAGCTTGTAGCCGTTCATGGCGGCGTTGCGACCGGTGTAGCCGAAGTCGTCGCTCCACCAGTTGGGGCCGCTGTGCGCCGTATAGGGCCCGGGGACCAGGGCGCTCTGGCACCAGATGGGGGCGCCGTACGGGCCGGCGGCGATCGGGGTCGCGCAGCTCGCCGCCGACGCGGACGCCGCCGGCGCCAGCATCGCCAGGGTGACGATCGCCATAGCTATCGAGGCGTTGAGGGCCAGCCGCTTCCTGATCTTCATGATTCCGGGAATCTCCTTCTCCCTCACCGTCCACGGGCCAACGCCGGCGCTTCGGGCAGGCTAGCCAGATGGTCTACCAGTTGTCAAAACCGGGACATTTGCCTCAGCAACCAGGGCGAATGTCCCGGTCGGGCGCGCGCTGCGCCGGCTTGTCCAGCACGATCAGCGCGCAGAGCGGCTTGCGGAGGGTGCGCCAGTCGGCGGATGGACGGGTCTGCAGGAGCCGGGCCAGCGCCGGCTGGATGGGGCCGGTGGCCGGGGACAGCAGCTCGCACAGCTCCCAGTTCCCGCCCGCATCCAGCCTGTCCCCGACGAAGCGCAGCTTCGCCAGCCGGAGGCCGGACGGGGCGATGAGCCGCTCGTGCAGTTCCTCCTCGCTGTAGCGCCGCTGGAAGAACACCTTCCCGGTGGCGTCGTCGACCGAGGCGCCCGACCAGTAGAAGTCGGGCTTGCGCCAGTCGGTGCGCGAGGTCGGCCAGAAGGGGACCGTGAGGACGCAGCGTCCGCCCGGGGCCAGCACCCGGGCAATCTCGCGCACGCAGTCCGTGTCGCCGCGGTCGGGAATGTGCTCGATCACGGAGAGCGAGTAGACCCGGTCGAACGATGCGTCGGAGAAGCTCAGGCTCCGCCCATCCTCGACCGCCAGCCGCAGGCGGCCGGGCGGGACGCCGCGGGCGCGCCGCAGCAGCTCGTACTCGGCGGTGAAGTACGGCTCGATGTCGGTCGCGACCACGCTGACGTCAAGCTTCTCCGCCAGCCAGAGCGAGAGCAGCTTGGGACTGCCGATGTCCAGCACGCGGTCGCCCCGAACGAAACGGCCCTCCTCGAGCGCCAGCCGGTATTCGAGGCTGCGCCAGTAGTTGACGGGCACGACCAGGTAGCGCAGGCCCCGGACGAGGCGCCGCCGCCGAAGCAGAGCCAGGCCCTGGCGCATGCCGTACCTCTGCAGCGTCATGCCACCGACCGGACGGCTCCCTCGCTCTCCAGGGGCGGGGAGACCCATTGCTGCATCACTGGCCTCTGATCGCCACGATCTGGGCCGTCGTCGGGCCGCTGGAGCTGTTGGTGGCCGTCCTTGCGCCCGTAGTGCCAGCGGCGGCCTGCAGCGCGTCCTGGGCCTCGTTGCTGTCGAAGTCGTAGCGCTTCGTCATCCCGGAGCCCGCGCTCCACGTCCCGGAGTTGAAGTTGACGAACAGCGCCACCACCATCTCGTTGGCCGCCGCTGTCGTCACCGCGCTCGTACTGGGCGATGCCGTCGCCCCGGCGTACCGTCCCGCGCTCACGTCTATCGGGCTCGCAACGTTCACGTTGGCGTAGTCCAGGACCCCGATGTCCACCCACGGGCTCCCGCTCACGCTCCAGGTGTAGCTCCCCGGCTCGCTCGACCCCGCGACCCTGTACCACACCTGCGCGTGGAACGCCGACGCCGTCCCCTGCGCTCCCGGCGTGTCCAGCAGGAGCGTCCACCCCGCCGGTCCGCTCACCGTCGCCGGGTCCTCGTCCACCTCCAGCGCCGCCAGCAGCAGGTCGCCCGCCGCCACCCCGCTGGGTCGGCTCACCGTGGTCCCGTCGGTCACGCTGGCCTGGCTCCGGAACGTCACCAGCGGCGGC
>DATFRD010000232.1:0-2616 GCA_035263645.1 Candidatus Dormiibacterota bacterium | reverse complement strand
TGGCAATCGCATAGAAGCCCGATGGGTCCCCCTCCACCTCCTCGATCACGTGGCTGCCGCCATCTCCGCGGGGCTGGACGATTCGCGTCACCCTGATGGGGAAGGACGAGCCCTCGCGTGACTCGATCGTCACCCGGTGGCCGGGCTCGTGCTCGATCACCTCGAAGTTGGTCAGGACCCGGCGGCCGAGGAACGCGGACGTCTGCTCGTACCTGGAGCCGACCCGTACCGGCGCGGGCGTCGTCCAGCGGCACGACCGCATGTTCGGGATCCAGCTCGGGTTGTTCTCGGCGTCCTCGAGGTAGCTGAAGACCTCGGCCGGCGGCCGGTCGACGTCGACGCTGACCCTGACGCTGATCACGTTCAGCGCCCCTCGTCGGCCAGCGCCCTGGCTCGCTTCGCCGGGTCGCCGGTCGGATACCCCGCGGGTGCGCGCCCTGCCAGCACCGCGAAGAGCCGGCCCAGGAACGCCGCCCAGCCCTCGTCGTGGAGGAGCCGGATCTCGCCGGGCAGGCGATCGTGGATCAGCCGCAGCCGGGTGCCGGCAGCTGACGGAGTCAGCTCGACCCGCACCCGCGACGCGCCCGGTGGCAGGTCGAAGAACGGGTCGGTCCACCCCCACGTCAGCTCCAGGGCACGCGGCGGGTCCAGCTCCACGTACTCCCCCTCGCAGTACTTGCCCGGCTGGATCTCGAAGCGGAAGCGGCCGCCCGGGCGGGGTTCGAGCTCAGCGGCGATGCCGATCCAGCGGACCAGCTTCGCCGGGTCGACGAACATCTGGAAGACCTCGTCGGGCGACGCCGGCAGTTCGAGCTCGTGCACGACCGCGTCCCCGTCGATCATCCCCGCCCCTCTGTGGGAACGCTGGCTGCGAGCATCCCGAGCCGGGTCGTCCAGAACTCGTCGACCAGGGCCCGGAGTCGGGCCAGGTTCTCGTTCCTGGCCCGGTACAGACGTCGGTTGCCGCTCACCCGGACCTCGACCAGGGCGGCGTGGCGCAGCGCTCGCAGGTGCTGCGAGGTCGCTGCCTTCGTGAGGCCGCAGGCATCGGCCAGCGCGCCCGAGCTGATCTCGCCGCTGGCCACGACCTCGAGGACGCGGCGCTGCGACGGGCTGGCGAGGATCCGCAGCGCTGCGTCCGGGTCCAGCTCACGAGCCGCTGCGCCGCGGGTGGTCATGCAGCGACCATATCTCTATTTGCGTGAAATTGCAAATTCTGCCCGATCGGCCTGCGGCAGGGAGATCGGGTCGAGCACCGGAGCCATTCTCGGGCGAGGCACCGCAGAATCTCCGCCGTCAGCCACTCTGCGCTACAGCGGTGATCGCCCCCAGGACCTGGAGGATGCGCGCAGCCGTCCGGTCCCGGTCGGGCTGGCCGGCGTCGAGCCACGCGATCACGGCGTCCACGGCTACCGTGGGCGCCAGGTGTGCCGCCCAGCTGGCCCAGGCCGGATCGGAGATCTGCGAGGCGAGGTAGCGGTGGGCGATGTCCACGGAGTCGGCCTGGAACCGGTCCATCTCGGCTCTGAACTCCGGCTCGCGGGCGGCGTGATGGAACAGCAGGCGGAACCCATCCGGGTCCTCGGCCGCCGCCCCGAGCAGCGCGTCCATGGTCGAGGCGGTGAACTCGTCACCCACAGCGGCCGCCAGCCGCGCACACGCGCGGTCGAGCACCGCGCGGTACAGGTCGGTCTTCGACTCGAAGTGCCGGTACAGGATGACCCGGCTGACGCCTGCCTCGGCGGCGACGTCATCCAGGCTCGTTGCCGCAAACCCGGAGCGGGCGAAGGCCCGCGTGGCCGCGGCCAGGATCTGGTCGCGGCGCTCGGGCCGTCGGAGGCGACGAGCCGGAGGTGCGATGGACGGCTGGCGTTGGGCTGACATGCTCAACCGAGATTGTATACTTGCGTTTATTTACTCGTGCGTGTACAATCGCGAATAAATGAACGAGAGAAGTGCCGTGACCGCCCCCCGCGAGCTCCCCGCGATGCCCTTCGAGCAGCCCAGCCCGCTGGCCATGTCCCCGCTGGTCCGCGAGCTGCAGGCCGAGTGTCCGATCAGGCGGGTGCGCACCCTGGTCGGCGACGAGGCCTGGATGGTCCTGCGATACGCCGAGACCAAGCAGCTCTTCGCCGAGCCCCGCCTCGGCCGCTCGCACCCGGACCCCTCTCGGGCCGCTCGCATCAGCGACTCGATCCTCTTCGGCGGCCCGACGGACAACTACGAGACCGAGCATGCGGAGCAGGCCCAGATGCGAGCCCTGCTGACCCCGTTCTTCTCGGCCCGCCGGATGCAGGGGCTGCGTCCCCGCGTCGAGGCGCTCACCGACCAGCTGCTCGACGCCCTTGCAGATCGAAACCCACCGGTCGACCTGCACGAGGCTCTGTCGTTCCCGCTCCCGGTGCTGGTGATCTGCGAGCTGCTCGGTGTGCCCTACGAGGACCGGCAGCAGTTTCGGGTCTGGACAGAGGGCATGGCCGACCTGCACGACCGGCAGCGCGCAGGCGAGGCGCTGGGCAGCCTCTTCGCGTACATGCGGGAGCTGGTCGCGCGCAAGCGAGCTCACCCGGCCGACGACGTGATCTCCGGCCTGTGCGAGGGCGAGGGTGGCACGCT
>DATFRD010000231.1:0-9265 GCA_035263645.1 Candidatus Dormiibacterota bacterium | reverse complement strand
CGGCCGCGAACGGCGTCGCCGTCAGGCGCCACGGCGTCCGCCCCGTTCGCCACCGGCTGGCTGAGCGGCCATCGGCAGCCGGCCCTCCCGGTCGACGGCCACGCCGACGCCCTGGTCGACGTCGACGCTCACCAGGTCCTGTGGCAGCGGAGCATGCACGCGTCTCGCGCCCCGGCCAGCCTGGCCAAGCTCGTCACCGCCATGGTGGCCGCCGACCTGGCCCCGCTCGACCGTGAGGTGACGGTGACTGCTCAGACCGACGCCGACGCCGCGCGCCGCGTGGAGCCGGCCTCGACCATCATGGGCCTGTCTGCCGGCGAGGTGCTGACGGTCCGCGAGCTGATGTACGGCCTGTTCCTGCGTTCCGGCAACGACGCGGCCGAGACGCTCGGCTCCGGCATCGTCTCCCGCGACCAGTTCGTCCAGCGGATGAACCAGAAGGCCGCCGCCCTCCACATGGGCGACAGCCACTTCACGACCCCCGTGGGCCTCGACGACGCCGGGATGCGGACCAGCGCCTACGACCTGGCCGTCGCGGCGGCCACCATCGCCACCCGCTATCCCGCTCTGCTGGCGATCTCCGGGGCGCCGTCGGCGACGATCCCGCAGACGGCCGCCCACAAGGGCTTCGACCTGGTCAACTACAACAAGCTCGTGATCCCCGGCAACCAGTACACGTACCAGGGCGCGACCGGCATGAAGACCGCGTTCACCGACGACGCCGGGCCCTGCATGGTGGCCACCGCCAGCCGGGGCGGCCGGCGCCTCGTGGCCGTGGTGCTGGACTCGACCAACTTCTTCGCCGACGCCACGCGCCTCCTCGACTACGGCTACAGCGTGAGCCCGGCGTCACGCTGAGACGCCCGGGGGCCGGCTCCCCCGCGACTCAGGCGACCGGGATGCGGACCTCCAGCCGCGTCCCGCGGCCGGGTCCGGGCCCGATGTGGAACCGTCCCCCCAGCAGCGCCGCCCGCTCCTGCATGCCGACCAGGCCCAGGCCGCGGAGCTGGCCGTCGGTCACCACGCCGGCGGGCAGGCCGCAGCCGTCGTCCTCCAGCGTGAGCACCACTGCCTCCACCGCGAAGTGGAGGCCCACTTCGACGCGGGAGGCGCGCGCATGCCGCTCGACGTTGCGCAGGCCCTCCTGGGCGATCCGGAACAGGCCCAGCTCCTGCAGCGGGTCGAGCCGGCGGTGCGGTCCGGCGACGCACAGCTCCGCGCGCAGGTCGGCCCTGCCGTCGGTGTCGCTGACCAGCCGCTCGAGGGCCGCCACCAGGCCCAGGTCCTCCAGGCTGGCCGGCCGCAGGCCTCGCGCCAGCCGCCGGAGCTCCTCCGCGATCCCCTCCGCCACGCCTCGGGCCTCGCCGATCCCCCGCCGGACGTCCTCGGGCGGGTCGGGCCCCGACGCCGAGCCCGCCAGCCTGTCGAGCAGGCGGTACAGGTGGACCAGCGTCTGGAGCGGCTCGTCGTGCAGCTCCTGCGCGATGCGCGCCCGCTCCTCCTCCTGGCCCTTCACCACGTAGGCGGCGTAGGCGTCCTTCACGCCCAGACGCCGGCGCTCCTCGCTCACGTCCAGGAACACCACCTGGTAGCCGTCCGGCCCGGAGCCCGCCCGGCTCACGACGGGGCGGAGGAAGCGCCGGCCGCCGCCCGCATCAGCCCGCTCGATCACGGCGGGCGCCCCGGCTGCGATGGCTGCGGCCGGCTCGATCCCGAGCAGGTCGGCCAGCGCCGCCCCCACCAGCTCGGTCCGGGCGCGGCCGAACACCGCGGCCGCCGCGGGGTTCGCTTCGCGCACGGCGCCATCGGCCGCGACCAGGAGCGTGGCTGCCGGGCTGTTCTCGAACAGGCTGCGCAGCCGGGCCTCGGAGAGGAGCATGGCACCCCGAGCCGACTCCGCCTCTCGCCGGAGCCTGATCTCGCGCTCCACGCGATCGCCGACGAAGAGCGCCACGGCGAGGAACAGCACCACCTCGGCGATGATGGAGGAGGCGCGCTCGGCCCCGGCGACCAGGGGCACCGAGGGCAGGCTGAGCACCGAGACCCACACCGCCGTGGCCAGGGCGCCGGCCAGGCCAAAGTTGAGGGCGGCGTAGACGACCGGGAGGAGGTCGAGCGCCAGCAGCTCGCCGCTCCCGAAGAGGGGGAGACGCACGGGCCCCGCCAGCACCGCTGCCCAGTAGAGGACCCCGATCAGGATGACCAGCGCCTGGATCAGCCAGAAGCGCCAGTCGGCGAGGGGCGGTCGCAGTGACCGGCGCACCACCTCCCGGAGGCGCCCGTTCACCGCCGCCTTCACCAGTCGCCGCCGGGAAGCAGGCGGTGCGAGAGGGCGTGGACGACGGCCTCGGTCCGCGAGCTCACCCCGAGCTTGCCGAAGATGTGGCGGAGGTGGTTCTCGACCGTGCGCTCGCTGATGCCGAGGTCGCGCGCGATGACCTTGTTGGGAAGGCCGCGCGCGAGCAGCTGCAGGACCTCCTGCTCGCGCTGGCTCAGCCGCGGGCGACGCTGGCGGAGCCGGCTGGCCAGGCGGGCGGCCAGCGCGGGCTGCAGCACGATGGCGCCGTCCCGAGCCCGCCGCACGGCGTCGACCAGCTCGGCGGACGGGATGGTCTTGGTGAGGTAGCCCGCCGCCCCCGCGTCGAGCGCGGCCACCACGTACTCGTCGTCGTCGAACGCGCTCAGGATGACGACGCGCGTGGCCAGGCCGGCCTCCGCGGCCCGGCGCGCCGTCTCGATGCCGGACATGCCGGGCAGGCGGAGGTCGACGAGGGCCACGTCGGGCTCCTGGCGGCGAAGCAGGGCCAGCGCCAGGTCCCCCCGCTCCGCCTCCCCGACCACGGACAGGCCCGGCTCGCGCTCGAGGATCTCGCGCGTGCCCTCGCGGACCAGCGTGTGGTCCTCCGCGATGAGCACCGTGATGGCGTCCCCCCCGGCCATACGGTCACATCCTCGCTGGAGGAACCCGCCGCAGGCACCGCTGGCAGCCCCATGCGGGCCCGGTTCCGGCCGCGCTCCTACGCATGGGTCAGCAGGCCGCCGAGTCGGAACCGACGCCGCGCGAGCAGGTACGAGGTCAGGCCCAGGCTCGCGGCCAGCCCCGTGAAGCACACGCGCTGCAGCAGCGCGGCGGCTGCAGCTGTGCCGCCGTCGAGGCCGAGCAGGATCAGCAGGCCGACCACGCTCGCGTCGTTGGCGCCGGTGCCGCCGGGCAGGAAGCTGATCGCCCCGCCGACGTAGGCAACCGCAACCACGAACGCGGCCGTCCACCAGCCGATGGCGCCGGGGTCGAGGACCTGGACGATGAGCCAGAGCACGCTGGCCCCCAGGACCGCGCGGGCCAGGTCGACGACCGACCAGGCCAGCGTGCTCCGCCGCCGGAGCAGGTGGCTGGCCTCCCGCTGGAGCTCGTCGACCTGCGCCAGCAGCCGGCGGGGCAGGGGGAGGAGGGCGGCGCCGCCGCGCACCAGCCGGAAGAGCTGCGGCACGGTCAGGATCGCGAAGATGGCCAGGACGGCCACGATCACCGCCAGCACGACGCCTGTCCCGGCGTGCAGGGCCAGCATGCCCGGCGCGGCCAGGAGCAGCAGGAGCAGCGTGAAGGTCAGCTCCTGCACCGTCACCGTGGCCGCCGCCGCTCCCACCCCCAGGCCGGCAGCCTCGGTCGCGAACACCGCGCGGGTCAGGTCTCCGAGCGGCAGCAGCGCGGTCACGACCTGGCCCGCCACGCTGAGCAGCACGCTGTCGCCGGCGCGCAGCGTGCTCCCCGCCGCGCGCAGCAGGAAGTGCCAGCGGTAGCCCTGGAGAACGAACCAGCCGCCCGTCAGCACGATGACCACCGGGATGGCCAGGGGGTTGAAGCGCGCCAGGGCGCCGGCCAGCGCTCGTGGGTGCACCACGAGCACCAGACCCACCAGCGCGGCGAGCGCGATCAGGATCGGGAGCAGGCGGCCGGCGAGCCGAGGCAGCAGCCCTGGGTGTCCGAGCGCCCACCTGGCCCGCCCCGTCTCTCGCGCGTTTGGCCCGGTCCGCTCCACTTCCGGTATCAATTTCTCGTCGTTGCCTGTAAGTCAATCTAGCCCGATGGCTGTTCCCATGGAAAGAGGAGGAATCAGGCCCATGAGCGTCCTCGTCGTGGTTTCGAGCTTCCTGGCATCGGGCGTGGAGTGGGTCGAGGCGCTCACCATCGTCCTCGCCGTCGGTCTCGCCCGGGGCTGGCGGAGCGCGCTGGCCGGGACCGGCGCCGCCCTGGTCTCGCTGCTGGCGCTCGTCGCGATATTCGGCGTGGCGGTCGGCGGCGTCGTCTCGCTGAGCCTGGTGCGCACCCTGGTCGGCGTGTTCCTGCTCCTGTTCGGGCTCAAGTGGCTGCACAGGGCGATCCTCCGGGCGGCCGGGCTGAAGGCGCTCCACGACGAGGAGCTCGCCTTCCAGGAGACGCGGGTGGAGCTGGAGCGCGCGGCGACGGCGCGCTGGCTGGCGCTAGGCACCGCGTTCAACGGCGTGTTCCTGGAGGGGCTGGAGGTCGTGTTCATCGTCGTCGCCCTGGGTGGCCTGAACAGCGTCCCGTCCGCCGCGGCCGGCGCGCTGGGCGCGCTCCTGGCGGTCGCCGGCGCCGGCGTCGGGCTCCGCCGTCCGCTGACCCGGGTGCCGGAGAACGCGCTCAAGTACACGGTCGGCATCATGCTGACGACCTTCGGGACGTTCTTCGTGGGCGAGGGCGTGGGCGTCCGCTGGTGGCGCGACGACGTGTCGCTGCTGCCGATCATGGCCGCGTACGCCGTCGCCTCGCTGCTGATGGTGCAGGCCCTGCGCCGGCCGCCCGCGTTAGCCGCGACGCGCGCCGGCGCGTGGCGTGCGCTGCGGGCCGTGGCGGCCGAGGTCTGGGGCCTGTTCGTGGGCGACGGCCCGCTGGCCGTCGCCTGCCTGGCCGTCGTCGCGGCCGTTGCCCTCTTCGCCGACCGCGTGGCCGGCCAGCGCGAGCTTGCCGGGGTGCTCCTGGTCGGCGGCGTGGTGCTGGCGGTCGCGATCGGGCTGGGCGGCGCCTTTCGCACGGCGGTCGCCCGACGGCCGGCGGAGCCGATCGCCGAACCCGCCGAGACCGCCCTCAGCCCGGAGGTGGCGGCGGTCGAGTGAGGATCGAGCCCGTTCAGGGCGACATCACCGAGGAGCGCGTCGACGCGATCGTCAACGCCGCCAACGCATCGCTCCTGGGGGGCGGCGGGGTCGACGGCGCCATCCACCGGGCGGCCGGTCCCGAACTCCGGGAGGCGTGCAGGCGACTCGGAGGCTGCCGGACCGGCGACGCCGTCCACACCGCCGGCTTCCGCCTGCCGGCCCGGTGGGTGATCCACACCGTGGGGCCCGTGTGGCACGGCGGCGGTCGAGGCGAGCCGGAGCTGCTCGCCTCCTGCTATCGGCGCTCGCTCGAGGTCGCGAACCGGCTGGGCGCCAGGACGGTCGCGATGCCCGCCATCTCCACCGGCGCCTACGGGTACCCGATGGCCGAGGCGGCCCGCGTCGCCGTGGAAACGCTGCGCTCCACCGCGACCTCGGTCGAGCTCGTGCGGCTCGTCGCGTTCGACAGCCCGACGCACAGGCTCTACTGCTCGCTGCTGGCCTGAATGCGGCTGAAGTCAGGCCGCCCCGGGCCGGCAGCCGCCCCAATGCCCGATGATTGAGCGCACCATGTGCCGCTCGATAAAGACGCTGATGGCGCGCCCGGCCCGCCCCGGACCGGCGGCTTGAGCGCGGGCCGGCGGCTGCTCGCCGCCCTGGGCGTTGTGCTCGTCGTCGCGGGCTGCGCCTTCCTGCGGTTGCCCCGGCAGTCGCATCCCTCGCTGGCGCCCGCCTACTCGGCCCGGTACGAGGTGGACGGACTCCCGGTCGTGGGCGCGGCGCAGGTCACCCCGGCGAGCCGGCTGGTGGTTCGGTTCCTGAAGCCGGTCCGAGCCGCGTCCGTCCAGCTCACCCTGGACGGCCGCCCGCTGCCGGAGAGCGCCCTGGCCTGGGCTGCAGACGGGACCTCGGTGGGGGTGTCGCTCGACGCCCTGCCGCCGTACCAGCCGGTGGAGCTGCGAGCGACCGGCGACCGGAAGCTGCGCAACCCCGGCCCACTGCGCCTCACCCTGGCCGCGGCGCAGCCCGTGAACTCCGCGAGCGGGGTCGGCCCTGGCTTCCGGCCGCGGACGCCGGTCGAGATCGTGGTCGAGAACAGCGGGCCCGCGAGGCCGCAGGCCGGCCTCCAGGGAGCGGACGTCGTCTTCGAGTACCTGAGCGAATACTCGATCACCCGGATGACCGCCGTCTACTTCGCCGCGATCCCGGCCCTGGTGGGTCCGGTCCGGAGCTGCCGGATGATCAACCCGTACCTGACCTACGCGTACACCGGCTTCACCATGTGCAGCGGGGTGTCCGACGGGACCGCCGGTTGGATGTTCGGCGCGGTGCCCGGCTCGCGGCCCGTGCCGAACCTGATGGACGCGTTCGACCGGAACGGGCACTACTTCCGCTCGGGGGCGCGGGCTGCGCCCCACAATCTGTACACGTCCGGCGACCGTGCCTCGTCGCTGCGGAGGGATGCGCCCCAGCCGCCGGGCGACTACGCAGTCGATCCGCCGCACGACGACGTGCCGGCCGGCCAGCCGGCCCCGGCGCCGACGGTGCCTCTGCACGCCATTGCGTACCAGTACGACCCCGCCTCGCGCCAGTACCTGCGCTTCGACCACGGGACGCCGTTCACCGACCAGGACACGGGCGGCCAGCTCCAGGCCAAGACCGTGGTGCTGATGCACGTGCCCTTCCACGATGGGGGCTGGGTCGAGGACGAGAGCGGGGGAGGAGCCCATTCGGTCTGGTACGACATGCTGGGGAGCGGGCCGGCGGAGGTGTATTCGGACGGGCTGCTGGTCCAGGCCACGTGGCACATGGGCACGGCGGGCCAGTCCTACGGCGACAACCACCAGCCCGTCTGGTTCACCGACGCGGCCGGCCACCTGCTGCGGCTGAACACCGGGCTGACCTGGGTGCACGTGCTGGGCGTCGGCCAGGAGCAGTGCCCGGAGAGCCCGACCTGCCGGTAGCCTGAGGAGCCGGACCAGCGCGCGCCGCCGCACGGCCTGGCGTGGGCGATGATGGAGCGGTGATCCCGACCCCCGAGCCAGAGCCGCACGCGCTCGCCTTCGCCTTCGTCGACGGCCGCCTGGTCGTCGACGCCAACCTGGAGGTCCCGGCGCTCGTCGACCTGGGGCCCGACGCCAGGGCGACCGCTGGCCCGATCGCGCTGGGCAGCCTGCGCGAGCGCCCCTGCTACGCCCTGGCGCTGGCCGAGGCGCCCGCCGCGGACGGGCTGAGGTCGCTCGGCCTGCGCGAGCTGTTCGCCCGGATCGAGGACGCCGCGCTGGTCGCCATGGCAGCCCGCGCCTCCCAGACGCTCGAGTGGTGGTTCGGCCACGCCTACTGTGGCCGCTGCGGCAGCCCGACCCAGCCGCACGAGACCGAGATGGCGCGGGCCTGCCCGGCCTGCCGCTCCCTGCACTTCCCCCGGATCAACCCGGCCGTGATCACCCTCGTCCACCGCGATGGCGGCGACGTGCTGCTGGCCCACGACCGTCGGTTTCGGCCCGGCTTCTACGCTCTGCTGGCCGGCTTCGTGGAGCCCGGTGAGACGCTCGAGGAGGCGGTCGCCCGCGAGGTGCGGGAGGAGGTCGGCCTCGAGGTCCAGGACGTCCGCTACTTCGGCAGCCAGGCCTGGCCCTTCCCGAGCCAGCTGATGGTGGGGTTCTTCGCCCGCTACCGCTCCGGGGAGATCGCCGTCCAGGAGACCGAGATCACCGAGGCCCGCTGGTTTCCGCCGGCCGCGCTGCCCGGCCCCGACGACCGCCCGGCGACGTTCAGCATCGCCGGCCGCCTCATCGAGCGGTACCTGCAGACCTGGGCGGCGCCGACGGCAGCACCGTCTCGGCCGACCGCCAGCAGTACCAGGCGGCCACCGTCCTGAAGGGCCGGTAGACGTCGCCGAGCGCCAGCAGCTCTCGGGGCGACGGGGGCGCGGCCAGGCCCTGCAGGAGCGCGTACCCCCTGCGCACGCCCAGGTCGTCGACCGGCCAGACGTCGGGGCGCCGGAGCTGGAACACCAGGAACATCTCGGCCGTCCACCTGCCGATCCCGCGCACCAGGGAGAGCCGCTCCACGACCTCGTCGTCCGTCAGCGCCTCGATACCGAGCAGGGGCACAGTGCCGTCGCTCACCTTCGTGGCCAGGTCGCGGATGGAGGCCGTCTTGGCGCCCGACAGGCCTGCCGCCCGGAACGCCGGCTCGGGCAGCGCCAGCACCGCCTCGGGCGTGAGACCGCCCGACAGGGCGGCCTCGAAGCGGCCGTGGATGGCGGCGGCCGCCCGGCCCGCCAGCTGCTGGTACACGATGGCGCGCACCAGCGCCGCGAAGGCGGTCTCCTGCGGCGGCCGCAGACGCGGCGGCCCGATGGCCGCGACCACCCGGCCCAGCGCCGGGTCGCGCCGGGCCAGGTCCGCCGCGGCGGTCTCCAGGAGCGTCTCCGAGGCTGCCTCGGTCAGGCCAGTTCGTCCATCAGACGCGCGAAGTCCTCGCGGCCGAGGCGGAGCTCCTCCTCGGCCAAGTCCTTCAGCGGTCGTTCCGGCAGCCGCTCGCGCGTCGCGAAGTCCTCCATCGACTCGTCGATGTAGAGGAGCCCCGTCAGGAGGTGACCGTCCTCGCGGTGCTCCTCGATGAGCCGGAGGGCACCCAGGCGGTCGGTC
Source organism: Candidatus Dormiibacterota bacterium (assembly GCA_035263645.1). GTDB lineage: Bacteria > Chloroflexota > Dormibacteria > Dormibacterales > Dormibacteraceae > CF-161. Next base: position 494 of record DATFRD010000231.1, on the reverse strand, counting down.
GGGTCGTGGTCCTGGCCCAGCTTCTTGAGCCGGAGGTGAGAGCCGTCGTGGAGCTCCACGTCCGTGGTCGTGCCGGGCTCGTAGTCGACCTCGATCTCCTCGAAGTAGGGGATGAACGAGACGTCCTGGATCTGCTCGTCGTGGTCCTTCACCCAGCTGTAGCTCTTGGTCGAGCCGTCGTGGTCGTTGAAGGTCACGCACGGCGACACCACGTCGAGCAGCGCCGTGCCTCGGTGGGCGATGGCGGCCTTGAGCAGGGGCACGAGCTGCTTGCCGTCGCCGGAGAACGAGCGGGCGACGAAGCTGCAGCCCAGCGTCAGGGCCAGTGCACAGGGGTCGATCGGCTGATAGGTGTTGACCGTGCCCCGCTTCTGGACCGAGCCCACGTCGGCGGTCGCCGAGAACTGCCCCTTCGTGAGGCCGTACGTGCCGTTGTCCTCGATGATGTACGTGCAGTCGACGTTGCGCCTGATCAGGTGCAGGAACTGGCCGAG
>DATFRD010000230.1:0-9078 GCA_035263645.1 Candidatus Dormiibacterota bacterium | reverse complement strand
TCTCTCGCCTGCTCCTCGTTGGTTACATCGAGCGCCGGGGTCAGCAGCCGGTCGCCGAAGCCCGGCAGGGCCGTCTCGACCTGCCGAGGGTAGTCAACGTCGTCATCGTGTCCGACGGTCACCATGGTTGCCCGTGCGTACGCTGCTGTCGGGCGGGCCGTTCCGCTGGATGTGGGCCGGGCAGACCGCCTCCCTGCTCGGGGACGGCGCCCAGGGTGTCGCCCTCGCCTGGCTGACGCTGGCCCTCACCGGCTCGCCGCTCGCGCTGGGCTCGGTGCTCCTCGCGGGCGCGCTGCCGAGGGCCGCCGTCGTGCTCGTCGGCGGTGCGGTCAGCGACCGCGTCAGCCCGCGCGCGCTCCTCTTCGCCTCGAACGTCGCCAGGGCCCTGGTCGCCGCGGTGCTGGCCGGCCTGGCGGCGACCGGGTCGGTCCGGGTCTGGGAGCTCTACGCTGGCTCGTTCGCCTTCGGCCTGTGCGACGCGTTCTTCGTTCCCGCGGCCGGGGCGGTCGTGCCCCAGCTCGTGGCGGTCGACCGGGATCTGACGGCCGCCAACGCGCTGCTCGGCGTCAGCGAGCAGGGCACGATGCTGGTCGGGCCGGCGCTCGGCGGGGTTGTGGTGGCCGCGGTCGGGCCCGGCGGGGCGTTCGGCCTGAACGCCCTGTCCTTCCTGCTGGCCGGCGCCGGGCTGCTGCCGGCGCCGATCCGCAGGACGGCGCGCACGGAGGCGGCCGAGGGGGTGTGGGCGGGCATAGGGGCCGGGTTGGCGTACGCCTGGAGTCGCGTCGACCTGCGCGTGCTGCTGATGCTGATCTCCGTCGAGTCGCTGACCTACAACGGCGTCTTCGGGGTCGGGCTGCCGGCGCTGGCCAGGTCGCTCGCCCAGGGCCCGGTGGCGCTCGGCCTCCTCTATTCGTCCTGGGGCTGCGGCCAGCTCGCCGGGGCCGTGAGCGCGGGACTCACCGGCCTGCCCCGCCGGTGGGGTCTGCTGGTGATCGCAATGACCGCCGGCGCGGGCCTGGCCTTCGCCATGCTGGGGCTCCTGCCGGCGCTCGGCCCGGACGCGGCGGTCCTGGCCGCGCTCGGCTTCGGCGTCGCGTACTCCAGCGACGTGGCGCTGCCGACCTGGGTCCAGCGCTCCACCAGCCCCCAGCTGCTGGGTCGGGTGAACGGGATGATCGAGCTGCCGCGCTCGGCGCTGGCGCCGGTCTCGGTGGTCGCGTTCGGCGCCCTGGCCGGGACCAGCCTGGCCGCGGCCTTCGTGGCCTGCGGAGCGGTGCAGCTGCTCGCCGCGGCGGCAGCGGCCCGGAGCCGGACCGTGAGCAGCCTGGTCAGCGCACCAGAGGAAGGCCCGTCGACCCTCTCCTGACCCCGAGCGTTTGGAGTATAATGCGGTACGTGCTGCAAAAGCAGAACGTTCAGCACCTGACTGACCAGCAGCACGAGTTCATCGAAGACATGGGTCAGCACCTGCTGGGTTGGGGCGTGGCGCGAAACACCGGCCGGATCTACGGGTACCTGCTCCTGCAGCCGGGCACCGCGAGCCTGGACCAGATCGCCGGCGCCGTCGGCCTGGCCAAGAGCGGCGTCAGCCTGGCCACACGGCAGCTGGTGCACCTCGGGCTGGCCCGCGGGGTCGGCGAGCGGGGCAGCCGGCGGCTGCTCTACGAGGCGCTGCCCAGCCTGGAGGCGATCTACGCCGCTCGCAACGCCCAGGCCAACGAGCTGATGGAGCGGCTGCGCCAGGGGGCGCGGGCCACCGAGAGCGACGAGCGGCGCGAGCAGCTGGAGCAGCTCGCCGAGATGATGCGGGAATTCATCGAACTCGCCCCCAGCGTGATGCGGGAGATGCGCGAAAGGAGGGAACAATGACGAGCGCGATCAGGACGGAAGGGCTGACCAAGGACTACGGGGCGGGGCGGGGCCTGTTCGACCTCGACCTGGAGGTCCCCGAGGGCCAGGTCTTCGGCTACCTCGGACCCAACGGCGCCGGCAAGACCACGACGATCCGCCAGCTCATGGGCCTGGCCTATCCGACCCGGGGCAGGGCGTCGATCTTCGGCCTCGACTGCCACCGGCAGGCGGTGGAGGCCAAGCGGCTCACCGGCTACGTGCCCGGAGAGCCGCCCCAGTTCGGCGGGCTGCGCGGACGGGAGGTGATCGCCTACCTCGGCGCCATGGCCGGGGGCGTGGACCGGGAGCACGTGAAGGAGCTGTGCGACCGGCTCCAGTTCGACGTCTCGCTGCGCTACCGCGACTACAGCTCGGGCAACAAGAAGAAGCTGCTGCTGGTGATCGCGTTCATGCACCGGCCGCGGCTGCTGGTGCTGGACGAGCCCACCAGCGGCCTGGACCCACTGAACCAGCAGGAGTTCTACGCGATGGTCCGCGAGGCGCGGACGGCCGGCGCCACGGTGTTCCTCTCCTCGCACGTCCTCTCCGAGGTCGAGCACGTGTGCGACAGGGTCGGGATCATCCGGGCCGGGCGGCTGGTGAACGTCGCCAGCCTGGAGGACCTGCACGAGATCCGGGTCCACCGGGTCGAGATGGAGTTCGGCGGCGACGTGCCGGTGGAGGCGGTCCGGCGCGCGGCCGGCGTCGAGGGCGTGACGGTCGATGACCACCGCCTGCACTGCCTGGTGCGGGGCAGCTTCGAGCCGCTGATCGCCGCGGTCGCCGGCGCGCACGTCGTCAACCTGTCCAGCCATGAGCCGAGCCTCGAGGAGATGTTCCTGACGTACTACGCGGAGCCCGGGAAGGAGGAGGCGGTGTCGCCATGCTGAGGTACGCATTCCGGCTGCACCGCTGGGGGTGGATCGGCTACGGGATCGTGCTCCTGGTGGGCATGTCGGTCCAGGCGGCGGCGTTCGTGCAGGTGGCGGGCTCGACCGCCGCCAGCCGGGCCGCGTTCGCCCACGACATGGGCGTGCTGGCCGCGCAGCTGAGCTACATCCTGCCGGCGCCCTTCCGGCTCGACACCCTCGACGGCTACGTGCAGTGGCGCGCGTACGGCCCGTTCGCGCTCGTGGTCATGATCTGGGCGATCGCGGCCGCCGCCGGCGCCGCCCGCGGCGACGAGGACAGGCAGCTCGTCGACTACTGGCTGGCGGCCCGCGTCTCTCGGGCGCGCGTGGTCGCGTCGCGGCTGGCGGCCTACGGCCTGGCGTCCCTGGCGGCGGCGGTCCTGGGTGCTCTCGGCTTCGCAGTGGGAGTCGTCCGCTACGAGTCGCTGAACCTGGGCGGCCTGGCGGGCAAGACGCTGACGCTCTGGCTGCTCATGCTCGCGCTCTTCGCGCTCTGCTACCTGGTCGCCCAGCTGGTCGCGTCGACCCGCGCGGCCCAGGCGGCCGGGGCCGCCGTGGTGGTGGTCCTCTATCTCGTCGATGTCCTGGCCCGCAGCGATCACTCGTTCGACGGCCTCGCGTGGGTGTCGCCGTTCAAGTGGTACGACGCGACCACCGTCCTGGCGCCCGGCGGCCACCTCGACGCCGCCGGGGTCGCGCTGAGCGTCGCCCTCGTCGTCGTGACGAGCGTCCTGTCCGCGCTCGCCTTCATGCACCGCGACGTCCGGGGCTCACTGTTCCCCCGTCGGGCCCGCGAGGCCAGGGCGAAGGACGCGGCGCCGTCCCCACTGCTCGCCTGGCCTGTGGCCAGGCTGCTCTACCGGCAGCGCTGGATCGTGGTCGGCTGGGCGCTGGGCACCGGTGCCATGGCGCTGTACATGGTGTCGATCGCGCACACCGTCGTGGACGCGGCGATCGGCCTGCCGGGGATGCGGGATTTCCTCACCCACTCGAGCGGGGGCGACCCCTACCGGGGCTTCATCGCCGCCTTCTGGTTCGGCATCGCGCAGCTGCTCCTCGCCGGCTTCGCGGTCCACCTCGTCTCCGGCTGGGCCTCGGATGACACGGAGGGCATCCTGACCTCGGTGCTCAGCATGCCGGTGCACCGGTGGGCCGTCATCGGCGAGCGCTTCGCGGCTGCGGTGGTCGGGACCGCGGTCGTCGTGGCGGTCGGCTCGCTGGTGGCGGCGGCCACGGCGGCCGGCGTCGGCACCACCCTGGACGCAGCCAGCGTGTTCCGCGCGTCGTGGGTGCTCATCCCCTTCACTCTCACCTACGCGGCCGTAGGCGCGGCGGCCAGCGCCGACTTCCCGCGCGCCGCCGTCGGGGTGCTCGGGATGCTCGCCTTCGCCAGCTTCCTCATCTACGAGCTCGGCCCGCTGCTGCAGTGGCCGGCCTGGGCGAGCGACCTGTCGGTGCAGCAGCTGTACGGGACCCCATTCCTCACGGGCGTGTTCTGGAACGGCCTGTGGGCGATGGTGGCCGTGGTGATCGCGGGCTTCGGCCTGGCCGCGCTGCTCATGCAGCGGCGGGAGGTGGGCACGTAGGAGCCCGGCCGCAATCCAGGGCACCCGGTGCCGGTCCGATCGCCTCCGGCTGTCACCGACGCCGGCTGACGGACAATGAGGGCCGTGGCCACCGCTGACGCCCGCACGACCCGGCCGGTAAGGCTCGCCGGGCTCACCGCTCACGGCGGCTCGCTCCTCGCATGAAGGTGTTCCTGGCCCCCGGCGCGACGGGCGGCCTGCAGTCGATCGAGCCGTACGTGAACGGGCTGGCCGCGCGGGGCGTCGAGGCGCACCCGGTGCAGCTGCCGGGCGGCAACGCCGAACGGGCGGTCCCGGCCTACCTGCGGCAGTCGGGCGCCGGCCCAGAGGTCGTGATCGGCGGCCGCTCCTACGGCGGTCGCGTGGCGAGCCTGGCCGCAGCCGGCGCCGAGCACGAGTTCGCTGGCCTGCTCCTGTTCGCGTACCCGCTCCACCGGCCCGGCTTCCCGGAGCAGCTCCGGACCGAGCACTGGCCGCGTGTCCGCTGCCCGGTCCTGATCGTCCAGGGCGAGTCCGACCCCTTCGGCTCGCCGGACGAGCTCCGCCGCGAGGCCGGCAAGCTGCAGGAGGTGCGCGTGGTGACGCTGCCGGGCACCGGCCACGGCCTGAAGGAGCGGCTCCACGACGCGCTGGCCGTCGCCGCCGACTGGATCTCGGCGCTGCGCTAGCCGCGGCCGGGCTGCATACTCGGCACCGTGCATCCGGCATGGCGGCGGAGCGCGCTCCGGGCCATGAGCCTGGCCCTGGTGCTCGCCGCCGCCTGCACCACTCAGCCCGCCGCCAGGCGGCCCTCACCAGCGGCATCCGCCCGCGGGGCGGCTGTCACCCCGAGCCCGCTGCCGCAGCCCTGCGCGCCGGCGCAGGCCGACGCCCGGGCCGGCGGGGTCGCCTCCGGTCTGCCCGTCCTGCAGCTCGCCACGGGCCTGACGCAGCCGGACGACGTGCTGGCGGACGGGGACCAGGTACTGGTCGGCGAGCTGGGTCCGGGCCGGATCGCCCGCGTCGGCGGCGACGGGCCGGTGGGCGGCGTCGATCGTCTGCCGGTGCAGATCCCGCTGGTGGAGGGCATGGCACGGGTGGGGGGCACGCTCTACGCGGCCGACCAGGCCGACGACCGGGTCGTGGCGGTCCGGGACACCCAGGTCACCACCCTCATCCAGCTGCAGCCGGTCCGCGGGCTGGAGGGCGTGGACGGGATCGCGGCGGCCGGCGGCGCGCTCATCGTGCCCGACAGCCCCCGGGGAGCGGTGCTGTTCGTCGGCCCCGACGGGCAGGTCCAGCGGCGGGTCGCCGGGTTCGCCCGACCGACGGGAGCCTGGTCGCTCCCCGACGGCGCGGTGGTGGTCGCCGACGAGAACGCCGGCGCGGTGGTGCGGCTCGCGCCGGACGGGAGCCGGCAGACGCTGGTGAGCGGGCTGCCGCTGGCGGACGACGTGGTCGCGGGCGCGGACGGCCGGATCTTCGCGATCTCGATCAGTCAGGGCCGGGTGGTGCAGGTCGTCAATGGGGGCGCCGTCGACGTCGCCTCGGGCCTCCGGTCGCCCCAGGGCCTGGGCATCGACCAGGCCGGGAACCTGCTGGTAACCGAGTACGACATCGGCCGGCTGGACGCCATCGTGACCGCGTTCGCCCTGCAGCCGGCGGTCCCGGCCGGTCCCGTGCTGGCGCCCGGCCAGCCACTCTGCGTGCGCCTGGTCCGGGCGCCCGGCTTCCAGGACGGGATCGAGATCGAGGCCGGCCCCGGCTACTCCGTGGTCCAGCAGCCGGGCACCGGTTCCGAGGGCAGCATCCTCCCGACGGGGTGCAGCGGCCAGTGCCGGGTGCGGGTGGCGGTCCGGAGCGGCGACCGCGTCCAGCCCCTGTGGCTGGCCTACCAGCGCTGACCGGGGCGCTGCCTCCGCTCCGTCCCCCGGAGGCCGGGGCGGGATACCGGTTGAGATCCCCCCACCGGCCCTGGCGGGCCACCTCCCCCGCGAGGGGGGAGGGACAGCGGAGGACGATTTCTCCCCCCCACCAGCGGGACTATGCTGACGGTGCGATGCGGCGGCTCCTGCCCTATGGCCTGGCGGTCGGGGGCGTGCTCGCCATCACGGCCGCGCTGGTGCTGGTCTCCTCGCGGGTGGCGGTTGCCAACCTGGGCCTGGCCTACCTGCTCCTGGTGCTGTGGCTCGGGGCCCGCTACGGCAAGTGGCCGGCCGTGTTCGCCAGCGTGCTCGCGATCCTCTGCTACGACGTGGCCCTGGTGCCGCCGGTGGGCAGCCTCACCGTGGCCGACGCCGGACAGCTCGGGTCGCTGCTCGCCCTGCTGGCGGCGGCCCTGGTCACGGGCCAGCTGGCGGGCGCCGCCCGGCGCGCGCAGGGGGAGGCGCAGGCGATGGCGGCCGAGTCACGCTCGCTCTACGAGCTGGCCACGACCGCCCTGCGCCTGCCCGAGGTCGCCGCCGCGCTCGAACTGGTGCGCCAGCGCATGCTCGACGTGCCCTCCGTCCGGGAGGTGGCCCTGCTGGGGCTGGAGGGGGACCGGCTGGTGAGGGTCACGGGCCCGGAGCCGCCGGAGGAGGCGCGCCGCGAGGCGGACCTTGCCTGGCGACGCCGGCAGCCGATCGGGCTGATGCTCGACGGCGAGCGGCTGCGCCTCCTGCGCCCGACCGGCCGGCAGCTGAACCGCTGCGTGCTGCCGATGGCCAGCGGCGTGCTGCTGCTGACCGTGACCGACGAGGAGGTGCCTGCGTCAGGCCTGAGGCTCCTGGCCGCGCTGCTCAGCCTCGCGGGGCTCCTCCTCGACCGGCGCCGGGCCGGGCACGAGGCGGAGCGGGCGGCGTCGCTGGCCGCGTCCGACCAGCTCAAGGCGGCGATCCTCTCGTCGATCTCCCACGAGCTGAAGAGCCCGATCGCCTCGCTGCGGGCCGGGCTGACGGCGCTCTTAGCGCCGGCCGCCCAGCTCACACGGGACCAGCGCGAGCTGGTGGAGGGCCTCGATCGGAACGCCTCGCACCTCGACCACCTGGTCGGCGACCTGCTGGACATGGCCCGGCTCGAGGCGGGGGGAGCCGTCCACCCCCGGCCGGAGGCGCTGGACGACGTGGTCGGCGGCGTCCTGCACCGGCTGCGCCCGGAGCTGGCCGCGTTCGCGCTCGAGGTCAGGGTGCCGGTCGACCTGCCCCCGGTCCCGCTCGACGAGCAGCAGCTCGGACGCGCCCTCACCAACCTGCTGGAGAACGCCAGGGAATGGACGCCGCCCGGCCGCACGATCACGATCGGGGCCAGGGCGGTGGACGGGGCGGTCGAGCTGTCGGTCGCCAACGACGGGCCGCCGATCACGCCCGGCGACCTGGACCGCGTCTTCGACAAGTTCTGGACCCGCCGGAAGGGCGGCAGCGGCCTCGGCCTGGCCATCTGCAAGCGTGTCGCGGAGGCGCACGGAGGCACGGTGCGAGCCGAGAACCTCCGCCGCGGCCCCCGCTTCACGCTGGTCCTGCCCCTGAGCCCGGTGGGGGCGCCCAGCCGGGTTCCGCAGGCGACCGGCGAGCCGGACGGGGACGGCCGCGTCCTGGGCGGGATCCGGCTCTGTTGAGGGGCCGCGTGCTCGTGGTCGACGACGACGCCGAGATGCGGCGTGCCCTCCGTGCCGGCCTCACCTACCACGACTACCACGTGCAGGCTGTGGGCACGGGCGAGGAGGCGCTCCGCCAGGCCGCCGCCTGGCGGCCGGATGTGGTCCTCCTCGACCTGGGACTGCCCGGCCTGGACGGCTTCGACGTGCTCCGGCGGCTGCGCGAGGGGGACGACCGCTCCGCGGTCATCGTCGTCAGCGTGATGCCAGGCGAGCAGGACAAGGTGCGGGCCCTGGACCTGGGGGCCGACGACTACGTGGTCAAGCCGTTCGGCGTCGACGAGCTGGTGGCGCGGATCCGCGCCGTGCTCCGCCGGCAGGCCGCGGTCGCCCAGGGCGAGCCGGTGCTCCGCTGCGGGGCGCTGGACATCGATCTGGCCAGGCGGAGGGTGACGGTCGAGGGCAGGGCGGTGCGCCTGACCCCGACCGAGTACGAGCTCCTGCGCCACCTCGCGCTCAATGCCGGCCGGCCGGTGACCCACGGCACGCTGCTCCGGCGCGTGTGGGGTGAGTACGCGCTCGGCGATTCCTACAACACGCGCTACGTGGTGGCGCAGATCCGGCGCAAGCTGGGCGACGACCCGGCCAACCCGCGGTTCATCGTGACGGAACCTGGCGTCGGCTACCGCCTGCAGGCCTGAGCGCCGTCGGACACCCCGGTTCCATACGACATCCATACGGGCCGGCGGCGTCCCCAAACGGTGTCCACACGCGTCCGCGCCTACCGTGGAGTCATGCCACATCGGGCATTGCGGCTCGACCAGGGCCCGGAGGAGGAGTTCCGGCGCCGCGCCGAGCGCGAGCGTGAGAAGCGATACGTCGCCGCCGAGCAGCTGGAGCGGGCGGAGCTGTACGTCGTCGCCGCGGCCCAGCTCGAGCTGGCCGACCGCGACCTGCGGCGGGCGCTCGAGTCGCTGCGGGCGGACGTCCACGCCGTTCGCGACCTGCTCCTTCGCCCGCGCACGGTGGACTGAGCGCTCGTGGTCTCCACGGTGGCGCGGCACCGCCGGCTGAAGGTGCGGGCTGGCACGCTCGGCTGGTTCCTGTGCTGGGCGGTCGTGTTCGCGGACATCGGCAC
>DATFRD010000229.1:0-4740 GCA_035263645.1 Candidatus Dormiibacterota bacterium | reverse complement strand
TCGGCCTGCTCCGGCGTGACCTCGAGCACCCGCCGGCCGAAGCCCACGAGGTCCGGGTAGCTGGGGTGCGCGCCCACCGACACCCCTGCGGAGCGGCAGGCCCGGACGGTGCTGTCCATCGTCAGCGGGTCGCCGCCGTGGAAGCCGCAGGCGACGTTGGCAGAGGTCAGCAGCGGGATGAGCTCGCCGTCGCGCCCGACCACGAAGCTGCCATAGCTCTCGCCCAGGTCGGCGTTGAGATCGATCACGGGCATCCTCATCCCATTGTGACTCGACCGGCGCCGCTGGCGACCGCGCCCGCGGGCCGGGCCGAGGGCGCGGCGTGCCCTGGTAGCTTGGCCTTCATGAGCAGGCTGATGAGCGCGGACGAGGCACGCGACTTTCTGACGTACGGCACGCGCACGGCCAAGCTGGCCACCACCCGGCTCGACGGCCGGCCTCATGTTGTCCCCGTGTGGTTCGTGGTGGACGGGGAGGACGTGGTGTTCATGACCGGTGCCTCCTCGGTGAAGGGCAGGGCCCTGCGGCGGGACCCCCACGTCTGCCTGTGCGTGGACGACGAGAACCCGCCCTTCTCGTACGTCATGGTCGAGGGGCAGGCCAGCGTGACCGAGGACGGCGGCGAGATGCTTCGCATGGCCACGGCCATCGGCCGCCGCTACATGGGCGCCCAGCGGGGCGAGGAGTTCGGCCGCCGCAACGCCGTGCCCGGCGAGCTGCTGGTACGCGTCAGGCCGGAGCACGTCCGGGCCGAGGCGGAGATCGCCGGCTGATCGTCCGCTGACCGCCCCGGGGTAGCCTTTCGCGGCGGGCGCTGGCCTGGATCAGGCTCGCGGCGGGCGTAGCCTTTCCCCGAGGTGGACGAGGGGCGGTCCCGCCGGGCGCTGGCCTGGATCGGGCTGGCGGCGCTGGCCGTGGCGGTGGCGGGGGTCGTGTATCTCCGCCCGACCCTCGGCACTCCGGCGGCGTCTCCGTCGCCCGCCGCCTCGCCCGCGGCTGCCCTGCTGCCGGTCCAGGCCGTGTTCGTCGACGACCTTCGCGGCGTGGTCTTCGGCCCCAGCGTCCGGGCCGGCGTCGTGACCGGTCCGCTGGTCCTCATCGCCACCCGCGACGGCGGCCGGACCTGGCGCCAGCTCAGAGGGCTGTCCGGCCTGAGCAGCCCCGGGCCCGGGCTGCTCCTCGCCCATGGCACTCCCGCCGCCGGGGCGGACGCAGTCGAGGTGAGCGCCGACGGCGGCCAGTCGTGGCGCCCGCTCCCCATCCCGGCCCTGGACGTGCCGTCTGGCAGGCCCCGCATCCTCAGGTTTGCGTTCGCGACCGCTCGGGCCGGGTGGCTGCTGGAGGCCACGGGCGACGCCTCGGGTGAGGTCCCGGCAGCCCTGTGGCGGACGAGCGACGGCGGCGGCAGCTGGAGCCGGCTGCCGACCCCCGACCTGACTGGTCTCGGCGGACCGGCGGACCTGCGCTTCGTCGATTCGGAGCGGGGGGTGCTGGCGGTCACAGGGGACGGCGCGGCGCTGGTCCTGCTGGCGACGGGGGACGGCGGAGCCACGTGGCGCCCGGCAGCGGAGCTCGACGTGCCTCCGCCCCGGCCGCCGGTCTTCGCCGTGGAGCTGGCCTCCGCTGGACCCCGGGTCCTGGCCGTGGTAGAGGGGTTCGGCGGTGTCCCACCGGCGGGCCGCCCCGGCCCGGCCCAGGTGTACACCGCCGCCAGCGCGGACGCCGGGCACACCTGGACCACGCTCCGAGCCGGGCCGCAGACCGGGGTCGAGAGCCGGCCCGGGGTCCAGGGCGTCGACCGGCTCCTCGTCCTCGACGGGCTCCGCATCTGGACGTCCGGGGACGGCGGGGCCACCTGGGCCGTCCGGCCGGCCAGGCTGCCGGACGCGCTGGAGCCGATCGGCGCGGTCTCCGGGGGTCAGCGGAGCCTGTTCGTGCTGGCAGCAGAGCTCGGCCCGCCCGGGCCGCTGCCGATCGCCGCGCGATCGCTCCTGAGGAGCTCGGATGACGGCGCCCACTGGGCGCCGGTCGCGCTGCCGCGCCTCAGGCCGGCGGCCTGAGCAGGGGCGCCGTGTCGGTCCACATATAGGAGACCTCACGGGCGCTGACCGCGGCCTCGTGACCAAGGTCGAGCGAACGCTCGCCCAGGTACTCGCCGCCCAGCCGCTCGTAGAACGCGCGGGCACCGGCGTTGTCGCGGAGCACCCACACGACCATGGAGGTCATGCCGCGCGCGGCCAGCGCGCCTGCCGCAGCGGCCACCAGGGCACGCCCGTGGCCGCGGCGCTGGGCCTCGTGCACCAGGTAGATCGCGTAGAGCTCGCCCTGGTAGCGGATGTCTCCGTCGCGCTCTCGTCCGCAGGACGCGAACCCGACGACCCGGCCCTGCTCCTCCGCGACCAAGACGTCGCTCCGCCCGTGGCGGTCGGCCAGGACGCGGGACCAGCGAGCGGTGTACTCGTCGACATCGAGGCCGGCGAGGTAGTCGTCAGGCAGCAGGCCCCGATAGGTGGTCCGCCAGCTGGCGACGTGAACTCGCGCGATCGCCGGCGCGTCTGCCGGCACGGCCGCCCTCAGCATCAGCGGCTGGCCATTCTACGGAGCGCCGAGCGGCCGTCGCGCCCGGGACCGTGGGCGTGCCTAGACTGCGAACGTGACCGTGCTGGCGCTCCTCCGGCTCCGTCCCACCGCGGCGGCGCTGGCGCTCGCGCTCCTGGCCGCCGGGGCGCCGGCCTGCGCGGCGCGGCCGGTCAGCCCGGCCCAGTGCCAGGCCACGGCGCCGACGCGGGTCGGCAGCCTGCTGCAGGTCGCCGCCGACCCTGGGGAGTCGACGATCCGGGGCATCCTGCCGGGGCCCCAGCCGCCGGCGGCCGGCCGTCCCTACACGGTGCGCTGGCTGGTCGATTCGCGCAAGGCGTCCGACCGGATCCGCATCCAGGCCGCCCGCGAGGGGACCAGCGAGGTCTACCGCGAGTCGTTCGAGGTATCGGGCCGGGTCGGCCTGCAGGACGAGTTCGTCGCCCAGCTGGTCTTCCCGGCCCAGGGCTGCTGGGACGTCGACGTGTTCACCGGCACGGCCCTCGGCTCGCTGATCTTCAAAGTGGTTTGACAGCCCGGCAGGCCACCAGCAACGGCAGCGGGTCGCCCGCCAGCCGCCACCAGCCGTCCTCGTCGCGGGTCATGCTCGGCAGCCGCTGCCAGGTGGCGACCGGCAGCTCCCGCAGCCGCTCGATCCGGAGGCCGGCGCCGATGAGCGCGCTGACCATCTGGCCCACCGTCCAGGGCCACTGGTAGCTGCGGATGGGCGGCAGCTCGACGGAGCGGTCGGCGTAGGTGTCGGTGGAGACCACCTCGAACGGCTGCCGCTGGAGCATCGGGTAGGCCAGGCGCAGCCGGCCGTCGACCTCCTCGACGCATTCCAGCAGCGGGTGCTGCTCCGCGATGACGAACCTCCCGCCCGGACGCAGGAAGCGCCCGACGACCCGGCCCCAACCGACGAGGTCGGGCAACCAGCAGAGGACCCCGTAGCTCGTGAAGACCACGTCGAACTGCTCGTGCAGCGCCCGGGTCAGGTCGTAGACGTTGCTGCGGACGAACCGCGCCTCGAGCCCCGCCTCGGCCGCCAGCGACCTGGCGAGGTCGACCGCCGGCTCCGAGAAGTCGACCCCGGTGGCGACGGCGCCCAGGCGTGCGAGCGAGAGCGTGTCGAGGCCAAAGTGGCACTGGAGGTGGAGCACGGTGCGCCCGCTGACGTCGCCGAGGTCGTCGAGCTCGACGGAGCGGAGGGTGCTGCGGCCGGCCCGGAAGCCGTCGACATCGTAGAAGGCCGACCGGCGGTGGACGTCCAGCCGCCGGTCCCAGTCCCGCCGGTTGGCTTCCATTCGCGCCCGGTCCTCGGCGCCGCCCCCGTCCACGACCGCTCAGCGAGCCACGAAGGCCAGCACCGCGCGGGCCTCGGCGACCACGGTGCCGTCCGGCTGCTCGACCGAGGCGGAGGTGAAGCAGAGGCGGCGGGTGCGCCGCCGAACCCGGCCGCGCGCCAGCAGGCGACCCGGCTGCGCCGGCTGCAGGAAGTCGACCTTCAGGTCCACGGTGGTGACGGCCTGACCGTCGACCGCGACCGACGCCCCCGCCGACGCGAGCGCCATGTCGGCCAGCGCGGCGACGGCCCCGCCGTGGACGATGGTGCCTCGCGACGTCCGGAAGCCGTGGGCGTCGGGGGTCAGGTGGCCCTCGACCACCACGGCTCCCTCGGACACCTCGGTCAGCCGCGCGGCCAGGTTGGCCCACATCCCGAACTGTTCGTGCCGGTGCATCGGGGAGATAGTGTGGCGGCAGGCGCAGCGGCGCCGCGCGCCGGCCCGGCCTTAACGCGTGCAATTGACGCGCCACCTGCTCCGAGGTACCGTGGGCCCGCCCCCCGAGGGTGGGTGGGGGCGGGGGTCCTTCGGGCGGCGGTTGGCGGCGGGCGCCGCGGCTCGTAGCCTGGTGTGGTGAGGCCGCGCAGGTGATCGTCAGGGAGGAGGCTGGCCACCTCGTCCTGGTCCGTCAGTCCGACCACGCCCTGCTCTCCGGCTGGCTCGCCGCCGCCTGGGGGGCGCCGCCCTGGACCGCCCCTCCGGCGCGTGCCGCCGCGGTGGTGGCGGCCCGGCTGCACGACCTGGCCTGGACCGCGTTCGACGAGGGGCTGCCCCGGCGGCCGGACGGCCGCCCACTCACGTTCTTCGAGGTGGCCAGGAC
>DATFRD010000228.1:0-38452 GCA_035263645.1 Candidatus Dormiibacterota bacterium | reverse complement strand
CAGACGTTTGGCGGGCAGCCGCGTGCCGGCGCCTGCCACCTCGACACGCCTGGCCACCTCCAGCTGATCCCGGCCAAAGGGCACGACACACACGGGAACGCCATGCGCCAGCGCCTTCTGGGTCGCGCCCATGCCCCCATGCGTCACGGCGCAAGCTGCCCGATCGAGCACAGGTCCATGGGGGACGAACCGTTCCACTCGTGCGTTGGCTGGGACCTGGAGGGCAGCGTGGTGACGATCCGCCGGGAGGGTTGCCACAACGGCGACAGGCTCGTCCGCCAACGCCTCGAGGGTCGCCTGGACGAGCCTGCCGTCGTTCTGGAACTCAGACGAGGTTGTAACGAGAACGATGGGATGCCTGAGCTCCGCCAGCCACTCCGGCGGGTCGGACGGCGGATCCCACTCGCAGGGCCCGACCATCACGAGGTTCTCGGGCCAGTCGCTGCGTGGGTACTCGAACGGCTCGGCGGTCATGTAGATGAGCAGCGGTGGCCGGCGGAACATCTCGTCCGCATCGTGAAGCTGAGTTGCGCCTGCCTGAGTACGGACCTGGTTCAGCGGAGGCAGAAACGTCTTCTCGAGGACGCCAAGGACAAGCGGGCGGACCAGGCGGTCGCGCAGGTGGCCGAGTGGGCCGCGGGCGGGCGGCAGCCCAGGGCCGAACGGTGGCGCATCGAGTGAGCCAAGCGGGATCGGATAGGGACAGAAGGCAGACCAGGGACCGCCCCAGGCCTCGGCGGCAGCCATCGCACCCCAGGCGTTGATGTCGACGAGCAGTGCATCCGGCCGCTCCTCCGCGATCGCTGCGCAGAGGTCGGGCGCGTCGTGCTCGGCACGTGCGCTCAAGACGCGCACGTTGCGCGCGAGGGCCTCTCGCGAGCTGCGCGTCCCCCAGTCGTCGTGCTCGATCGCTTCGACATCCGGGCTGATCGGAGCCGCGTTGAAACCGCGGCCCTGCATCATCGGCACCTGCGCCGCCAGGGTTCGCAGCGATATCTCGTGCCCTCGGCGCTGGAGCTCGTCGAGGATGGGCGTGACGGGGAACAGGTGCCCGAGCGCGGGCGACGTGTAGGCGAGGATGCGGGACATCACGATACCTCCAGGAGTGGTTCGAGAAGCTCGACGAGGGCCAGCTCTGTCTGGCCTCGGCTCAGCCCCGCCTGGCGGCGGAGCAGCTTCCAGGTGTAGACGTCGCACACGGCGACGAGCTGGGCCAGCCGCCGCTCTCGATCCGGGCAATCCAGGCCCGATAGGGCAGGAGCGAAGACTCGCTCGCACCAGGCACGGTGGAAGGCCCGGCCCTGGTCGGCGATCACCCGCAGCCCGCGCACGCGGTCCTCCTCGGCCAGCAGCCTGAGTACCGAATCTCCCATCGTCTCGTAGTGCTCGACCAGGACCTGGACGGCTGCCGCGACGTCTCCGGCCGGCGCCTCGTCGCGCTGGCGGCGAATCCTCCCGGCTTCCCGTTCGCTGGCTGCTGCGAAGAGCCCATCCCGGCCCCCGAACCGGCGGATCACGGTCTGCACACTGACGCTGGCCCGCCGCGCGACCTCGTCCAGGGAGATCTGGTCGGTGGGTCGTTCCCAGAAGAGCTCGATGGCGACGTCCAGGATTCGCTCCGCGGTGGCGGCCGCGGCTTCGGCGCGGGCGAGCATGCGGTAGGGTCGGCGGCCAGGCAATTTGATGTGAATGATATTGACATCAAATTGCCCGATCGTCAAATGGCCAGGAAGTTGCGTGACGTTCGCAGAGCGCAGGGTCATGCCCGGTGCGGGCCGAGCCCGCCCGAAACGGGGGCCGGCTCGGCGGCGTTCGAATGACATGGCCGTCTGGAAGCCCATCCTCGGCCGCGCAGCCATCCTGTGGCTGCCGGTGGCGGCGGCCGTCACAGGCATCTCGGTGATGGTCTACGGAGTGGCTCTGACCCAGCTCCGCAGCAGCGCCGACGATCCCCAGATCCAGATGGTGGAGGAGGCGGTGGCCAGCCTGGACGCCGGCGCGACGCCCACCTCGGTCGTCCCGGCGGGCTCGGTCGACATGGCAACCTCGCTCAGGCCGTACCTCGTGGTGTTCGACCGGTCGGGCCGGGCGATCTCGGGGTCCGTCAGCCTCCACGGCGGGGCGCCCGACTTTCCGGCGAGCGTCTTCCAGGGTCTGAGCGGCAGCGCCCAGGACAGGATCACCTGGCAGCCCCAACCCGGCATGCGCAGCGCGGTGGTGGTGGAGGCGTGGCGGAGAGGCTACGTGCTGGCTGGGCGCAGCCTCCGCCTGACCGAGGAGCGCCAGCTGAACATGGAGCTCATCGTGGCCGTCGGCTGGCTGGGCACCGTCGGCATCGCCGCCCTGACCGCCACGCTGGTCGGAATCTTCCATCCGCTCCCCGGCTCGCCGGCACCCGGTGGCTCGCCGGCCCCGCCGCCCGGTCCCGTGAACGGGCGCCGCAGGCCTGCCCGCGCCGCCGTTGCGGCCGACCTGCGGGATGGGGCTGAGTAAGCGGCGATGGATACCGTGCGGCGACCGGCGACGATGCGCCTGTTTCGCGCCCTGGTCATCGTGACCCTGGTGCTTCTCGCCGGGCAGGGCTGGTTCGGCGACACCGTCAACATCTTCGTCACGCCGGCGAACGGCACGGCCGCGCCGCCAGCCACGCCGAGCGGTCTCCTGCACGCGATGGCGAGCCTGCCGACCCCCCTCTTTCTGATCTGGCACGCGTTCCAGGGCCTGGCGCTGGTGCTCCTCGCCCTGGTCGTGGCGGTCCTCTCCTTCGCCTGGTCCGGCCGCCGCGGGGTCCGAGCCTGGTCGGTGATCGGCCTCGTGAGCGTGCTGTCGGCCGCGCTGGGCGGCTACCTGTTCGTCAGGTCCGGCTTCTCTGACGGCGGCAGCTCGGCGCAGATGGGGGGCAGCTTCATCGCCTCCTTCGCCAGCTACTTCCTCGTGCTCTACCACACCAAATAGCCAGCAGCGTGCTCGCCGCCGGCCGGGCCGGCCGGATTCAGGAGATGTCTCCGGCGCCTCGCCGGCGCGCGTGGCGCCCGGCGTCAGTCGATCGACGCCGGGATCGGGACCCAGGTCGCGCCGCCGTCCGCCGTCTTCAGCAGGCGCCCGGGCTGACCCTTCACCGCCGGCGCGGCAATGAAGCCGTCAGTGCGGCTCACGAAGCTCAGCTCACGCTCGAAGTAGTCCTGCGGCCCGGAGACGAGACGCCAGCTGCCTCCCCCGTCGACCGTGGAATACAGGGAACGCGCTTCGATGTCGCCTCCCGGACCCGCGGCCACCATCCAGCCGTCCCGCGGGTCGATGAAGTCGGCGCCGAGCTCCGGCGCGGGCAGGCGGGATGCCGACCAGGATGCCCCGGCGTCATGAGTCACGTAGATGGCCGCCTCCTGGAGCGCGTTGGCGCCGGTGGTGAGGCCCCGGTGGGCGAAGGCCACGACGTCGCTGGCCGACAGCATCAGCGGCGGGTCGGTCGCGTACAGCAGCGCGCTCGGCCCCGACGACGGCGGCCCCGGAAACGGCGGCAGCCCCTGGGCGGCCCAGGTGAGCCCGCCGTCGTGCGTGACGAAGAAGAACATCCGGTCGCAGAACGCGCCCACCCAGCCCGTCTGGGCGTCGATGAATGAGGGGGCGCCGATTGGGCCGCCCATGGGGCAGGCCTCGGGAAGGGTGCCGAGGACGCCCGGAGCCTGCCGGACCTGGCTGGCCGGCTTGATCACCTGCCAGGTGGAGCCGCCGTCCACAGTGCGGTCCAGGGTCGTGTCCTGCGAGCCGATCACTCCGCCGGCGCTCGGGGTCGCGAACACCCAGCCGTGGGTGGCGTCGACGAACTGGACGTGCGTGGCGGCACCACTGACGCCAAATCGGGGGGTGGCAGTCCAGTGGGCGCCGCCGTCGGACGTCGAGGCCACGATCAGCGTCTGAACGCTCGCCGTGCTCTCCCCATCGAGGAGCTCGAGTGCCCAGGCGTGCGTCGAGTCAGCGAAGTCCGCAGCCTCCGTGATGGCCGGGCCCGACAGGGCAGGCTGGACGGTTGCGGCGGGCAGGACGACCGTCCAGTGCGCTCCACCGTCGATGGTGCGGACCACCCCGGTCCTGCTGCCCGGAAACGGGTTGGCGGTCACCGCCGGCGCCGCCATGGCCCAGCCCACGGAAGCGGAGACCATGGTCAGCCTGGTGAGCGACGGCGCGGCCGGGACCGGCGATGCGGTCTCGACCGGGGTCGCGGTCGGCCGCGGTGTGGCGGCGGCGCTCGGACTGCCGGGCCGGCAGCCCGCCGTCACCAGCGCCAGGGACAGTGCCACGACGCCGGGGCGCGTCATCAGCCACACGCAGATGCAACGCACCCAGGAACCCACCGGATACGTGGGAGGACTGCGGCAGGGCCGCGTCAGTGCGTGGGCCGCTGCCAGGCGCGCACGGTGGGCGACGGTCACGAGGCAGAGGCGGCCCGCAGGTGGACGTCGAACAAGGCGAGGATGCGGCGCCACGCGTGCTCCGCGGACGGGCCGTGATAGCCGACGCCGAAGACCCTGCCGAACACGAAGGCCAGGGCTCCCTGGTTCCGGTTGAGGAAGCCGTGACCGGCGTCCGGATACGTCTGGACGTCGTGCTCGACGCCGTTCGCGCTCAGCGCCCGATCCAGGCGCTCGGCGTGGCCCCCCAGGCCACGATCGCGGCCGCCGTACGAGGCCACGATCGGGCAGGCGCCCGCGAGCACCCGCTCGGCGTCGTTCGGCACCCGGCCGTAGTTCACGCTGGCGGCGCCGAATGCGAAGCGGGGCGCCGCCAGCAGCGTGAAGCCGCCGCCCACGCAGAACCCGATCACGCCCACCTGGCCGGTGCAGTCGGCTCGACCCGCAAGCCAGCCGCGGGCGGCGTCGATGTCCTCGAAGGTCGGCCCGGCGCCCGAGTTGAGCTCCCTGAACGCCGCGCGCACGCACGCCAGCGTGCTGCCACAGCGAGCGAAGAAGTCGGGAGCAAGCGCCAGGTAGCCGTGCTCCGCCAGGCGGTCGGCGATCCTGCGGATGTCCTCCGTGAAGCCGTATGCCTCGTGGATCACGACCGTGCCGGGCCAGGGTTCGGCGGCGGTCGGGAGGGCGAGGTGGCCGCGCAGCTCGCCTCGGGGTGTCGCGAACGTCGTGTCCGGCATCGGGCCAGTATCCACCTGCACGCGCAGGCCCGCTCCACGCACGGGTGGCTCGCCGGCGGTGGTACGGTCCGCCCCGTGGCGGTGCAGATGGTGTCGCCGGCCTCCGACCTGCTCATGCTGCTGTCCGCTGCCGCTGTCGTCGTGCTCGCAGCCGCCACGGCGGCGCACCTGGCGCGGCGGCGCTGGCGCTCGGCGGGGACCCTGGCCGCCGCCATGGCCGCCCTGATCGCGGCGTATGCCGCGGCGCTGCTCGCGGTGGGCCTCTCCAGCCGCGCCGAGCAGCTCCGACCGGGTGACGCGAAGTGCTTCGACGACTGGTGCGCGGCGATGCTCAGCGCCCGACCGGACCCTCCGGCGAGGACGGTCCTGGTGGACGTGCAGCTGCAGAACCGGGGCCGCGGACGCGCTATGCGGTCCGAGGGCGCCCGCGCCTACCTGGAGCTGCCGGGCGGGGGCGAGGTCGCGCCCGAGGACGGAAGCGGGCTGCGCATGCTGCTCCAGCCGGGCCAGCGCGTGGACCTCGAGCTCACGTTCCCCGCGCCCGCGGCGCTGAGGGGTGTGCGCTTCGTGGTCGATGAGGGCGGTGGCGGCGTCGGGCCCGGCACGTTCGAGATCGGCGGCGAGGGCAGCCCGTTCCACCCCCGGGCCGGCTGGCCGCTGTGAGGACGCCGACGCGGCTAGATCGACCTCCCCTCCGGCCCTGTCGGGCCACCTCCCCCGCGAGGGGGGAGGGACGCCATTCTTGGCCCTGCGGGCCACCTCCCACGCCGGGGGGAAGGACTCCATTCTCGGCCCTGGCGGGCCAGCTGCCCCCGCGAGGGGGGAGGGCTCAGCGGACGCCGCCCCGGCCGGCGAGCGCCTGCCGCCGGGCGGCGACCCGGCCCACGTCCGAGGGCGACAGGATGCCGACCAGCTGGTCGCCGTCGAAGACGAGCACCCGGTCCTGGAGCGCCGAGCCCAGGCGCTGCACGAGGTGCTCGAGGTCCTCGTCAGGGTGCGCCGTGGGGACCTCGGAGATCGGGTGTGAGACCTCGTGCAGCCGCCGCTGAGACCCGGCCGAGGAGGCCGTCCTCAGCAGCTCGCCGAGCCGGGCGACGCCCGTCAGCTTGCCCGACGGGTCGTGCAGCGGATATGTGCTGAAGCGGTAGCGCGGGGCGACAGAGCCGATGAGCTGCTCGACCGTGAGCCAGTCGGGCACTGTGACCACGGGCGAGGTCATCGCCGCCGAGACGGGAACCGACCTCAGCATCGAGCGAGTGGTGGCGGCCGACTCCTCCGCGCTGGCCGCGGAGAGCAGGAACCACCCGATGAACGCGATCCAGATGCCGTCCACCACGTCACCGCGGAACAGCTCCAGCAGACCGAACCCGATCATCAGGAATGCGAAGACCCGCCCCACCAGCACGGCCCTGTGGACCCCCCGCAGCCGGGTGCCCGTGCGCCACCAGAACAGCGAGCCGAGGAGGCGCCCGCCGTCGAGCGGGAACGCCGGGATCAGGTTGAACAGACCCAGCGCGACGTTCAACAGAGCCAGCCAGGCCAGCAGGACCGAGACCAGGGCCGGGAGCGCCAGCGCGCTGGCGGCCAGCTCGAGCAGGAAGGCGATCCCGGCCACCGCGAAGCTCGTGAGCGGGCCGACCAGCGTGATCAGCGCTTCCGCGCCGGGACTCTTCGGCTCGCCCTCGAGCTGCGAGACGCCGCCGAACAGCCAGAGCGTGATGCCGGCCACCCGCAGCCCCTGGCGCCGGGCCATGAGCGCGTGTGCGAGCTCGTGGGCCAGAAGGCAGCCGTAGAAGAGGACAGCGCCCGCCAGCGCGGCGACCCAGTAGGCCGCCGGCCGCTGGCCCGGAACCTCGGCCGGCAGCGTCGCGCTGCCCAGCGTCCACGCGATCAGCGCAAAGATGAAGATCAGGCTCCAGTTGACACCGATCTCGATGCCGAGCAGCTTCCCGAGCCGGATCGTCTGTGTCATCCGCAGATGGGCCTGTCGGCCGCGGTGGTCGTCACGTGAGCACAGCGTATCGCGGAGCCGGGCCGCCCGACCTGCTCTCTATCTGATCGCTCGCCGGGCCACGTCACGCGATACGCTGGTCCGAGGGGTCGCGCCCCCCAGTCACGCGCACTGGAGGAGAGCCGTGGAAACTGTTCACCTGGCGAGCGCCCTGGAGGTCGAGATGGATCCGGCGCGGGCCGGTTTCGACCCCGTCCGCCTGGCTCGGATCGACCGCCACCTCGAACGCTACGTCGACGACGGCCGGCTGCCCGGCTGGCTCCTGCTCGTCAGCCGCGGCGGGGCCGTGGTGCACGTCGGCGTGCACGGCCAGCGGGACCGTGAGGCGGCCCTGCCCGTGGAGACGGACACGCTGTTCAGGATCTACTCGATGACCAAGCCGATCACCTCGGTGGCGGCGATGATGCTGTACGAGGAGGGAGCGTTCGAGCTCACGACGCCGGTCAGCCAGTTCATTCCCTCGTTCGAGCACGTGCGGGTCTATCGGCGCGGCTCGGCGCTGAGGCCGGCCACCGTCCCGGCCGGCGAGCCGGTCCGCATCTGGCACCTGCTCACGCACACCGCTGGGCTCAGCTACGGCTTCCACCACGCGCACGCGGTCGACGAGGCGTACCGGGCGGCCGGCTACGAGTGGGGCCAGCCGCCGGGCACCGACCTGCAGTCCGCCTGCGACACCTGGGCCGGCCTGCCGCTGCTGTTCGAGCCGGGCACCGAGTGGAACTACTCGCACGCGACCGACGTCCTCGGCCGCGTGTGCGAGGTGGCGTCAGGCCTGCCGCTGGACCGCCTGTTCGGCGAGCGCATCTTCGAGCCGCTCGGCATGACGGACACGGGCTTCTGGGTGAGGGAGGAGCAGTCCGAGCGGCTGGCCGCCCTCTACACCGTTGCGCCGGGCAGCACGCAGGCAGTTCGCAACGACGCCATGGGCGCCCGGGCCCACGGGAGACCGCTGTTCCTCTCGGGCGGCGGCGGCCTGGTCTCCACCGCGGGCGACTACCATCGCTTCGCGCGCATGCTCCTTCGGCGGGGCGAGCTGGGCGAGGCCCGCCTGCTCGGGCCGCGTACGGTCGCGCTGATGACGAGGAACCACCTGCCGGGCGGGGCGGACCTGGAGGCGGTCGGCCGGCCGCTGTTCGCGGAGACGACCTTTGCCGGCGTGGGGTTCGGGCTTGGCTTCTCGGTGGTCCTCGACGCCGTCGCAGGGAAGAGCCTGGGCAACGCCGGCGAGTTCGGCTGGGGCGGCGCCGCGAGCACCGTCTTCTGGGTCGACCCGGTGGACGAGGTGATCGTGGTCTTCATGACCCAGCTGCTCCCGTCCAGCACGTACCCGATCCGCTCGGAGCTGCGCCAGCTCGTCTACCAGGCCCTCGTTGGCGGCCCCGGCTGAGCGGGGTCGGGGTGGAGCCGGCGCGGGGCGCCCGCCGGGGGTCCCGACGTACCATGTGCGCCCATGTCGATCGCCGTGGAGCTCAGCGCCGCAGCGGTGTCGGCGGCCGCCGAGCGTCTGCGGACGGTGGCCCGGCGGACGCCCCTCGAGCGCAGCGACCGCCTCTCCGAGGACCTGGCCACCCCGGTGTGGCTGAAGCGCGAGGACCTGCAGATCGGGCGTTCGTACAAGGTCAGGGGGGCATACAACGTGGTCTCGTCGCTGTCCGCCGAGGAGCGGGGCCGCGGCGTCGTCTGTGCCAGCGCCGGCAACCACGCGCAGGGGGTCGCGTACAGCTGCCGGGTCCTCGGCATCCGGGGCAGGGTGTTCCTGCCCGCCGCGACGCCGCGTCAGAAGCGGGAGCGGATCGCCGCCATCGGCGGCCCCGACGTCGAGCTGGTCGTCGTGGGCGCCAACTACGACGAGGCGAGCGCCGCCGCCCTGCAGAGCAGCCGCGAGGGCGGCGCGGTGCTGGTCCACCCGTTCGACGACCCGCGCACGATCGCCGGTCAGGGAACCGTGGCGATCGACGTCTGCGAGCAGGCGCCGGAGCGGTTCGCGACCGTCGTCGTGCCGGTCGGCGGCGGCGGCCTGATCGCCGGCATGGCGCTCTGGCTGAAGAGCCGGCGTCCGGACGTGCGTATCGTGGGCGCCGAGCCCGACGGGGCGGCCAGCATGAAGGCTGCGCTGGCCGCCGGGCGGCCGGTCGCGCTGGACTGCGTGGACACGTTCGTGGACGGCGCCGCGGTGGGCACGACGGGCGAGCTCACATACCCGGTGGTACGGGACCTGGTGGACGAGGTGGTCAGCGTGCCGGAGGGCGCGGTCTGCACGGAGATGGTGAGTCTCTACCAGGTCGAGGGCATCATCGCCGAGCCGGCGGGTGCGCTGGCCAGCGCCGCCGCCCGCCGCCTGCCTTCGTCGCTGGCCGGCGGCCCCGTCGTCTGCATCGTGTCAGGTGGCAACAACGACGTCAGCCGGTACAGCGACATCGTGGAGCGCTCGCTCGTGCACGAGGGTCTGAAGCACTACTTCCTGGTCACGTTCCCGCAGCAGCCGGGCGCGCTCCGCCGCTTCCTGGACAGCGTGCTCGGCCCTGACGACGACATCACGCTGTTCGAGTACGTGAAGAAGAGCAACCGGGAGACGGGACCGGCCCTGGTCGGCATCGAGCTCGCCCGTGCCGGCGACCTCGAGACGCTGCTGGCGCGCATGGAGGCCAGCCCGCTGCGCATCGAGCGCGTTCCCCCCGGCTCGCCGCTGTTCACGTTCCTGATCTGAGCAGAGCGCTGGAGCTGGTGGCAGAGGCGCGCACGGCCGTCTATCTCGAGGTGGGATCGAAGCGCGTGTTCGCCTGCGCTGTGGACTGGCCGGGCTGGTGCCGGTCGGGCCGTGGCGAGCGAGAGGCGCTGGAGGCCCTCGCGGCCTACGCGCCGCGCTACGCGCCGGTGGCCGCCGGGGCCGGTCAGGCCTTCGGCGCCAGCCACGATTTCGCCGTTATCGAGCGGGTTGCCGGGTCGGCGACCACCGACTTCGGCGCTCCGGCGGCGGTGCCCGCCTGCGACCACGAGCGCCTGGCGCCCGACAGCGCCGCCCGGCTTGCCAGTCTGGTCGCGGCCGCCTGGGTCGTGTTCGACCGCGTCGTCGCCGGCGCTCCGGCCGAGCTTCGGAAGGGCCCGCGCGGGGGCGGGCGCGACCGCGACCGCATCGCCGAGCACGTGCTGGCTGCGGAGGTCGCCTACGCACGCAAGCTCGGCGTCCGGCTGCAGCAGCCCGACCACGCAGACCGGGCGGCGGTCGCCCGCGCGCGGGAGGCGATCGCGGAGGCGCTGCGCGGCCGCCGCCCCGGCGGCGGCGCGGAGACGGTGGCGGGCCCGGGCTGGCCGCTCACCTACATGGCGCGTCGCGTCGCGTGGCACGTCCTCGACCACGCGTGGGAGATCGAGGACCGGACCTGAGCCGGGTTCCACAGCGCGGGCGGACGTCCCGGCCCGAGTCGCCTGTCGCCGCTGAGCCCGCTGGGTCATGTCGCTGGTGGCTCGACCTGTGAAGCCGCTCGCGCCCGCCCCACGAAGAGATGGAAAGGAACCAGCGCCAGAGCGCAGGCCCGGTCCCTCCGGGGCTGGAGCGATTGTCTGTCCGACCGCCCAGACGGAGCGTCGGCGCAGGAGGCCGGCGGGGAACCCTCCGACTGTCAGGCCGGGAGCGCACGGCCGCCGCGTCGGGTCCGGGCGACCACGCGGCCGCGCGGGCGGCCGACTGTTGGGCAGCGGCCGTCGACGGGCGCGACCAACAGGGCTCGTACTGTCACCCCCGCGCGCCTGAGAACCCGGGCACGACTGTAGTGGCCGCGCTGTGGTACAGTCCGCGGCATCAGCATCCGTGAACTTGAAAGGGGTAACAATTGCCTAGGACAGCACAATCCAACCGAACCGTTGCGAGGCCCAGGAGGCGGGGAACCGCCGCATCCGCGACCCGCGGCATCGTCGACCAGATCACACAGCTCGTGGGCGCCAACGAGACTCTTCAGCGCGAGAACCAGAACCTGGTCGAGGAGAATCGCCGGCTGCGTGGTGAGCTGGTGGAGATCGGGAGCGCGCTCGGTCGCCTGACCGGCGGACCGCGCCCCCGCCGCGCGAGGCGGGGAGCCGAGGTCGTGGAGACACTGGCAGAGGCCAAGCCGCGCCGCCAGCGCCGGCCGATCACCGACCCGGTCGTACTGGAGAAGCGACGCCAGGCGCTGGCGCGTGCGCGCGCGGCGAGGGCCGAGCGCATCGCTGCGGCGAGGGCGGCCCGCGCGGCCGGCGACGGCGCCACCAGCAGCGCCACGAGCGAGAGCGCGGACTAGGCTCAGCCGGCGCCGCGGCCTGCACCACGGCGCCGGCTCGGACCATCGACACCGCCGCGGCCCGGCACGGGTAGCGCCCGGCTGGCGCGAGTGAGCTCCGGCTGGGGTCTGGAGCGCGGCGCGCTGTGGGCGCTCGACCTGCCGGTCGCCGCGGCACCGCCCGCCGTCCGCCTCCCGGTGCGGTACTCGGTGGCATCGCCGGCCCACGCGCCGGAGCTGGCGAGCGCGATGGGAGTGGCCGCGGCCGAGGTGGCCGCGCGCTTCCGGCGGGGCTGCCGGGCGCACATCGGCCGGCACGAGGGCGAGCTGGCTGCGTATGGCTGGGTCTCGGAGGGACGCGAGCACGTCGGCGAGCTGGCCCGCGACTTCACGCTGCCGGAGGGGGAGTCGTACGTCTGGGACTGTGCCACCCTGCCCCGGTTCCGCGGCGGCGGACTGTACGGAGGCCTGCTGCGCGCCGTGGCCGACGAGCTGGCGGCCAGAGGCCAGCGCCGCTGCTGGATCGGGGCGTCGTCGACGAACGTCGCCTCGAACCGCGCCTTCGCGACGACGGGCTTCCGGCCCGTCGCAGGGGTGGTCTGTCTCAGGCTCGGGGGCAGGGGGCTGCTGCTGCGCATGAGGTTTCATCCGGATGCCGGGGAGAGCCAGGTCGTGGCTGCGCGTTTCGTGCTGACCGGACAGTAGACCAGTGCGGCCGACAGTGGTGCGGCCGACACCGCGGCGCTCCTTGACAAGTGCTCGCGACACGAGCTAGCACGTCCGACCAGGCGGTAGAATCCGGCCTGGAATAGGGAAGCCAGCATCCCCTCGTCCCATCCCCTACGCTGAGACGATGGTGCCAGGCCGGGCCCTCGAGGACCTGTCCGCCAGCCGTCTGGCCAACCTGGCGGCCACCACCATCTGCCGCTCGTTCG
Organism: Candidatus Dormiibacterota bacterium; assembly: GCA_035263645.1. GTDB lineage: Bacteria > Chloroflexota > Dormibacteria > Dormibacterales > Dormibacteraceae > CF-161. The sequence continues at coordinate 26,107 of DATFRD010000228.1, read as the reverse complement.
ACGCGTGCCAGACGTCGTTCACGGCCATCAGCCGGCGCGCCGTCGACCGGTTCGAGCGCCGCGACTGGAAGGGGGCCGCGGCAGACGCGACCGAGCGCCTCGACCTCTACGCGCGCGTCATTGATGGCCTCGAGCAGGACGTTCGCGCAATGCTCGGGAGCCGGGTCGCCGACCGGCTCGTGTGGGCGGCCACCAAGGCGGTGTTCTCGGCCCTGATCGCAGGCCGCGAGGACTGGGAGCTTGCGGAGACGTTCTTCAACTCGGTCACGAGGCGCATCTTCGCCACTGTGGGCGTCGATCTGAACATCGAGTTCGTCGACTCGGACTTCGAGGCGCCGCCGGACCCGGGCGGCTCGCAGCTCTGGTGGGTTCGCGACCGCGTCGGGAGTCAGCGCCAGCTTGTCGAGGCCGCGCTCCGCGGCTGCGGCCTCCGGGCCCCGTTCCAGGACCTCGCTCGCGACGCCGGGCTGGTCGCCGAGCGGCTGTCCCGACGCCTGGTCGAGCCGGCCGGCCCGGACCGCATCGAGCTCATCTCGGCGCCGTTCTTCCGGCGCAAGGGCGCCTATCTGGTCGGCCGCGCTCACGCTCGCGGGCAGTGCGTGCCGCTCGGTCTCGCGCTGCTCAATGAGGAGGACGGCGTCGTCGTCGACGCTGTGCTCGTCGGTGAGGACGACATCAGCGTCCTCTTCAGCTTCGCGCGCTCCCATTTCCACGTGGACCTGGGCCCGGCGCACCAGCTCGTGCACCAGCTGAAGGGGCTCATGCCCCGCAAGTCGATCGCCGAGATCTACATCGCCCTCGGCTACCACAAGCACGGCAAGACCGAGCTCTACCGGAGCCTGCTCGGCCACCTGCGCGAGCGAGGACAGCGCTTCGAGCTGGCGCCGGGGACGCCCGGCCTCGTGATGATCGTGTTCGCCATGCCCGGTCACGACCTTGTGTTCAAGCTGATGAGGGACCGGTTCCCGTTCATCAAACCGATCACGCCCCAGGGCGTCGTGCAGAACTACCGGCTGGTGTTCCACCACGACCGGGCGGGCAGGCTCGTCGAGGCCCAGGAGTTCGAGCACCTGAAGTTCGACCGGGCTCGTTTCGCACCCGAGCTGCTCCAGGAGTTCCGCCGCGACGCGGACCGGACCGTGGCGGTAACCGACGACGAGGTCGTCATCCACCACGCCTACGTGGAGCGCCGGGTCACGCCGCTCGACCTCTACCTCCGGGTGGCGCCGCCCGACGAGGCGCGGGCCGCCGTGGTCGACTTCGGCCAGGCGGTCCGCGACCTGGCCGCGAGCGGCATCTTTCCGGGCGAGCTGCTGCCCAAGAACTTCGGCGTGACCCGTCACGGCCGGGTCGTCTGCTACGACTACGACGAGCTGTCACTGCTCACCGACTTCAGCTTCCGGCGGCTGCCCGCGGCGAGCCGGGACGAGGACGAGTACGCCGACGAGGCCTGGTTCGGCGTCGGCCCCCGCGACGTCTTCCCCGAGGAGTTCGCCCGCTTCCTGTCCCTGCCGCCACCGCTCCGGGAGGCGCTCGACAGCACCCACGGCGAGCTGTACGACGTCGACTTCTGGCAGCGGATGCAGGACCGGGTGCGGAGCGGCGACGTCGTCGACATCTTTCCCTACGGTCCCTCCCGCCGCCTGCGTCCGGACGTGGCGGTCGCGGAGTAACGTGGAGCCGATGAGCACGATGCTCGAGGTCGGCGAGGCGCACACGGTCGAGGTGGGCTACGACGAGTTCTGCGGCGCGCTTGCGGCGCGCGACCTCCAGCCGCTGTGGAAGGTGGCGAGACAGCTGATGCCGGCCGTGCCGCTGCCGGCCACCCGGCCCTGGCTCTGGCACTGGGCGCAGATCCTCCCTCTCGCCAAGCGTGCGGGCGAGATCATCACCATCGAGCGAGGCGGGGATCGCCGCGTGCTGGCGTTCGCGAACCCCGGCCTGAACGGACTGCCGTTCACCAGCACCACGTTGTGGGGAGCGGTCCAGTACCTGGGTCCCGGCGAGAACGCGCCGGCGCACCGGCACACGCCCAGCGCAGTGCGCTTCGTCATGACCGGCCGGGGAGTCCACACGACGGTGGACGGCGACGCCTGCGACATGGAGCCGGGCGACCTGGTCCTGACGCCCAACTGGAGCTGGCACGACCACAACAGCAGCGGTGCGGAGCCGATGGTCTGGTTCGACGGGCTCGACCTGCCGCTGGTCACCGCGCTCGAGTCGGTGTTCTTCGAGGCCCACCCGGACGAGCGCCAGGCCGTGAGCGGGCGCAACCTCTCGGAGCGGCTGTTCTCCGGCGCGGGCCTGCGTGAGGTGGGGGCGCCGTCCCCCGCGGCACACTCGCCGCTCCTCCGCTATCCCTGGGCCGAGACGGACCGCGCGCTGGAGTCCCTGCACCTGGCGCGCGGCGGACCCCTGGTCAGCCTGGAGTTCGTCAACCCCGTCACCGGCGGTCCGGCAGTGGCCACCTTCGGCAACGAGATGCACCGCATCTACCCCGGCTCTCGAACGCCGGCGCGGCGCAAGACGGGAAGCTCCGTCTACGTGGTCTTCCGCGGCTCCGGGCGCACGGTGATCGGCGGGATCGCGATGGAGTGGGGCGCCGGCGACGTGTTCGTGGCGCCGTCGTGGGCGGCGGTCGACCACGAGGCGTTCGAGACGGCCGACCTGTTCGCGATCACCGACGCCCCGGTGCTGCGCGCCCTGCACCTGTACCGGGAGCGCGCCGAACCCGAGCCGCAGGAGATCACAGCCACGTTCTAGGGGTGCGGCCGGAAACCTGGCCGAGAGATATGGGCGAGGTCGGACCAGGAGGGCGCAAACCTCCCATCCCGGATGCGACCAACGTCCCATGCCCGGCCCGGTCGGGCCCGGCTAGCCTGACCCCATGAGCGAGGTGGCCGACCCGAATCAGTCCGCCGTCCATTCCCTCGACCTGGAGGCAGTGGTGGCCGCGGCCAGGCGGGACAACCACTGGTCGGAGGGCGAGGCGCGCAGGGCCGAGGCGCGGTACCGCGACTACCTCTTCGTCGTCGTGCAGTGCGTCCAGCACGGGAAGGCGAACGTGGCTGCGATCAGCCGCTCGGCCGACCAGGTGTGGCACCACCACGTCCTGTGGACCCGCAAGTACCGGGAGGACTGCCTTCGGATCTTCGGCCCCGGCCGGTTCCTGGACCACATCCCGCTCTACGCGGAGCCACGGACGCCGGCGGACCTGGAGGCGACACGGGCGCGGTACCGCGAGCTGGGCCTGACGCCGCCGGAGGACCTTGACGACGACTGCGTCTGGGGCTGCGTAGGCTGACCGGGGGCTGACCGGGGAGCGGGCTGCGTGCGGCAGCCGGCCACCTACCCCGTCGCAGAGCCGGGGCCCGGCACCGTCCGGGCCAGCCAGGCCGCGATCTGGACGCGCGACGTGAAGCCCAGCCGCTTCCGGATCCGCTCCACGTGACCCTCGGCCGTCCGCTCCGAGACGAACAGCCGCAACCCGATCTCCCGGTTGGTCAGGCCGTCCGCGACCAGCCGCGCCACCTCCAGCTGCCGGCGGGTGAGGGGCGTCCGCGCTGCCGCAATGCCGATCCCGGCGGCCGGCTGCCCGCCGAGCGCACCTTCCTCGCCCAGGGCATACGCGGTCGCGGTGGCCAGGTCCATGGCCCTGCCCTCCGCCCAGGCCCGGTGGCCCCCCGCCACGGTCAGCGCCGGCCGCCAGCGAGCCGAGAGGGACGTGCGCATGGGCGCCGTGGCGGGTGGTCGAGCACCGATGCGATCGAGCAGACCGTCGGCGGCGCCGGCCAGCCGGGCGGCGCGCCGCGTGTCGCCGCGGGCGGCCGCCGCCGCGGCGAGTGACTCCAGGATCGGGATGAGCTGCCGGGGCAGCAGCAGGTCGCGCACGGGCACCAGGCACCGCTTCAGAGCGGCCTCCGCCTTGTCCGGCGCGCCCTGGCTGAGGAGCAGCCTGCCCCGGATCAGCCAGGAGGTCGTCTCCCCGCCGGCGTCGCCGGCCAGACGGCAGCGCTCGATGCTCTCGTCGATCAGCCGTTCGGCGTCGCCGTAGCGTCCGTCGACCAGCGCGACCTGGCCCAGCTGGAGCGAGGCCGCGGCCACGAGGCGGTCGTCGCGGAGGGCAGCAGCCTCGACGAGCGCCCGCTCGCTCCACGCCTGGGCGCGGTCGGTCCGCCCCGAGTCGAAGCTGGCCTGGGCGAGCCGCAGCAGCGCCCCCACGGCGCCGGCCCGATCGCGGATCCGCCTGGCGAGGGCAAGGGCCCTGCCGGCCTGGCGCGCGGCATCGAGCAGGTCGCCCTGGCCCCACGCCAGCCGCGACAGACCATTCAGCGCGGCGACCAGGACCGGAGTCGGGGCCGGCGCCGAGGCCACCGCCTGCAGGAGCCGCTGCCGGGCGCTGGAGAGGAAACCCCGGAAGTACCAGTACGGCACGAGCGCCACCGCCAGCCGCAGGCGCACGTCGGCTGCGTCGGGCACGTGCAGGTCGAACAGGAGGCCGACGTTGTCCGCCTCGGCGTCCAGGAGGCGCAGCCAGCGCGCGCCGTCGGCCCGCGTCAGGCCGGCACCGGCCCGCTCCGCGAACGTTGCGAAGTGGCGCGTGAACTGCCCGCGCGCCGCCGCGTCCTCGCCCGCTTCCCGGAGTCGCGCGGCGGCGTACTCCCGCAGCGCCTCCAGCAAGCGGTAGCGCGTCGTGCCCTCCCCCGGCGGGGCCGCCGTCACCATCGAGCGGTCGACGAGTACTCCGAGCTGCTCGATGGCGGCCCCGGGCTCGAGGCCGGTCACCGCGACCATCGAGTCGATGTCGAACCCCCCCTTGAAGTGCGCGAGCTGGCGGAACAGCCGCTGCTGGGACGGGCCGAGCGACTCGTAGCTGGCGTCGATCGCCGTCCGGAGGCTCGAGTGGCGGCCGCCGGCGCGCGACCCCCGCGCCACCAGCACCTGGAAGCGGTCATCGAGGCGCTCCAGCAGGTCCGCCGGGCCGAGCGTCGGCATCCAGCCTGCGGCCAGCTCGATGGCGAGGGGCAGGCCCTCGAGGCGGCGGACCAGCTCGGCCACAGAGACCAGGTCGCCGGGCCCGGCTCGGAACCGCGGGTTGGCCTGGCGAGCCCGGTCCAGGAACAGGGCGACCGAGTCGACGGCGGCCAGCTCCGGCGCGGGGTAGGAGCGGTCCCGCCCGGGCACCGCCAGCGGCGGGACACGCCAGATCAGCTCGCCGGGCACGCCCAGGCGCTCCCGGCTGGTCGCCAGCACCGTCAGGCCGGGGCAGGCACGCAGGAGGCGGTCGACCAGGCTGGCCACGTCCGCCGCCAGGTGCTCGCAATTGTCCAGCACGAGGAGCGTCTGCCTCGCCTCCAGCACGTGCTCGAGCACCGGTACGGCGTCGCCCCGCCGGTCCTCCACAAGGCCGAGCGCGCGCAGGATGGCGGTGGGGACCAGGGCGCCCTCGCTCACCGGCGCCAGCTCGACCAGCCAGGCGCCGTGCTGGAAGCCGGTCTGGGCGAGCTCGGCGAGGCGCAGCCCGAGACGGGTCTTGCCGGTGCCGATCGGGCCGAGGAGGCACAGCAGGCGCGTGCCCGGCAGCAGCCGCAGGAGCTCGACCAGCTCCCGGTGCCGGTTGACGAAGCGGTTCGGCTGCGGTGGCAGGCCGGTCCGTTCGCTCACAGCCGGCGCGTCCGCTCGCGCGGCGGAATCCGGCCCGGCCGCCATCGCGTTTGGGTCATCTCCCTCCAGTCCTCGGGCCGGTGGTAGCCGCCCGCGGACTCGGTCCATTCTCCCAGAGTGGGGTACCCTGCCGAGGCGGTGAGGCTGTATGCCATCAGCGACCTCCACGTGGCAACCGCCGCCTCGCGCCAGGCCGTCGTCGCCATGCCCGCTCACCCCGGCGACTGGCTGATCCTGGCCGGGGATATCGGTGAGACGCCTGGACACCTCGAGTGGGTGCTGAGCACTCTCGGCCCGAGGTTCGAGCGGATCGTCTGGGTGCCGGGCAACCATGACCTCTGGACGCTGCCGACCGACCCCGAGCAGGCGCGCGGCGTGGAGCGGTACCTGCGGCTCGTCGAGCTCTGCCAGCGCTTCGGGGTGCTGACTCCCGAGGACCCGTACTCGGTCTGGGAGGCCGGCGGGACACGGGTGGTGCTGGCCCCGCTCTTCCTCCTGTACGACTACACGTTCCGGCCCGACGGCTGGACGAAGGAGCAGGCGCTGCAGCACGCCAGGCGGGCCGGCGTCTTCTGCACCGACGAGCTGCTGCTCCACCCCGACCCGTACCCCAGCCGGGAGGCCTGGTGCTGGGCCCGCGTGGCGACAACGACGGAACGCCTGGCCGCCATCCCGGACGGCTCCGCCACGGTGCTCATCTCGCACTTCCCGCTGCGCCACGACCTCGTGTTCCTGCCCCGCATCCCCGAGTTCTCGCCCTGGTGCGGGACGGGGCTCACGGAGGAGTGGCACCGCCGCTTCCGCGCCGTCGCGGTCGTGTACGGCCACCTGCACGTGCCGCGCACGTCGTGGCGGGACGCCGTGCGGTTCGAGGAGGTCTCGTTCGGCTATCCGCAGGAGCGGCGCCGTCGGGCCTGGACGGCCGGGCCGGTCCTCCGCCAGGTCCTGCCCTATCCATGATCGGTCAGCTGCTGCCGAGCTGCGCGGTGACCGTCGAGGCGGACGAGGCGGCGTGGACGGCGGACCTGCTGCCCGAGGAGGCCGAGGTCGTCGCCCGCGCAGTCGACAAGCGCCGCCGGGAGTTCACGGCCGGCCGCTCCTGCGCCCGACGAGCCCTGGAGTCGCTCGGCTGGCCGGCATTCCCGGTCCGCTCCGGCCCCAGCCGTGAGCCCGTGTGGCCACCGGACGTGGTGGGCAGCATCACCCACTGCACCGGCTACTGTGCGGCGGCGGTGGCGCCCCTGAGCCGGCTCAGGGCGCTGGGCATCGACGCCGAGCGCAACGCGCCGCTGGAGGAGGGCGTGGTGCGGCTGACGTGCAGCCCGCGCGAGCTGGAGCACCTGCCGGCGAGGGCGGGCGTGAGCTGGCCGGCCCTGATCTTCAGCGCCAAGGAGTGTGTCTACAAGGTCTGGTACCCGCTGACGCGGCGCTGGCTGGGCTACCTCGACGCCGAGCTGACGATCGAGCCGGACCGGGGCACCTTCGCAGCGCGCCTGCTGCTGCCGGAGGTCCCAGCCGGGTTCCCGGCCGAGGGCCTGCGGGGCCGGTTCGCAGTGACCGACCGGCACGTGTTCACTGCAATTGCACTGCGCTGACGCGCAGGCAAGGGGGGGCGGGCCCCCCCTTCCGGAACCCCCCCTCTTTCTGATTTTGGGGCACCTTCGGTGCATCCCTCGGGGTTGACTGTGGCGTTGTCGGCGTCGGGATCACGGACTCACACGCTCGGGCAGAGCCCTTGCTGACCTGGCACCCGGTCTCTTGTCTCTGGGGTGCTGGCACGCCTGGTGCTGGTGTGCTGACGCACCTTTGTGTCGGCGGTGCTGACGCGGGTGGGCGGTGTCATGCTGACACGTCCTCTCACCGGCAGGCTGGCACACGTTCTCCGCTGACAGGGCAGCAAGTAGGCTAGGGCGCGTCAACTCCGGTGCTCGGCCGCTCCCCGGAGCGGCTACCGGGCGCTCGTGCAGTTCCAGGTCGGTGGGGTCCTGCACACGGCGCAGCCCACGATTCCGGTGACGGAACCGCACCACCGAAGGACACATTGGGGGGAAAGCTGGATGGCACGATGGTTGATCGTCTGCCTGCTCGGGCTCGCGGCCACGGCGTGCGGCGGCAGCTCCGCCGCCAGGACGCCGGCCGCTGCGAGCGGCGGCGCGGCGCAGGCGCTCACGTTCAAGGAGGCGGAGTACTCGATCTCGCCGGCCACGCTGACGACGCAGGCAGGCACCTACACCATCACGGTGCAGAACGCCGGGCAGTTCCCGCACGACCTGCACATCGCCAATGCCGACGGCAGTGAGCTGGGTGCCTCGACCGTCGTCCAGGGCAACCAGTCGACGACGTTCACGGTCACGCTCAAGCCCGGCACCTACACGCTCTGGTGCGCAGTCGACGCGCACCGCTCGCTCGGCATGCAGGCGTCGATGAACGTGCAGTAGCCCCGGCCTGCCGGGTTCGACGTTTGGCAGCCGGGCTCCGCCAGCGCAGAATGGACGCACGGCGCGGCGGCGCGCCGGTCGGGACGGGAGGGACAGTGCCCATGAGCGTCACGAGCCCGGGCTTCTTCCGCGCGCTGGTGTCGATGCGGACGACCGCGGGAGCGACCGGCCTCGCGCCGGTTCTGCTCCTGCTGGGGCTCTCCGGCGTCGAGCGCTTCGACTACACGGCGTTCGGCGTGCTCGGTCCCGAGATCCGGGCCCAGTTCCACCTGACCTCGGCCGGCTACCTCAGCATCACTAGCCTGACAGTCGTCCTGCCTCTGTTCGCCACCCCTCACCTGGGCAATCTCAGCGATCGCTTCAACCGCGTCCAGCTGGCGATGATCGGCGGCCTGGTGTGGGGCGTCACTGCCGTGCTGACCGGGCTGGCGCCGACCGTCCTGGCCCTGGTGCTGGCCCGCCTCGCGGGCGGCGTCGGGATCACCGTGAACATGCCCACACACCCGAGCCTGCTCTCAGACTGGTACGCGCGCGACGTGCTGCCCACTGTGTACGGCTGGTACCTCATCGCTCCCGCGGCCATCGGACTGGTGGCGGGGCCGCTGGCCGGCTCTATCACCGCCGCCTCCAGCTGGCGCGTGGCGTTCGTGATCCTGGCCGTGCCGACGCTCGTGTTCGCGCTCCTGCTGCTGCGACTCCGGGAGCCGGCCCGCGGGCACTCGATGGGCCGGGAGCACCCGCCCGCCCGCGCGGGCGGCGTGCTGCGATCGTTCGGCCACCTGGCCCGCGTCCGCTCGCTGCGCCGTATCTGGGTCGCGGCGACGTTCTTCGGCTCCGGGGTGGTCATCTTCGCCACCCTGCTCAGCCTCTACTTCCAGGACGTCTATCACTACGGGCCCGGCCTGCGGGGCGCGATCGCGGCGCTCTTCGGGCTGGGTGGCCTGGCCGGTCTCTTGGCCGGCGGGGCCACCGGCCGGATGCTCGTGGCGCGCGGCCGGGCCGAGGTGCTTCCCGTCGTGATCGGCGCCATGTTCCTGGTCGGGTTCGGGGGCGGGATGCTCCTGATGGCGCTCGCGCCCTCGGGTCCGGTCGCGGTGGGGGCTGTCCTCATCGTGGCGATCGCGAACGGCGGGTGGGGCCCCGCCTACCTCACGATGGTGGCCCTGATCTCGCCAGCACACCTGCGCGGCCAGGCGTTCGCGTGGTCGACGCTCTGGTTCTCGCTCGGCGCCGTGGTGGCCTCGCCGGTCATCGGGCACGTCGGAGACGTCTGGGGCCAGCGCTGGGCCGTGGGCGTCCTGGCGCTCCTGGTGGCGATCGCCGGCGTGCTCAACTTCTGGGTCGCCTCGGTCATTGCCGGCGACCTCGTAGAGAGCCGCGCACAGGCGTAGGGGCTCGGCGCCTACGCTGGCGCCATCACTCCCAGGATCGCCACCGAGCGAAGTCCGCCCGGAGTGCGCACGTCGACCCGCTCGCCGACGGCGCGACCGAGCACCGCTCGCCCAACCGGCGACGCGGCCGAGATGCAGGTGAAGGTCAGCTCAGTCTCACCTTCGGCGACGATCGTGTACTCTTCCTCGTCGCCCTCGGCCTGGTCGAGCATCCGCACCCGCGATCCGATCCGCACCGTGTCGTTCAGCTCACCACTCATCGCTGCTGATCAGTGTCACGGCTGACCCGACGACCTCGCAACGCCAGCCACGGTGAAAAGTTGAGAAGAGTCGACAACCGAGCCACGATACTTTACGGTACTGTGGCTCGCTTGCGGCGCTGTTGACGCGCGAGCGAACGACCGTGCGACTCAGTGCATGAAGGACGTCGCTCCCCGCTCATGGGAAGGGACGCCGGCGGAGGCCGGAGGGGAGGCGTTCCATCACCGACCGCCCGGTACGCAGAGGACCTACGATGAACCGGTGTCTGCGCGGTCCTGGCGACCGGCGGCGGTTGTCGGCGTCGTGGTGCCGCCGCTGAGTGTGCTCTGGCTCACGGTCGACGCGTGGGTCAGTCCCGGCTACGACCCGGTCCGGCAGACCGTCAGCCGCCTGGCGGAGCCGGGCGCACCCCGAGCCGCGCTGGCCGGCGTCGCTCTGGCCGCCCTCGGCCTGTCCGTGCTCGCGGTCTCATGGGAGCTGGGCCGCCGGGTCACGAGCGCCGCCGCCCCGCGCGCCCTCGCCGGCGCCGGGCTGGCGTTCCTCGGCGTGGCCGCCGTCGCGCGCGATCCCGGCCGGCCGGCGCTGTTCGTGACCCACCGGGTCATCGCGCTCTCTCTGTTCCTCTCGCTGACGCTGGCGCCCCTGCTGACCGCCCGGGCCCTCCGCAGCGACCCGGCTTGGCGCGGGCTGGCCGCGGCCTCCCTGGCGGCCTCGGCGCTGTCGCTCGCTCTGCTGGTCCTGGCAGTCGTCCTGCTGCTCGCCGGGGCCCTGCCGGCGGGCGTGTGGGAGCGCACGTTCGCCGGCGTCGGCCTGGCCTGGGTGACGCTCGTCGCGGCCCGCCTGGCGCGGCCCGGGTCCGAGCCGGCGGCCGCGCGCAGGGACGCGGCCGCCGTGAGCCTCACCCGTAGATGAAGCCCTGGAGCGGCACCTCGCCCGGCCGGATCGTGCGCCGGTCGACGACATCCCAGGCCACGAAGTTCATCTCCGAGACGACCCACGAGCCGTCCCTGTTGACGGCCTCCACGTAGGCCACGTGACCGAAGTAGCTCTCGTTGGTGACCATGATGGCGCCGACCCTCGGGCTGGGGCCTTCGGGGAAGCCATATGCACGCGCGTTCACGTACCACTCGATCGCGTTGCCGAACCAGGGCACAAACCGCTTTGTGGCCACGTACCAGGTGCAGTAGCCGAAGGCGAAGTGGTTCGGCCACGGCCCGGCGGCTGCCCCACGGCCGATCTGGGTGGCCTGGGCCTGCGCGTTCACGGCGGTGGCCCGCGCCCGCAGCGCGGCGTCCTGGAGCGAGTTCCTGAGGGCCAGCGCCTGGATCGCCACCTGCGCCGCCTGGTCGCGGGCCGCCTGGACCTGGACCAGGTGGCCGCTCATCTGGCGGCGGGCGTCCTCGTCCTGGCGGCGCAGGCTCTGGGCCTGCGCGAGCATGCGCTGCTGCTTGCTGGCGACCAGCCTGGCCTGGGCGATGTTGCCCAGGAGCCGGTCCAGGCTGGTCGCCTGGAGGATGCTGCTGAGGCTGAACGCAGGCTGCTCGTACTCCACACGGGCCAGTGACATCAGGTCCTGCCTCACCGCGGCCTCGCGCTGCTGGTCGTCGGTCAGCTTGCGGTTGAGGTCGTCCAGCGCCGCCTGGGCCCGCTCGACCTGGTCGTTCAGGTCGTTCAGCGTGGCCTGGGCCGCGTCCAGCTGGGCGGTGACGCCGGCCAGCTGGGCCGCCGGGGTGGGGGCGGGGCTCGGGCTGGGAGCGGGCGACGGGCTCGTGGCCGCCAGCACCGCCGGCGCACCGGTGGGTACCGCTGCCCCGACCAGGACGGCCGCGGCGAGCAGCGTGCAGATCCGTTTCATCTTGGCAACCTCACGAGCATGCTGCAGGTCCCCAGGGTGAGCACGCTGCTCACGAGGGTGGCCAGGCTGATGGCCTGGACGGCCCCTGCTGCGCTGCCCAGCTGTAAGAAGGGCAGGTAGCTGTTCACGGCGGGCACGACGTTCTGGCCGACGTAGCTGAGACTGAGGAACGCGACCGCGCTCCCGGTCGCGGCCAGCGCCAGCGCCTCGAGGAGCACGGGGAGCCGGATGACCGGCCTGGGCGTCCCGACCAGCGTCAGGATGCGAAGCTCCGCGCGGCGTGCCCGGATCTCGCTCCGGAGCAGGACCAGGGCCACCAGGCTGGCCACGGCCAGCGCGGCGAGAGCGACCCCCACCACCACGGCCTGTGCCATCGAGAGGAAGGCGGTCAGCCTGCGCCCCTGGGCCGGGGTGTACGAAGCGGGGACGTTATGGTCGGTGGCCGGGTCCTGCGCCGCCATGGCGGCTACCCGGCCCGCGGCCGCCGGGTCCGAGAGCTCGACCACCAGGCTGGCCGGGAACGGGTTGGCGGACGTGTTGTCCGCGATGCTGGCCAGCGTGCTGTTCTGACGGGCGAGGCGTAGCGCCTCGCTCTTGCTGCGGTAGCTGACGCTCCGGACCCCGTCGACGGCTGCGACCCGCGTCCGCAGCGAGTCGACCTGGGCCTGTGGCGCGTCGTCGGAGAGGAACACCTGGAACTCGGACGCGGAGCGGACCTGCTGGTTCAGGCTGCGCTCGGAGAGCACCAGCACGAGCTCGGAGCCGGCCGCCAGCGAGAGCACGGCGCCGATCGCGACGGCGGTCGCCGCCCAGGCCACCACGCGCCCCCGCCAGCAGCGGACGCAGTAGGCCAGGACGTTGAAGGCGTACCGCGGCGCCCACATCCAGATCACCACCTGGCGGACCAGCCGCCTCAGGCGCCTCAACTGGCCACGTCCAACACGTCCGGCTGCTGCTGGAGGGGGACCACTCGGGCCGGGTACGTGGAGAGCACGAACTCGTCGTGCGTGGCCATGACGACGGTGCTGCCCATCTCGTTGAGCTGGGCGAACAGCTCCATGATCTCCGCGCTGGCCCGGCTGTCCACGTTGCCGGTCGGCTCGTCGGCCAGCAGGACGCGCGGCTGGTGGGCGATGGCCCTGGCCACGGCGACCCGCTGCTGCTGGCCGCCGGAGAGGGTGCCCGGCAGTTCGTGCATCTTGGCCTTCAGCCCGACCAGCTCCAGGGCCTCGGCTGCGAGGCTGCGGGCATTCAGCATGCGCGGGTGCGCGAGCTGGAGCGGCAGCAGGACGTTCTCCAGGGCGGTCAGGTGCGGCAGCAGCTCGTAGGCCTGGAACACACAGCCCACGCGGCGCCTCACGGTGTCCATCTGCCAGCTCTGGAGCCGGTGGACCGCGATCCCGTCGACCAGCACCCAGCCGTCCTGCGCCCGCACGGTGCCGTAGAGGAGGCGGATCAGCGTGGACTTGCCGGCGCCGGACGGCCCGACCAGGTACACGAACTCGCCAGGGTTGATGTGCAGGTTGAACCCGACGAAGACGGGCGGCCCGCCGTAACCCGCGGTTACGTTCCTAAGTTGTATCGAACCGGGAGCGCCGACGACGTCCGCATCGCTCGGCCCCCCCAGTCTCGTCCGCAGCGTGTCGCGGAGGCGTCGGATGAGATATGGCATGGGTGGCTCAGACGTGCCCTCTTGACACTCCCCCCGGAGCGCAGTGGACCACAATAGCGCATCGGGGGTGGCCATTTCACGGTCCTGTCCTCTCTCGGCCGCCGGCGCGGCAGTTCGACCCGCCCGGTCGTGGCATGACCGGCCGGATGCGTCCAGTTCCCTCCAGTCCGCGTACGCTGACGGCGCCCCCCGACGTTTCGCCGACAAAGGGATGTACGGCCGTTGGGCCGGTCCTCCCGGCTAAGGCCGCGGCAGCTGCGCGTCCAGGACCGCGCAGCGGCCCTGCCCGGCCTGCTCCAGGCCCCAGCCCAGCGCGTCGGCCAGGTCGGCCGGGCGGTCCACGACCCGGCCGTCGCCGCCGCACGCCCTCGCCAGCAGCGCGAAGTCGGTGGCCGGCGTCAGCTCGGTCTCCGGGAAGTCGCCCGCCGCCGCCGCGGCGCCGCCCGGGTACAGGTTGAGCACCGGCCGCCGCGACGCATAGTAGGAGCGGTTGTTCAGCACCACGGTGACGAAGGGCGCGCCCGCGCGCTGGGCGGACCAGAGCGCGGCCGTGGGCACCCCGAAGTTGAACGAGCCGTCGCCGCAGACCACCACCACCGGCGCCTCCGGGCGCGCCAGCTTCACCCCGACGGCCGCCCCGATCGCCCAGCCCAGCGCCGGCGCCCCCGTCTGGAGATAGCGGCCAGGGGCCCGGCCGAGCTGCCGGATGGCCGCCGGCCGGGCTGTCACGGCCTCCTCCACGACCACCGCCTGCTCCGGCAGCGCCCGGTCGAGCGCGGCCAGCCAGCGGTCGGGGGCGTCGGCCGGGTGGACCGAGTCGACCCGGTCCCGCCACCCGGTCCGGAGCTCGGCCACCTCCGCCTCCGCCTGGCGGCGCCGTGCGACCCACGCCCGCCGGCGCTCCGGCGTGGCCAGGGTGCCCAGCGCCTGCTCCAGCAGGGGGAGCGCCACCCGGCTGTCGGCGGTCAGCGCACGGTCGACCGGGAACGACCAGAGCGGCATGGAGGCCTTCGCGCAGTCCACGTCGACCTGCACCACCCTGGCGTCCGCCGGCGGCGCCGCCAGGGCCGGGACCCAGGGCACCTCCACGTCGAGCAGCAGGACGGCGTCCGCGCGGGCGAGCAGCCCCTCCCCGGTCCCGGCATAGAGGGGATGGCCTGTGGGGAAGCTCATGCGGTCCCGCTGGTCGATGACCTGGGCGCCGAGGAGCTCGGCGACGCGGATCAGGACGGGGACGTTCTCGGGGCGGGCCCCGGCCCTGGCGGTGATCACGAGCGGCCGGCGGGCGTCGGCCAGGATGGCGGCGGCCTCGGCGAGCCCCGCGGGGTCGGGGGCGGCGGGCGCCGGCGGCCGCAGCCGCCGCGGCAGCGCCGCCGCGCCGGGCTCCATCAGCGCCTCCCGCGGCAGCATCACGTAGGCGGGCCCCTGGGGGTCGGAGGCGGCCACCTGGAAGGCGCGGCGCAGGATCGGCGCCAGCTCGCGGCCGCGCGGCACCTCCATGTGCCACTTGCCGAACGCGCGCATCACGGCGGGCTGGTCCAGCTGCTCCTGCTGCCAGTGGATGGGCGAGTCGCGGTGGCCGCGCACCTCCGTCAGCGTGTACGGGGCGCGGCCGGCGAGCACGACCACCGGGGTGCGGTTGCGTTGTGCGTTGTGGAGCGCACCGCCCAGGTTCAGGGTCCCGGCGTCGACGTGGACCATGACGGCCTGCGGCCGCCCGCTCGCCATGTGGTGGCCGATGGCCGCCGACAGCGCGACGTGCTCGTGCAGGCACAGGACGCTCTCCGGGTGGGGCGTGCCGGCCGTCCGGGCCCCGGCGAGGGCCTCCTGAACGGGGGCGGTGTCGGTGCCCGGGTTGATGAACAGGTGAGACACACCCTCGTCGGCGAGCAGAGAGACCAGGTCGGCTGCGGCTTCGTGACCCATCCTCACATGTGAGCACAGGTCCCGGTGGCGCCGTAAGCAAGGGCTTTGCCCGAGCCTGTGAGTCCGTGATCCCGACGCCGACGACGCAACGGTGAACCCGAAGGGATGCACCGGAGGTGCCTCGAAGATCAGAAGGAGGGGGGGTTCCGGAAGGGGGGGCCCGCCCCCCCTTGCAGGAAGCGGCCCGTGCCGGGCTCGGCCAGCAGCTCGCCGTCCCTCCAGGCCAGGCGCCCGCGCAGGTAGGTCGCCTCGACGCGGCCGGCCAGCTCCCGGCCGTGGAACGGGCTCCAGCGCGCCGACGACAGGGACCGGCCGGCGTCGAAGGTCCAGGGAGCGCGGGCGTCCAGCACGGCCACGTCCGCGTCCAGGCCCGGCGCGAGCCGGCCCTTGCGGTCGCCGATGCCGAACAGGTCGGCCGGGCGCCCCGCGATCGCCTCCGCCAGGTCGGGCAGGGGCAGGTCGCGGGCGCGCGCCTCCGTGAACATCACCGGCAGGAACGTCTCCAGGCCCGGGACGCCGGAGGCGGCTCGCAGCATCGGCCGCCGCTTCGCCTCCAGCGGCCACGGGGCGTGGTCGGTCGAGACCGCGGCGACGTGCCCGGCCCGGAGGTGCTCCCAGAGGCCGGCCCGGGCGACCGCGTTGCGGACCGGCGGGTTGACCTTGGCCAGCGGCCCAAGCCGGAGAACGTCCTCGCTGGCCAGGGCGAGGTAGTGGACGCAGGTCTCGCCGCTGACCCGGCCGCCGAGCTCGCGGTATACCTCGATCAGCCGGAAGCCGCGCGGATGCGTCACGTGTGCCACGTGGACCCGGGCGCCGGCCCAGCAGGCCAGCTCCAGCGCCTTCACCACCGCGGCCGTCTCCGACACGACCGGCCGGCTCCGGGCATGGGCGTCGGGCTCGTCCTCCGCCTTCTCGAGCTCGCGGGCGAGCAGCCGGTCCACGACCTCCTGGAGCTCCGCGTGCAGCACCACGGGCAGGTCGGCGCCGGCCAGCGCCTGGAATGCGGCCAGCAGGTCGCCGTCCGCGATGCGCGGGAAGCGCCGGGGGTCCGTCTCGTACAGGGAGAGCTTGAAGGCCAGCGGACCCTCGGCCAGCAGGTCCGGGATCGCCTCGACGCCGTCGACCCTGGCGATGGTCGCGTACAGGCCCACGTCCACGTGCGCCTGCTCGCGCACCTGGGCCACCTTCTCCCGGAACCGCCCGGCCTCGATCACCGGCTCAGGGCTGTCGTACGGCATGTCGACGATGGTGGTCACGCCGCCCGCCGCGGCCGCCGCTGTGGCGCGTGCGATCCCCTCGGTCGGCGCGCTGAGCGTGTGCACGTGGGTGTCCACCAGGCCCGGCAGCACGTATCGGCCCGGGTACTCGTGGACGACCGTGGCGTCCACCGCGGCACCGGGCCCCAGCACGCCGGCGACCCGGCCCTCGCGCACGGCCAGGGCGCCCCCCGCGAGCACGCGGTCGGGGAGCACGAGGTCACCCCGGATCAGCAGGTCGAACGGCTCGGCCGGCGCCATGGTGAGGCCCAGCGTAGCCGCCAGGGGCAGCGTCCGTGGGGTCAGGCATTGGCCCCCTCCCCACACCACGAAATCCGCACCCGGCCACCGCGATTTCGTGGGGACCCCGGGTTCGGCCGCTGGCGCGGCCACCTTCCCCGCAGGGGAAGGACGTCGCGGGCCGCGCCCCGGTGCATCGCACCGCGGAGTAGCGTCTGTCGCATGTCCAGCACGACCGTCGACCTCGATGGCGAGCGGCTGCTCGCGGACCTGGAGCACCTGGCCGGCATCGGCGCGGACCCGCGCGGTGGCGTGACCCGGGTGGCCTGGTCCGACGCCGACATCCAGGCCCGGGCCTGGGTCATGGACGTGCTGACCGGGATGGGGCTGCACGTCCGTCCCGACGAGGCGTTCAACGTCTTCGGCCGCTACGAGGGCAGGGAGCCGGGGCTGAAACCGATCGCGCTGGGCTCCCACACCGACACCGTCCCGGCCGGCGGCCGCTTCGACGGTGCGCTCGGCGTGGTGGCCGCGATCGGATGCGTCCGGGCGCTGGCGGGCGCGGGCCTCCGGCTTCGCCATCCGGTCGAGGTCATCGACTTCGCGGCGGAGGAGGCCACGATGGGCGGCGGCACGCTGGGCAGCCTGGCGATGACCGGCGGCCTGGACCGGAACGCGCTGGCCCGCCCGGCCTGGGACGGCCGGCCGGTGACCGCGCACCTGCTGCAGGCCGGCCTGAACCCGGGCGGGCTGAACCGGGCGGTCCGGCCCCGGCGCTGCCTGGCCGCCTACCTGGAGCTGCACGTGGAGCAGGGTGGCGTGCTCGACGAGGCCGGGATCCCGATCGGGGTGGTCGAGGGCATCGTCGGCATCCGCCGCTACACCGCGACCTTCGTCGGCCGCGCGAACCACGCGGGCACGACCCCGATGGCCGGTCGCCGCGACGCCCTCGTGATGGCGGCGCCCTTCGTAACGGGCGTCAGGGACGCCGCCCTGGCGGAGGGCGTCGTGGGCACGGTGGGCACGCTGCGCCTCGAGCCGGGAGCGGCGAACGTGATCCCGGGCCGGGCCGACCTGGAGGCGGAGATCCGGGCCCTGGACATCGGAGCGCTGGACCGCGTGGAGACCGAGCTGGCCGAGCTCGCCGGGCGGCTGGGCGGGAGCCTGCGACCCGCGTCGGCCAAGCCGCCGGTCCGCTCCGACCCGACGCTCCTGGCGGCGGCGGACGCCGCCTGCGAGGCGCTCGGGCTCGCCCACCGTCGGATGTCCAGCGGCGCCGGCCACGATGCCATGGTGGTGGGCCGGTTCGTCCCCCAGGCCATGCTGTTCGTCCCCAGCCGCGGCGGCGTCAGCCATTCGCCCGACGAGCACACCGACCCTCGCCACTGCGTCGACGGCGCGCGCGTGCTGCTGCGCACGCTGGTCGCCCTCGACGAGCGGCTCGACAGCGCCGGCGGCAGCCTCTGACGCGCCGGACCGCGGGCGCTGTACGACAATGAAGGTTGTCGGTCGGGACGCGCCGGTCCGGCGGTGCGACGTGGGAGGAGGGAGTGCGTCTGGCTCTGGAAGGCGTGCGGGAGCCCGCTCCGCCGAGCGGCGGTCCGCTGCCCGGCGGCGATCCGCCGCCCGGCGGCGACGGTCACAGCGGCCGGCGGGCCAGCTACCGGGTCGGCGAGGCCGCCCGGCTGGCGGGGGTCAGCGCGGCGAGCGTCCGGACGTGGGAGCGCGAGGGCCTCGTCGGGACAACCCGGTCGGCGAGCGGCTACCGCCAGTTCAGCGAGGACGACCTCGTGCGCCTGCGCCGTATCGCGTACCTGCGCCGAGTGGAGAAGCTCAACCTGGCGGGCATTCGCCGCGTGCTCGCCGCCGAGGGCCACACCGTGCAGCGCCGGCCAGCCCGGCGGGAGATCGCCCTCGGGCCGCGCCTGCGCCGGCTGCGTCGCGACCGGGGCCTGACCCTCGAGCGGGCGGCAGCCGCCACAGGCCTGTCGCCCTCGTTCCTCAGCGAGGTGGAGCGCGACCAGAGCGGCGCCTCCATGGCCACGCTGCACCGGCTGCTCGCCCACTACGGGACCACGTTCGCCGTGCTGCTCCAGGGCCAGGGCGGCCGGGTGGCCAGCTTGAAGCGGGCCGGCCGCGGCCGCGCCGTGCGCAACCATGGCGTGCTGGTGGAGCACCTGGCCGACGGCTCGGCGCGCATGGAGCCCCAGCTCTTCACCGTGGAGCCGGGGGCGGGCAGCGAAGGCAGCTACGCCCACGAGGGCGAGGAGTTCATGTACGTGCTGGAGGGAGTGTTCGAGGTGGTGCTGAACGAGCATGAGCGCTACGTGCTCGGCGTGGGCGACAGCCTCTACTACCCCAGCTCGGTCGCGCACTCGTGGCGCAACCCCGGACGCGAGGCGACCAGGCTGATCTGGGTCAACACCCCGCCGACGTTCTAACGTGCAGGGGGGTGCTTGCCGCCCCTTCCGAAATCGGCCGCGGGGCGGCCCCCCGGACAACCCGATCCGCCCCTGGCCGCGCAGAACCTTATCGAAGCTCATGAGGGTTGTCAATACTTGACGGGGCCGGAGACGCGCACGGCGGGGATGACGCGTGGTGCCGGGAAGGTACCGGATGGTGAGAACGTGGACCGACGTACCCTGGACCTGCTGGCCATCGCCGGCGACCTGGACCTGGACCGGGTCCTGGACCGCGTCCTGCGCACGGCGCGGTCGGCGGTGCGGTCCCGGTACGGCGCCCTCGGCGTGCCGGACGGGCACGGCGGCTTCGCCCGCTTCCTCACGGTCGGGATCTCCGAGAAGCGGGCCGCCGAGATCGGCGAGCTGCCCCGCGTCCACGGCGTGCTCGGCGCCCTGCTGAAGGACGGCCCGATCCGGCTCCGCGACATCCGCCGCCATCCTCGCTTCGGCTACTACCCGGCGGGCCACCCGGTGATGACCGACTTCCTGGGCGTCCCGATCCAGCACCGCGGCGAGGTGCTGGGCAACCTGTTTCTCGCCGGCCGCGGCTCCGGGTTCACGGTCGGGGACCAGCGCACGGTCGAGACGCTGGCGGCCTGCGCGGGGGTCGCGATCGCGAACGCGCGCCTCTACCGGCAGGCCCAGCAGCTGGCCACGATGGAGGAGCGGGCGAGGGTCGCCCGCGAGCTGCACGACTCCGTCTCGCAGCGCCTGTTCAGCATGGTGTACGAGGCGCGGGCGGCGGCCCTGCAGGTGTCCGATCCGGGCGCGCGTGAGGCCCTGACGCGCATGGAGGCGGCCGCGGCAGCCGCGCTCGGGGAGATGCGGGGGCTGGTGCAGGCGCTGCGGCCCAAGAGCCTGGAGCGGGACGGCCTGGAGACCGCGCTGCGGGACCACGTCGAGGCGCTCAGGCGGGCCCACGGTGCGTCCGTGGAGCTGCGCGTGCACGGCGAGCAGCGTCCGGCGCCGGCCCAGGAGCTGGCCCTGCTCCGCATCGCTCAGGAGGCGCTGGCGAACGCGGTCCGCCACGCGCCCGGGGCGCGCGTTCGGGTCGACCTGGAGCAGGACGCCGAGGAGGTCCGGCTGAGCGTACGGGACTGGGGCCCCGGCTTCGAGCCGGACGGGCTGCCGCGCGCCCGGCGCACGATGGGCCTGGCCACCATGCGCGAGCGGGCGCTCGCGGTGCGGGCGGACCTGCGGCTCGACACCAGGCCAGGCTCGGGCACCGAGGTCTCGGTTCGGCTCCGGCGCGGGCGGAGGTCGCGTGGCCGACCGCGGGGCTGACGAGATGGGCGAGCTTATTCGGGTCATGCTGGTCGACGACCACGCCGTGGTCCGGCAGGGCCTGCGCGCGTTCCTGCGGCTGCAGCCGGACATCGTGGTGGCCGGGGAGGCGGCCGGGGGGCGCGACGCAGTGGAGGCCGTGGCGGCCATCGCCCCGGACGTGGTGCTCATGGACCTGGTCATGCCGGACGGGGGCGGCGTCGAGGCCATCCTGGCCCTGCGCCAGGCGGCGCCGGCGGCCCGCGTGCTGGTCCTCAGCAGCTTCGGGGACGAGGACCGGGTGTTCGCGGCCCTGCAGGCCGGAGCCGCCGGCTACCTGCTCAAGGACGTCCAGCCGGATCGGCTCGCCGAGGCGATCCGCGAGGTCCACGCCGGCCGGCCGGCGCTCCACCCCGAGGTGGCCGCCCGCCTCATGCGGCGGGCCGGCGGGCCACAGCGCAGCCCGCTCGAGCGGCTGACGCCCCGCGAGTCGGAGGTGCTGGGCCTGGTGGTCGAGGGCCTTGCGAACAAGGAGATCGCCCGCCGGCTGCTGATCAGGGAGAAGACTGTCAAGACGCACGTGAGCAGCGTCCTCCAGAAGCTGGGCGTGCCCGACCGCACCGCGGCTGCCGTGCTCGCCATCCGGCGGGGCCTCGTCTGAGGAGCAGGGGCACCCCCGGGCTGGCCTCGGTCGAAAGACCGAGGCCGATGGCGGACCGCCGGCCGATGTGCGCGCGGCCCGACCGGGAGGACCATCCGGGCATGAGTCGCATGACGGGCATGGTTGCGCTGGTCACCGGGGCGTCGAAGGGCCTGGGGAGGGCCGTCGCCGCCGCCTACGCGCGCGAGGGCGCCTCGCTCGTGCTGTGCGCACGCGGCCAGGCGGGGCTGGAGGCGGCCGCGGCCGAGTGCCGGGGCCTGGGAGCCGACGTGCTGCCGGTCGTGGCGGACATCGCGGTCGCCGCCGACCGGGAGCGCCTGGTCTCCCGCGCGCTCGATCGCTTCGGGCGCGTGGACGTCCTGGTCAACAACGCGTCGACGCTGGGGCCCGTCCCGCTGCCCCTGCTCGCCGACATCGACCCCGACGCCTTCGACGAGGTGGTCCGCGTCGACCTCGTGGCGCCCTTCCTCCTGGCCAGGGCGGTGGTGGGCGCGATGCTGATGCACAGCTTCGGGGTGCTGATCAACGTCAGCTCGGACGCCGCGGTCGAGGCCTATCCGGGGTGGGGCGCCTACACGGCGGCCAAGGCCGGTCTGGACGGCCTGACCCGGGTCTGGGCCGCCGAGCTGGCGGGCAGCGGCGTGCGCGCGGTCAGCATCGACCCGGGGGACATGGACACCGAGATGCACCGGGCGGCCCTGCCGGACGACGACCCGGCCGGGCTGGCGCGACCGGACGACGTCGCCGAGGCGTTCGTGCGGCTGGTGGTGGCGGAGGCAGACGGGGTCCGCCGCCGCGCCACCGAGCTGGGGGAGGCGGCACGGTGATCGCGGCGGTCGCCGGGTATCCACCGCTGCCGGCCGAGCGCCGCGCGAGCCTGCCTCCGGAGCGGCGCGGGCTCCGCCGCGACCACGTGCGGCTCCTGCTCGTGGACAGGGCCGCCGGGTCCGTCGCGCACACCCGGTTCGACCGGCTCCCGGCGCTCCTCGCGGCCGGGGACGTCCTCGTCGTGAACACCAGCCGGGTGCTGCCCGCGGCCGTGCGCGCGCGGCGTGCGTCCGGCGAGGCGGTGCAGGTTCGGCCCTGCGTGCGCCGGCCTTGCGAGTGGGACGCGCTGGTGGTCCAGGCCGGGCCCCCCTTCGCGAACGTGCCGCTCCAGGTGGGCGAGGTCCTCCGGATCGGCGACGCGGCCGTCCGCGTGGTCGGCCGGCGGCCGGACATCCCGCTTCTATGGCGGCTCGACGTGCCGGCGGGCGACCTGGACCTGGTGCTGCGCCACGGCGAGCCCATCCGCTACTCGTACGTCCCCGTGCCGGTGCCGCTTGACGCGTACCAGACCGTCTTCGCGAGCCACCCGGGCTCGGCCGAGTCGCCCTCGGCCGCCCGCCCGCTGACCTGGGAGCTGCTGGGCCGGCTGCGCCGGGGCGGGGTCGGCGTCGCCGAGCTGGTGCTGCACACGGGCCTCAGCTCCTACCAGGACGACGCCTTCGACCTGGAGCACCGCCTCTTCGAGGAGTGGTTCGAGGTCGACCCGCTGGCGGCGGAGGCCGTCAACCGCGCCAGGCGCGTGGTCGCGGTCGGCACGACCGTGGTGCGGGCGCTGGAGAGCGCCGGCGACGCGGACGGCCGGGTCGCGCCTTCGCGGGGATGGACGGAGCTCGCGATCGGACCGGCGCGACCGCCGCGGGTCGTCGACGCGCTGCTGACCGGTCTGCACGAGCCCCAGGCCAGCCACTTCGAGCTGCTGCGGGCGTTCGTGCCCGAACCGCTGCTGCGGCGGGCGTACGTGGAGGCCATGGAGAGGGGGTACCTCTGGCACGAGTTCGGGGACGCGATGCTGATCGTTTAGGGGTGCGGCCGGAAACCTGGCCGAGAGATTTGGGGGCCAGGTGCCCCAGATCCGGTTGCGCCGACGAGGAGCGGAAGGAGCGCCCTCAAGGGCGTGACTGAGCACCGCAGGAGGCAACGCCGGACCAGGGGTCCCCGCGAAATCGCGGTGGTGAGGTGCGGATTTCGTGGGGTGGGGAGATGGGGTGCATGGGCGCCAAAGATCCGGCTGGGTTTTCGGCCGCACCCCTGGGGTGCGGCGCACGTGTCGTGCAATCGCACGGGCCGGAATCCATGCAGTTGGAAGTCGTGCCGGCGTGGCAATCGCGTGTACGGTGGCAGCGACCGGGTTCCGCGGAACCCGCGCCGGTGCATGCATGGGCCGGGGCGGGCTCCGTCCGGACACCACCTGGGATTGTCAGCCGTTGTCATGGAATCGTCCCCAGGTCCGCCCCCGGTCTCCCTTTCGGAGGCCGC
The DNA here is from genome assembly GCA_035263645.1 of Candidatus Dormiibacterota bacterium. GTDB lineage: Bacteria > Chloroflexota > Dormibacteria > Dormibacterales > Dormibacteraceae > CF-161. The sequence continues at coordinate 2,714 of DATFRD010000228.1, read as the reverse complement.
CTGCGGGCTGTCGCCGGAGACCCTGCTCGACGCCGCCGCGGTGGGCGTCGTCGTGTGTGACGAGGGCGGTCGCCTCCTCTTCCTGAACCGCGAGATCGAGAGCCTGTCCGGCTACGCGGCCGCCGAGCTGCTCGGGCGTCATGTCGAGGTCCTGGTCCCGCCGGCCCTGCGGGCCGGGCACGAGGCCCACCGGGGGGCGCACCGGGCAGCGGGAAGCCCGGCGCGGGCGCTGGACTCCGTGCATAACCTTCGGCTCTGTCGCAAGGACGGCCGCGAGGTGCCGGTGGACATCTCGCTCGGCCCCGTCCCAACGCGCCAGGGCACCATGGTGGTGGCCGCCGTGCGGGACGCCACCGGGCGTCGCCGCCACCTGCAGGAGGCGCGTGAGCGCGCCCAGCTGCTCGAGCTCGCCCAGGAGTGCATCCTGCTGCGCCGGTTCGACGACAGCCGCATCCAGTTCTGGAACCAGGGCGCGGCCGACACGTACGGGTTCTCTCGAGCCGAGGCGGTGGGCCGTCGGTCGCACGCGCTCCTGCGGACGGTCTTCCCGGAGTCGGAGCAGGCGGTCGACCGCGCGCTCGCCCGGACCGGGCGGTGGGAGGGCCACGTCAGGCACCGGCGCCGGGACGGCGCCCAGCTGGTGGTCTCCAGCCGCCAGGCGCTCGTCCGCGACGAGCGGGGCGCTCCCGTCTCCATCCTGGAGACCAACCGCGACGTCACGGAGCACTGGCGGAGCCGGGCGCTCATCGAGGCGTCGTATGAGGTGACCAGGACGGTCATGGCCGGACCCGGTGATGACCGGGTCCTCGGCGTGGCCGCCGCCAGGGCGCGTGAGCTCGTCGGCGCGGAGACGGCCGCCATCGCGGTGGGCAGCCCGGAGGACACCGAGCTCGTGATCGAGGCGGCCGACGGGCCGGATGCCGACGCCGTGCGCGGGCAGCGGGTGCCGGTCGCCGGGTCGCTGTGCGGCCGGGTCCTCCGGGAAGGCCGGCGGATCGGGATCGAGGACGCCAGGGCGGCCCGGATGAGGTTCTGGAAGGGAACCGGCAGGTCCGGGGCCGCGGTGCTCATCCCGGCCGTGGCCGCCAACCGCCGGCTCGGGGTGCTCATGCTGCGCCGGAAGGTTCCCTTCACCGACGTCGAGTGCGCCGACCTCGAGCAGCTCGCGGCGGCGGCGGCCTTCGCCATCGACTACGCCCGGGTGCGGGAGGAGCTGGAGCGGGTCACGCTGCTGAAGGAGCGGGAGCGCATCGCCCGCGACATGCACGACGGCGCGATCCAGTCCCTCTTCCACGTCGGCCTCATGCTCCGATGGCAGGCGGCGCACGCTGCCGATCCGGAGGTCGGCGAATGGTCGAACACGGCTGCCGATGACATCGACGGCGTGATCGGGGAGCTGAGGAGCTACATCTTCAGCCTGCGGCCGGAGCTGGTCGGCGCCGGCCGCCTCGAAGCGGCGCTCCGCAGGCTCGTCTCCACCGTCAGGAGCGAGTCCGAGACCGACGCCACCCTGGAGTTCGACCGGCGGCTCGGGCACGGGCTGGGCGGCATCGAGGCGGAGATGCAGAAGCTCGTAGCGGAGGCGCTCTCCAACGTGGTCCGCCACGCGCGGGCCCGGGCGTGCCGGGTGAGGCTGGTCCGGCAGGCGGACCGGGCGCTGATCGAGGTCGAGGACGACGGGCGCGGCTTCGACACGAGGAAGCTGGGCGGCGCCGGCCAGGGGCTTCGGAACCTCGACGAGCGGGCCCGCAGCCTGGGCGGTGCCGTGGAGATCGACTCGGCCCCCGGCGAGGGCACTGCCGTGCGGATCTCGATCCCGGTAGGCGGCACCGCCCCTCGCCGCCCAGCGGCGGCCAGGAGTTCTCCCAGGAGACGCCCGGACCGCGTCTCGGCCTGAGCAGATTGCCAGGTCAGTCGCGGTAGATGCCCCTCCCCCCCGCGGGGGAGGTTGGGTGGGGGGGACCAATCAGACCCAGCCACTGAGCGCTCGATGCCCCGGATGGCCAGATCCGCAGTCAGGGCCCCCCCTCCGGCCCTGGCGGGCCACCTCCCCCGCGAGGGGAGGAGGGACTTCGAACAGGCGCCGCCGACGCTGCGCCGGGCGTGCCACGATGGCCGCAGTGCGCAACACCTATCACATGACCCCCGATGAGTTCCGCCGCTGGGGCCGCGAGGCCGTGGAGTGGGTGGCGGGCTACCTGGAGCGGGTGGAGGAGCTGCCCGTGCTCTCGCGGGCGCGGCCGGGGGACGTGCGGTCGGCGCTCCCCTCCGGCCCGCCGGAGTCCGGAGAGGCGTTCGGAGCCGTGCTCCGCGACCTGGACGAGGTGATCCTGCCTGGCATCACGCACTGGCAGTCCCCGAGCTTCTTCGCCTACTTCCCCGGCAACGCGTCGGGGCCCTCCGTCCTGGCGGAGCTGCTCTCGGCCGGCCTGGGCGTGCAGGGCATGCTCTGGTCGACCAGCCCGGCCTGCACCGAGCTAGAAACGCACGTCATGGACTGGCTCGTCGAGCTCTGCGGGCTTCCCGACCGCTTCCGCTCGTCCGGCGCCGGCGGGGGGGTCATCCAGGACTCCGCCTCCAGCGGCGCCCTCTGCGCGGTGGTCGCGGCGCGGGAGCGGGCCACCGACGGCCGCGCCAACCGGTCGGGCGTGCGCGACCCGCTGACGGTCTACCTGACGTCCCACACCCACTCCTCGGCGGAGAAGGCGGTGCGC
>DATFRD010000227.1:0-9857 GCA_035263645.1 Candidatus Dormiibacterota bacterium | reverse complement strand
GCCTCGCTGCTTCAGCGCTGGTTGCTGGGTACCCACCAGGGCGCGGTGCGAGTCCACCACCTCGACTACTACCTCGACGAGTTCACCTTCCGCTTCAACCGACGCGGTGCCCGGCACCGTGGCCTGCTCTTCTTCCGACTTCTCCAGCAAGCCGTCGCCACCCGCCAGGTCACCGTCGATCAGCTCACGGGAAGGCATCACAACATGTTGGGGTCACTGGAGTGAAGCGGATAGGCCGTTTCGTCAATGGGTGAGCGAGGACCGCAGAAGCAGGGCCGCGAGATGGGGTGCATGGGCGCCGAAGATCCGTCGGCAATTCGGAAGCGCTCATCTAAGTCCCGGTGCAGACCGTCGAGCGGGCGATGGGCATCCTGCTGGCCTTCACCGAGGGCGACCGGGTGCTGGGGGTCAGCGAGATCGCGAGGAGCCTTGACCTGCCGAAGAGCGCGGTCCACCGGATCCTGGCCTCGCTGGTCAGGACCGGCTTCGTGGAGCGGGACGAGACCGGCGCCCGCTACCGCCTGGGCCCACGGGCGATCGACCTCGGCATGGTCGCCATGGGGACGCCGGACATCCGGGCGCTGGCGCTCCCCGTCATGCAGGAGCTGAGCCGGCGGACCCAGGAGACGGTGACCCTCAGCCTGCTCACCGGCCGCGAGCGGGTGTACGTGAGCCAGGTGGAGGGGCCGCGGGCGGTCCGGATGACCGTGAAGATCGGCGCCCGCTTCCCGCTGTACGCGGGGGCGTCGGGCCGGGCCATCCTGGGGGCGCTGCCCCAGCGGGAGCGCGACGCCTACCTGGAGTCCGTCTCGCTGCGGCCGCTCACCCCGGACACCATCACGTCGCGGTCGCGGCTCTTAAAGGAGGTCAGGCGAGCCCGCGAGGTCGGCTACGCGGCCAGCGCCGGCGAGCGCGATCCCTGGGCGGCGGCCGTCGCGGCGCCCCTGGTCACCGCCCGCGGGCGCGTCCTCGGCAGCATCAGCGTCTGCGGGCCGCGCCAGCGCCTCGGCCTGGACGAGGTCGGCGAGTACGGCAGGGCCGTGGCCGACGCAGCCGCCGGGCTGTCGCGGCAGATTGGCTAGCTGTTCCGTCTCTCGGAACGTCTGCTGCGCTTCGTTCCGTCGATCGCGTTTGCCGTGGTACCCTCTGTGGCACCGCCGGCGGCGGCGGGGTTCGCTCGAGGAGGAAGGATGAGCCGCTACGACACCGTCGTCTCGGGGGGCCGGGTGGTCCTGCCCGGGCTGGCGGAGCCGGCCGAGGTCGCCATCGGCATCCGTGGCGGCCGGGTGGCGGCCATCGCCGAGGACATCCCGAGCTCGGAGGCCGAGGAGGTCGTGGACGCCGGCGGTCTCCACGTCCTGCCGGGGGCGGTCGACTCCCACTTCCACATCGGCATCTACCGGCCGATCGAGGAGGACGCCGCCTCGGAGACGGAGTCCTCGCTGGTGGGGGGCGCGACCAGCGTGATCAGCTACTTCCGGACCGGCAGCCACTACCTGAACCGGGTGGGGCCGTACCGGGAGATCCTGCCCGAGGTCCTCGGCCGGACGAGGGGACGCGCTCACACCGACTATGGCTTCCACATCGCGCCGATGACGACCGCCCAGCTGGACGAGATCGACTGGATGGCCGGCGAGGCGGGCGTGCCCAGCTTCAAGTACTACATGTTCTACAAGGGGCTGAACCTGGCCGCGTCGTCGACGGACGCCGCGGCGTACACCATGTCGGACTCCTACGACCTGGGCCACCTCCTCGCGATGATGGAGCGCATCGCCGAGGCAGACGCCAGGTACGGCGACCGGGGCCGGGTCTCCCTGTCCCTGCACTGCGAGAGCTCGGAGCTGATCAAGCTCTTCATCGAGCGCGTCAGGGACCTTGGCCTGCCCCCGCTGGAGACGTACAGCAGGGCGCGGCCGCCGCTCTCCGAGCGGCTCTCGATCCACGAGGCGGGCGTGCTGGCCAGCGAGGCCCGCGTGCGCGTCAACCTGCTCCACCTCTCGAGCGCTGACGCCGTGCGGGCGCTGCGCGAGGTCCGGAGCCTCTACCCGGAGCTTGACATCCGGGCCGAGACCACGCTCCACCATCTCTGCCTGACCTACGACGGGCTCGAGGGCCGCGGCCTGGGCGGCAAGGTCAACCCGCCCATCCGGGCCAGGGACGACGTGGACGCGCTCTGGCAGGCGGTCCGCGACGGCACGCTCCAGTGGGTGGCTTCTGACCACGCCTGCTGCCTGGAGGAGCTGAAGCGGGACGAGCTGTGGCCGGCCCAGCCCGGCTTCGGAGGCACTGCACTGCTCTACCCGGTCCTCCTCTCGGAGGGCTACCACCGGCGTGGCCTCAGCCTCCAGCGGATCGCCCACCTGGCGAGCGCCAACCCCGCCCAGGCCTACGCCCTGTACCCGGTCAAGGGCGTGATCGCCGTGGGCTCGGACGCCGACCTGGCCCTTGTGGACCTGGAGCGCGAGCAGGTGGTGAGCCCTGGCCTCCTCCACTCGGCCCAGGACCACACCCCGTTCGAGGGCGTGAGGCTCAGGGGCTGGCCCCGGCTGACGATGCTGCGCGGCCGCGTGGTCTTCCGCGACGGCGAGGTGGTGGCGCCGGCCTCCGGCGAGTTCCTGGCCCGCCCGCTCAGCGGCCGCCGCCAGGCGGCCGTCAGGGCCTGACGCCGCGTGGCCGGAGGCCCCCTGTCAGGGCTGACCGTGCTCGACCTGGCCACCATCTACGCCGGTCCCTTCGCGGCCGCCCTGCTGGGCGACCTCGGGGCCGAGGTGATCAAGATCGAGCATCCGCGCGGCGACCCGCTCCGGACCCACGGCGCCCAGAAGGACGGTGTCGGCCTCTGGTGGAAGCAGCTGAGCCGCAACAAGCGCTGCGTCACGCTCGACCTGGGCCACGCCGAGGGCCGGGCGCTGCTGTGCGAGCTGGTCCGGGGCGCCGACGTCCTGGTCGAGAACTTCCGGCCCGGCGTGATGGAGCGCTGGGGCCTGGGCTATGAGCGGCTGGGCGAGCTCAACCCGGGCCTGGTGATGCTGCGGACGACCGGCTTCGGCCAGTTCGGCCCGTACGCCCGGCGGCGGGGGTTCGGCACGCTGGCCGAGTCGATGAGCGGCTTCGCCGCGATGACCGGCCCTCCGGACGGGCCGCCCACGCTGCCCCCCTTCGGCCTGGCGGACGGGATCGCGGGCCTGGCCGGGGCCTTCATCGCCATGACCGCCCTGTACCACCGCGACGCCTGCGGCGGCCGGGGCCAGGTCATCGACCTGGCGATCATCGAGCCGATCCGCATGGTCCTGGGCGCCCAGGCGACGGCGTACGACGCGCTGGGCCTGGTCCCGGAGCGCACCGGCAACCGCTCGGCCAACAACGCGCCGCGCAACACGTACCGGACCCGCGACGGACACTGGGTGGCGATCTCCTCGTCCGCCAACACGGTCGCTGCGCGGGTCGTGACCCTGGTCGGGCACCCGGAGCTGGTCGACGAGCCGTGGTTCGCCAACCAGGCCGAGCGGGCGAGGCGGGCCGACCTGCTGGACGCCATCGTGGGCGGCTGGATCGCCGACCGCGACCTCGACGACGTGATGCGCGAATTCGAGGCGGCCGGTGCCGCCGTGGCGCCCGTCTACGACATCAGCCAGATCGTGGCTGATCCCCAGTTCCGGGCGCTGGGCACCTTTCTCCGCCTGCCCGACGAAGACCTGGGCAGCGTCCTGATGCAGAACGTGATCGCCCGCCTGGGCGCCACGCCGGGCGAGGTGCGCTGGCCCGGTCGCCGCCTGGGCCAGGACAACGAGCTCGTGTACGGCCGGCTGGGTCGGGACCGGGCCGAGCTGGACCGCCTGCGCAGCGCCGGCGTGCTGTGACGTGAGAGAGCCCTGGCGGCTGCTCGAGGGGGCGCGGGTCTACGACCTGGCCCAGCCCCTGGAGGCGTCGACGCCCACGAGCCCGAACCACCCGGCGTTCCGGATGGCGCTGATGCGCCGGCACGGCGATTCGATCAGGGCGGACGGCGGCTCGGGCGCCAACGAGCTGTTCACGATGGGCGGCCACACCGGCACCCACATCGACGCCCTATGCCACGTCTCGCACGGCATGAAGCTGCACGGCGGGCTCGACGCCGCCGAGGCGTCGAGGGGAGGCGGGTTCCGGCAGCTCGGCGTGGAGACCGTCGCGCCCATGGTCTGCCGGGGCGTCCTGCTGGACATCCCCCGCGCGCTCGGCCGGGAGGCGCTCGAGGCGGCCCACCCGGTCACCGCCGACGAGCTGGAGCGCACGTGCGCGGCGCAGGGTGTCGAGGTCCGCGCCGGCGACGCCGTGCTGGTGCGCTCGGGCTGGCCCGTCGGCAGGTACCAGGACGCCGCCGCATTCGCCGGCCTGGCCACCGGCGTGCCCGGGCCGGACGAGTCGGCGGCTCGCTGGCTGGCCAGCCGCCTCGTGCGCGTCACGGGCGCGGACACGATCGCCTACGAGTGGCTGGTGCCGGGCGCCGGCCACGCGCGTCTGCCGGTCCACACGATCCTGCTGGTCGAGAACGGGATCCACATCGTGGAGGTGATGGCGCTGGAGGAGCTGGCGCGCGACCGGGTGCACGAGTTCCTCTTCGTGCTGGCCCCCCTGAAGCTGGTCGGCGCGACCGGGTCGCCCGTCCGGCCGCTTGCCATCCCACCCGCGTGAGGCCGTTCGCCATCCGGCTGGCCGAGTGGGTGCAGAGCCTGCGCTTCGAGGACGTCCCGCCCGAGGTGGTGGAGAGCGCCAGGGACCGCGTCATGGACGTCCTCGGCATCTGCATCGCCGCCCGCGACGTCGACGCCGCCGTCGCCGTCAGGAGGCTGCGCGAGGAGTGGGGGCCGGGCCGGCCTGAGGCGAGCTTCGTGGGCGAGAGGCGACGAGGCCCGGCGGCCGTGGCGGCCCTGGTCAACGGCACGTACGCCCACGCGCTGGACTTCGACGACACGCACCTGCCCTCGATCGTCCACCCCAGCGCCCCGATGGTGCCGGCGATCCTGGCCCAGGCGCAGGCCGCGGGCGCGACCGGCCGCGAGGCCCTGGTCGCGCTGGTCGCGGCCTACGAGCTGAACACGCGACTCGCGATGGCCCAGTACGACCCCGAGCTGGGCAACTCCGTCTTCTTCGAGCGCGGCCTGCACGCCACCTCGATCCTGGGCGCCGTCGCCGGCGCCGCCGGCTGCGCCCGCCTGCGGGGACTCGCCGCCTCTGGCATCGCGGACGCGATCGCGATCGCGTGCTCGATGGGAGCGGGCCTGGTCGAGGCCAACCGCGCCGGCGGGTCGGTCAAGAAGTTCCACGGCGGCTGGGCGGCCCACGCCGCGGTCACCGGCGCCGGTATGGCGGCCCACGGCCTGACCGGGCCGCCGACGGTCCTCGAGGGACGGTTCGGCCTGTTCCGCGCCTTCTGCGGGGATCGCTGGCGGCCCGAGGCGCTGACCGAGGCGCTCGGCGAGCGCTGGGACACGCCCGGCATCGTCTACAAGCCCTACCCGTGCAACCACTTCACGCACGCGATCGTCGACGCCGCCCTCGCGCTCAAGGCCCGCGGCCTGCGGCCCCAGGCGGTGGAGAGGGTGACGATCGGGACCGCGGCCGCGGCCTGGCGGACGATCGGGGACCCGATCGATGAGAAGCGCCGCCCGCGCACGCCCTACCACGCGGCGTTCAGCGGCCCCTTCGTCTTCGCCACCGCGCTCGCCGGCGGGAGCGGGCTCGGGGTGTCGACGAGCGACTTCAGCGAGGCCACGCTGGCCGACCCCGAGCGGCGCCGGATCGCCGAGGCCTGCGAGGTCGTCGTCGACGAGGAGTGCACGCGCGTCTTCCCCGGCCGGCTGCCGGCGGTGGTCGGGGTGCGGACCCACGACGGCCAGTGGCTGGAGGAGCGCGTCATGAGCACCCGGGGCGGCCCCGACCGCCCGCTCTCCCGAGGCGAGCTGACGGCGAAGCTGGCCGACAATGCCGGCCCCGTCGCGCCCCGGCTGGCGGCGGCCTGCGCGGCCCTCGCCCAGGCCGCCTCCCTGGACCCGCTGCTGGCCGCAACCTGCCCTGTGCCGGGCTCCCGAGCCGAGGCGCCCGCAGGGGCCCGGCCCGAGCGTGTGCGTTGAGCCTTTTGGCACCCGCGCTCGGCCCCATCCTGGCCGCGACCGTCGTGGTGGCCGACCTGGACCGCGCGGCGGCCGCCTACCGGGCCCTCCTGGGCTGGCACGAGGTCGCCGCGGGCCGGCGGGACGGCGTGCGGTGGTGCGTGCTGGGCCCGGTGGGCGCGAGATGGGGCCTGGTCCGGCTGCTGGAGGCGCCGGGCGCCGCCCGCCAGCCGACGTTCCGGACCCTGGGCTGGGCGGCGCTCGAGATCATGGTCGCCGACGCCGACGCCACGTTCGAGCGCTGCCTCGGGGTGCCTGGCTTCGAGGTGCTCCAGCGGCCGAGCGCCGTCGGCGGCGGCGACGCCCTGCGCGCCCTGCAGGCGTCGGGGCCGGGCGGGGAGGGCCTGTACCTGACGCAGGTGCGCCGGCAGCCGGACCTCTTCAGCCTGCCGGCGCTGGGCGACGGCGAGCACCGCGTCTTCGTGGCGGTGCTGGCGACCCAGGACGTGGAGGCGTCCCGCGGCTTCTTCGAGTCCGCCTTCGGGGTCCCCCGGGTCACCGATCACCCGCTGCCGGTCAGGGTGCTGAACCAGGCTTACGGCCTGCCCGCGGATACGCTGCACCGGATCAGCACGGTCCAGCTGGCGGGCGGCTCGGTCGTCGAGGTCGACGAGTACCCGCCGAAGGCGGTGCCGAGGCCGGAGGGCTCGGCGGGGGTGACCTCGGTCACGTTCGCCGGCTCGAGGCCGGCGGCCAGCGCCGCCCGGCCGCTGCCGCCCCGACCCGAGCCGCCGTACTGGGGCGCCGCGGCCTGGAGCATGGAGGGCCCGTTCGGCCTGCGCATCGAGGTGGTGCAGCAGTGACGGGTGACCTCTCGTGGGCCGAGCGAGGGCGGGGTGGGCCGACGTCGGGCCGGCTCGGTATACCGTGGGTTGCGACGGGCGTCGTAAGCTGTGACACAGGACATCGGGGCCCGCACACCGGATCGTCACGTGCGTCGAGTGGGCTCGCCCCGCTCCGCTGGGAGGTCATCTATGCGTGTTCGATCGGCTGGACTCGGCCTGATGCTGCTGCTCCTCCTCCTCTCTGGCCTTTCTGGCCTTGCGGCCTGCGGCGGGAGCGGCGGCGGCGGCGGCAGCGCCGGCGGCGGGGCGCCGGCCGGCTCGCTCCAGGTCGGGATGAGCGAGTTCAAGTTCACGCCCAGCACCCTGCAGGCGAAGTCGGGCAGCGTGAACTTCCTGTTGAACAACACCGGCACCACGGCCCACGACATGGTGATCGCGGATGCCTCGGGCAAGCAGGTCGCGAAGAGCGAGCTGGTCCAGCCCGGCAACCAGGCCACCTTCACCGTCGCCAACGTGGCCGCAGGCACCTACACGATCTTCTGCGACGTGCCCGGCCATCGGGCGGCCGGCATGGAGGGCACCCTGACGGTCACCTGACCGGCCAGGACTGGCTCGGTGCCGGATCGCCGGCGGTGACGGCAGGAGAAATGGGAGGGAAGCGTATGCCGAGGGCGTGAGCGGCCGGCGGCCGCAGGAGTCGTACGTCCCATCCGACGGCAGCGCCACGCCGGTCGACCGGAGGGGGGACGAGGAGCGTCGATCCCAGGGGGAGCTGTGATGGACAACGGAGAGAGCGGTTCGGACCCCGGTCCGGAGGAAGGACCGGAGGGCGTTGCCGCGGGGGACGGTGGGGGCGGTGCGGCCGGCGGGGGTGGCGGGGCGGTGCGCAGCCGGCGGGCGGCCATCGGCCTCGGCGCGACGGCGGCGGCGGCGGCGGTGGTCGGCGGAGGCGCCGCGCTGGCCGCGCGGGCGGGCCTGTTCGGCGGCGGCCTGACGATCAGGGTGAACGGGGAGGACCGCCGGGTCGCGGCCGACCCGTCGACCCCCCTGCTGTACGTGCTGCGCAGCGAGATGGGCCTCAAGGGACCGAAGTTCGGCTGCGGGCTGTCCGAGTGCGGCGCGTGCACCGTCCAGCTCGACGGCCGGCCCGTGCGGGCCTGCGTAACCCCGGTGTCGAGCGCGGCCGGCCGGGCGGTGACGACGCTGGAGGGCCTGGGCAGCGCGGCGCACCCGCACCCGCTGCAGACCGCGTTCATCCGCCAGCAGGCGGCGCAGTGCGGCTACTGCATCAGCGGGATGATCCTGGAGAGCGACGCGTTCCTGCGCTCCACGCCCAGGCCGTCGGACGCCCAGATCAAGTCCGCCCTGGCGGGTCACCTGTGCCGGTGCGGCACCCACTACCGGATCGTCCGAGCGGTCAAGCAGGCCGCCGGGGTCCTCTGAGGAGGAGGCGAGGATGGCCACTCAGGGTCTCCTGACCGCGACACGGCGCGACTTCCTGAAGGCGGCCGGCGGGCTCGTCGTCGCGATCAGCCTGCCCGTCTACCTCGACCAGCGGCAGGCGCTGGCCGCCAGCATCACGCCGCCCGGCAAGTTCGGTCCGCTGACGGTGCCGGGCGACCAGATCGACTCCTGGCTCGCGGTGGCCAGGGACGGCTCGGTCACCGTGCTCACCGGCAAGGTCGAGCTGGGGACGGGGACGGTGACCGCGACCCGGCAGATCGTCGCCGAGGAGCTCGACGTCGCCTTCGAGAAGACCTCGCTGGTCCAGGGCGTGACCGGCCAGACCGTGGACCAGGGGTACACGGCCGGCAGCCAGACCATCCGCACCCAGTGGGCCACGGGCCTGCGCATCGCGGCCGCGTCGGCGCGCCAGGCGCTCCTCGGGATGGCGGCGACCAGGCTGGGCGTCACGGCCGACAGGCTCACGGTCAGCAAGGGCGTTGTCAGCGTCGTCGGGGACAGCAGCAAGACGGTCTCGTACGGCGAGCTGCTGGGCGGGGCCAGGTTCGGCGCCGCGGTCTCCAACCAGGTCAGGCCGAAGTCGTCGAGCAAGTACACCGTGGTCGGCCAGTCGCTGCCCCGGGAGGACATCCCGGCCAAGATGTTCGGGCAGTTCGAATACGTCCAGGACGTCACGGTTCCCGGGATGCTGCATGCACGCATGGTGCGGCCCGCGCGGCCGGCGCCCCTGGCCGGCAGCCCCACGGCGATTGCCAGGACCATCACGGGGACGCTGGCCAACGCCACCCTGGCGAGCGCCGACGAGTCGTCGGTGAACCACCTACCCGGCTTCGTCAAGCTGGTTACGAAAGGCAGCCTCGTCGCCGTGGTCGCCCGCCGCGAGGAGCAGGCGATAGCCGCGGCCCAGGCGCTCAAGGTCACGTGGAACGACCCGGCCAGCCTGCCCGAGCAGGCGGCCCTGTACGACACGATCCAGAACGCCACCAGATTCAACACCCGCGTCATCCAGAACAGCGGCGACGTGGACGGCGCGCTCTCGGGGGCGGCGAATGTCCTGCAGGCCACCTACCTGCACCCCTACCAGGCGCACGCCTCGATCGGCCCCTCCTGCGCCGTCGCTGACGTGCACGACGGGGTGGCCGAGGTCTGGTCGCCCACCCAGGGCGTCTACCAGCTGCGGGGGGCGGTCGCCACGGCGCTCGGCCTGCCGCAGCAGAACGTGCGCGTGAACTACGTCGAGGGATCGGGCTGCTACGGCATCAACGGGGCGGACGACGTCTCGATCAGCGCCGCCCTCATCTCGCAGGCCGTCGGCAAGCCGGTCCGCCTCCAGTACATGCGGGCGGACGAGATCTCCTGGGAGAACTACGGCACTCCGATGGTGATGAACCTGAAGGCCGGCCTCGACGCCAGCGGGGCCATCGTGGGCTGGGACTATCACGGCTGGACCGAGAACCGG
>DATFRD010000226.1:0-26217 GCA_035263645.1 Candidatus Dormiibacterota bacterium | reverse complement strand
GTACCTCCCCCCTTGCGGGGGAGGTGGCCCGCCAGGGCCGGTAGAGGGTTGCATGACCTGCTCAGCCGGCACGGGAACCTGTGCCCTTCGCCGTCGGCTGCCAGCTGCTGGTGGCCACCGCACCAGCCGGCGCGCCGGCCGCCAGGTCGATGCCGTTGTCCCGCAGCGAGGCCGCGATCGCCCGCCGCGTGGCCGCGATGTGACGCTCCATGACGGCGGCGGCCGCCTGGGCGTCGTGCCGCTCGAGCGCGTCGAGCAGCTCGGCGTGGCCGGCCTGGGACTCGCGGCGCCTCGTGAGCGTGCGGCCGATCACGTCGAGGCCGGGGGCCAGGCGCAGCCGTATCTCGCGGACGGCCTGGAAGATGTACTCGTTCCTGGAGGCCGCGGCGATGATCTCGTGGATCTCCACGTCGATGGCGCGGAACTGCGCCCGCGTCAGCCCGAGCTCTCCCTGTTCCCGCTCGCGGAGCCCGCGCAGGCGGCCCAGCTCGGCATCGTCGATGCGTTCCGCCGCCATGGCCGCCGCCATCGGCTCGATCACCCCCCGAAACTCGAAGAGCTGGCGCAGATCGGGAATCTTGCCCTGAAGGCGCTCCAGCGCGAGCTCCACCGGCGCATGGAGGACGAAGGCCCCACCGTACTTGCCCCGTCGGACCTCGATGAAGCGCTGGTGCTCCAGCCATCGCAGGCCTTCCCGGACCGCTGTGCGGTTGACGCCCAACCTGGCACAGAGCTCGCGCTCGCTCGGCAGCCGTTCCCCGGGCAGGAACTCGTGCAGCCGAATCGCCGCCAGCAGGAGCTCTGCCACCTGCTCTCCGAGGCGGAGCCTGAACGGGGTGACTTTATGGCTCAAATGTTGTAACATTAGCGCCCGGTGGAGTGTAGCAATGATGTCCGGCCGTGTCAAACGGACTTGAGGCCCGAATGCACCGGAGCCGGCTGAGAGCTCGCCAACCGCTGATCGGGATCCTCGGCTACCTGCTCCCCGGCCCCATCTCCGCGCAGCGTGGCTTCGACGGCTCCGAGCAGGCCCTCTTCGCTCTCAACTACTTCGAGAAGGCCCTGGCCTTCGGCATGCTGCCCATCGCGATTCCCGCGCTGGACCCCGCGAGGGCCGAGGCGTACCTCGACCTCGTCGACGGCCTGATCTTCACCGGGGGCTCGGACATCGACCCCGGGCTGTACGGCCACGTCCCCGAACCGAAGCTCGGGCCGACTATCCGCAAGCGTGACGAGTTCGAGCTCCGGCTGGCGCGGAGCGCCATCGCGCGCGGAATGCCGATTCTCGGCATCTGCAGGGGGATGCAGCTGCTCAACGTCGCCATGGGTGGGTCTCTCGAGCAGCACCTCGCGCCGGAGGACGGGCGGCTCCGGCACGGCACCGGAGGACCGGCACCCGAGTTCCACGATGTCGATGTCGTCGACGGCGAGCTCCGGGAGCTCCTGGGCGACCGGCCCACGGTGAACAGCCTCCACCACCAGGCCGTGCTGGAGCTCAGCCCCGGACTGCGCGCCGCGGCCTGCTCGCCGGACGGCGTCGTCGAGGCAGCGGTCGGCGTCGGTGCGCCGCTCCTCGCGGTCCAGTGGCACCCGGAACAGATCGTCCCCGGCAACGCCGCCGGGGACGGACCCTATCGCTGGCTCTGCTCGCGGATCGCGGCGAGAGAAACGATCATCTCGTGACGGCCGGCTCGGAGCGCGGCCGGCCACCCGCGCGCCCCACGCTGGGGGCCGGCCGGCGAGCAGCGAGCAGGCGCGACCCGCATCGCCAGAGGTGCCAGGATAGGGGACGTGAAGGCCGTCACCTTTCATGGCCCGGGCGACTTCCGGGTCAGCGACGTACCCAGGCCCGAGCTCGCGGCGCCCGCCGACGCGCTGGTGCGCATCACCCTGGCCGCCATCTGCGGCTCGGACCTGCACATCTACCACGGCCACGTGCCGGTGGACGAGGGCGCCGTCCTCGGTCACGAGCTGGTCGGCGTCGTCGAGCAGGTGGGGCCGGAGGTCAGATCGGTGAGGCCGGGCGACCGGGTGGTGGCCTCGTTCTACGCGGCCTGCGGCGTGTGCTACCAGTGCCGGCGGCAGTGGTGGGCGCAGTGCGAGGAGCGCGCGATCCTGGGCCACGGCTCCTACTTCGGAGGGCTGGGCGGCTCGCAGGCGGAGTACTGCGTGGTGCCGAAGGCCGACCTGAACCTGGCGCCGATTCCCGCGAACGTCACGGACGAGCAGGCGATCTTCGCCGGCGACATTCTCGCCACCGGCTTCTTCGCCGCCGAGCGAGGCGGCATCCGGGCGGGCGACACGGTGGCGGTGATCGGAGTGGGGCCGGTGGGCCTGATGGCGGTGACGTGCGCCCAGCTGTTCGGACCTGCTCGCGTCTTCGCCGTCGACACCGTGGACAGCCGGCTCGAGCTCGCCGCCGATCTCGGCGCCGTGCCGCTCGACCCGCGCGCGGTGAACCCGCAGACGGAGATCCACCGGCATACGGGCGGCTTCGGGGCGGACGCGGTGCTGGAGTGCGTCGGC
Organism: Candidatus Dormiibacterota bacterium; assembly: GCA_035263645.1. Lineage (GTDB taxonomy): Bacteria > Chloroflexota > Dormibacteria > Dormibacterales > Dormibacteraceae > CF-161. The sequence goes on along the minus strand of DATFRD010000226.1, from coordinate 23,691 downwards.
CAGGCCGCGGCCATCCAGACCGCCATCAACTGCGTGCGCGGCGGGGGCACGGTGTCCTCGGTGGGCGTGCCTTCCGAGCTGACCGGCGACTTCCCCTACTTCGACGCCTGGAACCGCGACCTCACCTTTCGATCCGGCTGCACCAACGTCCACGCCTACCTGCGGCCGCTGCTCGACCTGGTCGCTGCCGGCCGCCTGCACCCCGAGCAGATCATCAGCCACCGGCTGCGGCTGGACGAGGCAGTGGACGCGTATCGGATCTTCGATCGCCGGGAGGCGACGAAGATCGTCCTGCGTCCCTGACGACCGCCCGCGCCCCCGCAGTACGAAGGAGCGCTGATCGGCGCCATCTAACCCTGCTCACGAAGTTCGCTACCCGTCGGGCAGCTCGGCCGCGGCGACGTACTCGAGCATGGCCAGGGAGATGATCGCCAGGCTGCGGCGACGCCGGGCCCTGGCTTCCATTCCACCCCATATCAGCTGTCCCCCGGGAATCAACGACACCAGGAAGAGCCCCACTCCACCTCGATCACCAGAATGCCCGCCGAGCAGCGCTGGCAGCAGCGTTGCGATCTGGACCAGGAAGACGATTATCCCTGCCACGATCGCGGCGTGGCCGGCCAGTCGAAGCGCCTCGTTGCGCCGATGGTCGTCGACCTGGAGCTTGCTGGAAGCCGGCTCAGACCTGCTTGCGCCGCACCGCCAGGCAGAGCGCCACGCACAGCGCCGCGAGCCAGACCGCCCAGGCGACGACGTCGCCCGGGGCGGAGGCAGCGGGCAGGCCGCCGGGCGGCAGCGTGGGCCGGGCGCCGGGGTGCAGGCGCAGCGACGTCTGCAGGATGTCGTGGGCGAGGTCGCCCTCCAGAGCGCGTGGCAGCACCCCGTAGGCGATCTGGACGACCGGCCGCCAGAAGCTGCTCGTGATCGTCCCGCCCTGGACCGCCGTATGCAGCGTCGCGACGATCGACTCCACGAACAGGACCGCGATCCCGACCAGGGCCGCCAGGACGGCGGTCCAGTGCACGGTGAGGATCATGACCACGACCATCACGAGCGCCGCGTTCGCCGCCGTGGCGGCGAGATCCACGGCCAGGATCCCGACGTGGCCGCCGCCGTCGAGCGCGAGCAGGATTGCGCAGCCGGCCGTAAACAGCCCGTCCACGAAGGCCAGCGTCGCGATCGCCGCGAGCAGCTTGCCGGCCGCGTAGCCGGAGCGAGAGAGCGGCTTGGCCAGAATGGCCGCCAGCGCGCCCGAGTCCACGTCCTGGCGGATGATCGTCATGCCGAGCGCGATGGCGCAGATGAACAGGGCAGGGCCGAGCGTGCCGCTGAGCACGCTGAGCAGGAAGAGAGCGCGCGCTTCGCCGGTCGAGCCGGGCGCGACGACCAGCGGCGCGATCCCGATGCCCGCGACGAGGAGGACCTCGATCACGACGAAGGCCAGCAGCAGCCGGCGGCGGCGCAGCTCGACGAGCGTGTAGGCGGACACCAGCGCGGCCCGGGCCATCACCAGGCGAGCTCCGCCAGGCCGGCCTCCCCGGTGCCGGAGCGCGCCCGGACCAGGTCCACGAAGACGTCCTCCAGCGTGCCGCCCTCCGGCACGAGCTCCTGAACCGGCCCTTCGCGCAGGATCCTGCCCTTGATGAGGATCGAGACGGTGTCGCAGACGCGCTCGACCTCGCTCAACAGGTGGCTGTTGAGCAGGATGGCCACGCCTCGGGCCTTGAGCCGCACGATCAGCTCGCGCACGTCCCGCCGGCCCATGGGGTCGAGGTCGGCGGTCGGCTCGTCGAGGATCAGCAGGCGGGGCCGGCCGAGGATGGCCTGCGCCAGGCCGAGCCGCTGCTTCATCCCCTTCGAGAAGTGCCGCACCTGGCGCCGTTCGCCCGCCAGGTTAGCCCAGGCCAGCGCCTCCGGCACCCGCCGGGCCCGCTCGGCGGCAGTCAGGCCGAGCAGCCCGCCGAAGTAGTCGAGCACCTCGTCGGCGCGCAGGTAGCGGGGGAACTCCGGGTTCTCGGGGGCGAGGCCGAGCTGACTCCGCGCCGCGACGTCGCTCGGCGTCTGCCCGAACAGGCGGACCTCGCCGGCGTCGGGCCGCATCAAGCCCGCGACCATCCTCACGATCGTGGACTTGCCCGCCCCGTTCGGCCCGAGCAGGCCGAGCGCCTCGCCGGGCTCGATCGCGAACGAGACGCCGTCCACGGCGAGCGGGTCGCGACGCCGATAGCGCCTGCTGATGGCGCGCACCTGGACCGCGGGCGCCGCTGCGCCGGTCAGCGACACGCTGCGGCGATCTCCGACATGCGGCCCATGAGGCCGAGCAGGTAGCGCGCCCGCTCGCGCGGCGACTCGATCGCCGCCAGGTTGCCGCACTGGTCCTCGATGAAGTCGCGCCGCTGGCCAGTCGGCAGGGCCAGGGCGGCCAGGCGCAGGAGCCGTCCTGACCACGTCTCCGCCCACGGGGAGGGCAGCGCGTCGGCCTCGACCTCGAGGACCCATCGCTGGATGTGCCCGAGCGATTCGAGCAGCTCGACGGCGAGCTGGCGGGCCGCCCGCAGGTGACCGGCGTTCGAGGGCAGGTCAGGGGCCAGGCTCAGCGCAGCCGTCACCCGGAGGCGCAGGATCTGCGCGACGTTGCGCGTGTGGGCGCGGGCTCCGCTCAGCTCGGCCGGCGGTACGAAGTCGAAGTCGAGGCCGTACGCCAGGGCCTCCTCCAGGAGGCTCAGCGCGTTGCGGATCTGTCCGCGGCGAAGGATCACCGCGTGCCGCGTCCCCGCGCCGGCGGACATGGGTACGTGCGTGGCCTCGGCCTCGAGCAGCTGGTCGATGACGGCGGCGAGGGTGATTGCCTGCGTGGCTGCCCGCCGGCGGGCGCCGCGCCGCGCGAGGCCTTCGTCGCGCCTCACGTCGGCGCTCCGCCGGGCGCCCAGCGCGCCAGGCCGGGGAACCGTTCCCGCATGACCTCCCTGGCCGCCGCCGCGCCCTGTCCCGTCAGCTGGTAGAAGCGACGGCGCGGCCGGCCCTGACGGTGCGCGTCCGACGCGTCCTCCCATCGGCTGGTCACCCATCCCCACCTCTGGAGTCGGAACAGGATCTCGACCACCGAGCCGCTGCCGAGCCTGGTCCGCCGGCAGATGTCGAGGGCGAACCAGTCGTCACGGGCCGGCTCCGCGAGCAGCAGGTCGAGGACCTGGAGGACGGGTACGGTGACCCGCTGCGGACCGCCCTCGTCCATGCTGCGCCCGCGTCGGCTTGCCACATGCGGAGCATACGTTGTTATTTGAGATAGGTCAAGCGCGGTCGCACCTCTGCTGGTCGCACACCCGCTCGAACATCGCGGTGATGCCGAGCCCGCCGGCGATGCCGATCATGGCGAGCCCCCGACCGGTGCCCGACAGCACCGGCTCGCGGACCAGCTGCGAGAACAGCCGGGTCACCAGGATGGCGCCGGACGCCCCGTAGGGATGTCCCAGGGCGATGGCCCCGCCATCCCGGTTGACGGCGGCGGAGTCGATCCCGAGCGCATCGAGGGATGCCAGCACCTGCGAGGCGAACGCCTCGTTGAACTCGATCGCTTCCAGCGTGCCGAGCTCGAGGTCCGGTCGCCGGCTCAGGAGCTTCCGGGTGGAGGCGATCGGCCCGACGCCCAGGAGGTTGGGGTCGACGCCCGCCGCCGCGGCGTCGACGAACCCGAGCATGCGGCGGCAGCCGAGCCGGCGAGCCAGAGCGCGGCTGGTCACGACGGCGATCGCTGCCCCGTCGTTGAGCGGGCACGAGTTGCCGGCCGTGACCGATCCGCCCTCCACGAAGGCCGGCCGGGCGCGGGCCAGGACCCGCAGCGAGGTGTCCGGCCGCGGGCACTCGTCCGCGGCCACGCGTCCCGGCGGGGTATCGACCGGCGTGATCTCGGCCTCGAAGCGGCCGGCCCGCATCGCCGCGACCGCGCGCTGGTGGCTCTGGAGGGCGAACGCGTCCTGGCGCTCTCGCGTGATCCCGAACTCCCGGGCGACGTTCTCGGCGGCGACCCCCATGTCGGGATCGCCGATCGCGTCCGGGGCGAACCGGGCCCGCGCGTAGAAGCGGGGCATCTCCCCGCGCCGGCGCGGCGGCTCGACCCGCCAGGGTGCCGTGCTGACGCTCTCGACGCCGCCGGCGAGGTAGAGGTCGCCAGCCCCGGCGGCGACCAGCCTGGCGGCCAGGACCACCGCCTCCAGGCCGGAACCGCACTGCCGGTCCACGGTCACGCCGGGCACCTCGATGGGCAGGCCGGCGGCCAGCGCAGCCAGGCGGGCGACGTTGCCCCCGGCTCCCGCCGCGTTCCCGACGATCACGTCGTCCACCTCGGCGGGGTCGACCCCAACCGTGTGGACCACGTCGGCGAGCACCGCCGAGAGCAGTCCCCCGACATCGACGGCCGCGAGGACGCCGCCTGCACGGCCGACCGGGGTCCGCTTCGCCGCGACGACCACGGGCTGCCGGTCGTCGGAGCCGATCGATCCGGCCCAGCTGCTCGTCATCGACGTCGGCCACTATATGACGCACAGCCCTCCGTCGCGCGGAGCGCCTGCGCCGCGCCACCGCTGCCTCCGGCGATCGGCTATGGTTCGCCCACCGACGAGGAGGAGTGGTATGACGCAGCCGCCTGGACAGCAGTCGGGAGGCTCCCCGCAGCAGTACAGCCCGGACGGCCGCTGGTGGTGGGATGGCCGGCAGTGGGTCCCCGTTCAGCCCTCACCCCAGCAGTCGCCCGGAAGCCCATCGATCCGCCGTCGCCGCTGGCCCTGGCTGGCGCTGGGCGCCGCCATCCACGTCCTCGCCATCGGCGCCATCGCGAGCCTGAACAACAGGCCGGCAACCAGCACGGGCACACCCGCTGCGGTGGCGGCGAAACCAACCGCTGCCCCGGCAGCGACTCCGGCGCCCCCGGCCCGCAACGGATCCTGCTCGCCGCAGCCCTGCGCGAACGACAACTATGGCTGGATCGTGACCGTGAGCGACCTCAAGTACGACACGGCCTCGGGCAACCCGTTCCAGACGCCCGAGGCGGGCAACGTCTACGTGACGCTGAACGTCAGCTTCACCAACGAGACCGGTCAGGAGCGGCATGCCAATCCGTTCGAGTTCGTCCTGCAGGACGGGGCCGGGGTCAAGCACAGGATCACGGCCCTGAGCGCCTGCCCCGACTGGCAGCCGGTCAACCTGACGCCCGGGGCCACGTTCGGGCCGAGGTGCCTGGCCTTCGAGGCGACGGCGGGCAGGCCGGCCGGGCTGACCCTCGTCTGGACGCCGTCGATCATCGGAGGCGGCTACAACATCAAGCTGAGCTGACGGCATCCCGGTCGACCGAAATCGGCCGATCCGCTACCACGCGCAGCACGAGCATGTGAGCTATGTCTCGGGAGGCGGGAGGCGGGGGATGTGCGACGGTCACCAACACGTCTGGATATTCCTCGGGGAAAGCACCGCTCCTCCCATCCGCCAGGCCCCCAAACGGACGAGCGAAAACCACACGTTGAAAAATCGTGCAATTGGACGTCGCGCAGCCTGATTATCGACAACTAGCGTGGGAGGAAATCATGCGCCGAATTGGTACATTTGGTACATAAGGACAGGGGGCCACGCGCCACATCCCGGATGCGGTGACGCCGGCCGCGAGCTCGGAAGGCCTCGGGCGCGATATCCTCGGCGCCTGGGTCAGCGCCTCGTCCGTCCTTGTCGTGGACAGTGATGACCGGGTCGTCTACGCCACCCCGGCCTTTTGCGACCTGGTCAGACTTCCACTCGACCGGATGCTGGGCCAGGACGCGCTCACGTTCATCCCCGAGCGGCATCGCCAGACTGTCCGGGCACTCTGGGCGGACGTCCGGAATGGCAAGTCGGAACCATGGCTCGGCCTCGGCTTTCGGGCCGATGGTTCCGAGGTTGAGGTCGAGGCGAACGGCACCGTGATGGACCACCAGGGCAGGCGGCTCCTTGTCTTCGCAGTCCGAGACGTGACAGAGCGGCACCAGCAGGCCAGGCAGGCGGCGGCGCTGGCCCAGGCCGCCGCCAGCGTCGCCGCGAGCGACTCGATCGAGGCAGTCCTCGACGCCATCAGCGAATGCGCTCTCGCCGGCACGCGCGCGCTCGCCGCATGGGTGAGACTCGAGAAGGAAGACCGCGTCTGCGCATGGGTCGGCGCGGCCGGCGTGCCGGACGTCTTCCGGGAGCACCTGCGGTCCGCGGCCTCGGAGGCCGCCGCGGACGCCGTGCGCGCCTGCTTCATCGTCGAGGAGGCCGTGGCGACACGGCGAGTCGTGGTTTACGCGGATTGGCGGCACCAGATGGAGCAGGCCCTCGGGGGGACATGTCCGCTGAACCTCCCGTGGCAGCCCGCCGCCTTCGCCCGTCTCATGCACCGCGGCGCGGCCGTCGGCGTGCTGATGGCCATCTTCCGCGAGGGCGAGATGCCGTACGAGGCCGAGACGACCTTCCTGGCGGCGCTGGCGGACCAGGCGGCGACGGCCGCGGCAAACGCCCGGCTGCTGGTGGCCGCCCGCGAGAAGGTCACGCTGGAGGAACGGCAGCGGCTGGCGCGAGAGCTGCACGACTCCGTGGCTCAGTCGCTCTACGCCATCCAGCTGGGAGCGCAGACGGCACGCCAGCGGCTCGACGGGGACCCGGCCGGGGTCGCCCAGCCGATCGACTACGTCCTGCGGCTCGCCGAGGCGAGCCAGGCGGAGATGCGGGCGCTGATCTTCGAGCTGCGGCCCGAGTCGCTCCAGACCGAGGGCCTGGTGGGCGCCCTCAACCGGCAGATCGAGGCGGTCCGGGCCAGGCACGGCTTCGCCGCCCCGACCATCGCCAGCGCCGAGCCGGAGCTGCCCATCGAGGTCAAGCATGCTCTGCACCGGATCGCCCAGGAGGCCCTCTGGAACACGGTCAAGCACGCCGGCGCTCGACGCGTCGACGTTCGCCTGGAGCCGGATGGAGACTGGGTGGTGCTGGAGATCGCGGACGACGGCGTCGGGTTCGACCCCGGCGGGAGCTTCCCCGGTCACCTGGGCCTGCGCTCCATGCACGAGCGGGCGCAGGGGATCGGCGGCTCGCTGGAGGTCGTCAGCGCCCGTGGCCGGGGCACCCGAATCGCCGTCAGAGTCCCGTCGGCGCCGCAGAGCCCTCCCCCCGGAGACGGCGCTTCGCGTTCCGTTCCCCAGGGAAGCCGCCCGGCCGCCTAGCCTAGAGGAACGCGTCGCCGCCCGTGGGCGGCGCTGGAGCGCGGCCGGTCAGGCCTGATCGTGCAGGGCCCACCTCGTGTTCGCCAGGCGCTCCTCGAGCAGGGCCCGCTCGCCGCTGTTCCTGGTCAGAGCCAGGGCGGCGGCGTCGGCGCGGGCGGCCTCGGCCTGCTGGTCCAAGTCTCGGAGAAGGGCCGCGCGGGTGGCGTGGAACAGGTGGTATCCCTGCAGGTGGTCGGACAGCGCCTCCACGTCGGCCAGAGCGGCCGCCGGCCCCTCCGCATACCGGCGCGCGATCGCCCGGCTGAGCGCCACGACCGGCGAGGTATCGATCTCCGTGAGGAGCGTGTAGAGCGCCAGGATCTGCGCCCAGTCCGTCGCCTCCCAGGTCGGCGCCTCGCAGTGCAGCGCGGCGATCATCGCCTCCACCTGGTAGCGGCCGGGGCGGCGAAACCGGGCAGCGCGCTCGATCAGCGCCACGGCTTCGCCGATGGCGTGGCGGTCCCACAGGGAGCGGTCCTGGTGCTGGAGCAGCACGAACCGGCGTCCCGCGTCGAGACGCGCCGGCCACCGGGCAAGGTGCAGACGGATCAGGGCCAGCAACCCCAGCGGCTCGGGCTCGTTCGGCAGCAGCCGGGCGAGCAGGCTGGCCAGCCACTCGGCGTCGCGGGCGAGCTCGCGCCTGATCGGCGCCTCACCCGCGGTGGCCACGTAGCCCTCGTTGAACACGAGGTAGATGACCGTCAGCACCTCGTCGAGGCGAGACCCGAGCTCATCGGGGGCGGGCACACGGTAGGGAACCCCCGAGGACACGATCTTGTGCTTGGCCCTGACGATTCGCTTGGCCAGGGTGTCCCTGTCCACGACGAACGCGCGCGCGATCTCCTCCGTCGTGAGACCGGCAACGGCGCGAAGGGTGAGGGCGACCTGGGCCTCGCGCGCCAGCACGGGGTGGCAGCAGGTGAAGATCAGCTGCAGGCGGTCATCGCCCTCCCGAGGGGGCTGGGTCGGGAGGGCAGCGATGAGCTCGAGCTTCTTGCGGTACACGGCCTCGCGGCGAATCCTGTCCAGGCCCTTGCGCCGGGCGGTCGTCAGCAGCCACGAGGCCGGACGCTCCGGCGCTCCGTCGCGTGGCCAGTGCTCCAGCGCCTCGACGACGGCCTCGGCGATGAGCTCCTCGGCGAGGTCGAAGTCGCCGAGGAGGCGGACCAGGCTCGCGGTGAGCCGGCCCGCCTCCTCGCGGAAGACCCGTTCGAGGAGCGCGCGTGGTTCGCGATCAGCGGTCACGATCGAGGATCGGCCGGACTTCGACCCGGCCGTCCGGTTGGGGCATCGTCTTGACGATGGCCAGGGCCTCCTCGAGGTCGGCCACGTCGAGGATGCCGAAGCCTCCGATCGCCTCCTTGGCCTCCATCAGCGGCCGGTCGAGGATCGTGTGCTTGCCCCGCTCGATCACGACGGTGGTCGCCGTGTCCGGGGACTGGAGCTGGTGGCCGCCGACCATCTTGCCGCTGCCGAACTGCTTCCCCCACCACTCGACGACCTTCTCCATCGCCCTGTCGCGGTCCTCGGGGCTGCCGTTCGCGTACCACTCGCCCTGGGTGATCAAGAGCATGTACTTCACCGTGTTCCTCCTTGGCCCCACTGCTGGGGCAGCTTCGATTCACCCTACAGACGAATACCGGCAGCCGGAAATGGACAGCAGGCTCGGGTCACCGTCGAGCGCCGACGGCGCCTGACCCAGCCGCTCACGGCGTGCGCGGGATCCGTGGCCCTGCAATTTTCCAGGCCGGGCGGCACGGCAGATTGAAAGTCGGCCGGACCGGCGCGACGGTGCTGCAATTGGGGTTGTCGACATTCCAGCACCAGCCCGGACGAAGACGTTCGGCAGGTCTGAGGAGACTTCTCAAGATGGCTGTCCTTTCCGACGACGCCCGGCGGATCCTCGAGCAGCCACGGCTGGCGCACCTGGTCACCCTCAACGCCGACGGCGCTCCCCAGGTCACCGAGGTCTGGGTGGGCCTGGAAGGCGACGAGATCGTCTGCGGCCACCTTGCCGAGCACCAGAAGGTGCGGAACATCCGCAACGACCCCCGCGTCGCCCTCTCGATCGAGGCCGAAGGGAAGACGAACGGCTTCGACAACTACCTCGTCGTGTACGGTCGGGCCCGGATCACCGAGGGGGGTGCGCCCGAGCTGCTGCAGCGCCTGGCGGTGACGTACATCGCCCCGGGGGTGAAATACCCGCCGATGCCTCATCCCCCGCCGGGGTACGTGACCCACGTCGCCGTCGAGCGGGTCGCCGGGGTCGGTCCCTGGGCCTGACCGCGGCTCGACCGCGCCCGGCGCCACCGGCTGGTGCCGGCTCGCCGCAGGCGCCGGGCGTCCGGCGCCGGACTGGGCTCTCGCTCAGTCCGACGCCGGCACGCGCCGGCTCAGGTCAGCCCTTCCGGCGGGTCGGCGCGGCGGCCTCGTCCGCGTCCATCTCGGCGTGGGCGCCTCCATGGTGACCGGGGCCCGACCCGTTGCCGTTGCGGGAAGCTTCCTTGTCGCCGCGGAACTCCCGATTCTCGTACCGCTCTCCGCCGGCCCTGACGATCGGGAGGATCACCAGGATGATGCCGGCGCCGAATACGACCGAGAACGGGCCGATCAGGGCCACGAGCTCCCACGGATCGCTGGTCACCACGTGGAGGAACGCTACCAGCAACATCGCGCTCATCACGTTCTGGTGGGGTTCAATGCCGTCTCTACCGTTGAAAAGTTCCTGGTCCCGTTGGCGTCCCTGAGCTCCAGCACCCCGGCCACCTGGAGCTGTGCCTTGCCGATCGGCAGCATCTCCTCCTGTTCCAGCACCGTCCCCGGGATGGTGAGCGTGACGGTGGACGTCTGGCCAGGCTGGATGTCCTCGCTGGGACTCAGCTGCAGCTGGTGGATGTAGTCGCCGGACTCCTCCACCCCGGCCTGCGGGTTCACGAACGCGAGGTAGGCCGTCCTGAAGGCGGCCAGGGTCACCGGGGTCTTGCCCATGTTGGTGACGTCGCTCTTGATCGTCATGACGTGGCTGCCCGGGTCGTACGTGGCCTCGGTGGCGACCGCCCTGGCGAAGGTGGTGACGGCCGGGAGGTCCGGCGGGGTCAGCCAGTCGGTCTGCAGCGGCATCTTGCCCGGGTACGCCAGCGCCTGGTACCCGAACCCGGCAGCGAGCAGCAGCACCGTCACGCCGGTGATGATCGCCATGTGCCGGTGGTCCTTCCGGGTGATCAGGCCGACGCCCTCACCGCCGTCCTGGTTCAACGGGAGCTGGTTGGACACCGCCAGGCGGGTGACCGTCCGCTTCGGCACCGTCCAGTAGAGCATCCACCACATGCCGAGGACGAGCGTGAGGGCCGAGAAGCCCAGGATCAGCCAGGTGCCGTAGGACTCCAGGTCGATCGTCCCCCCGTTGAGCAGGTTGAGCGGGTAGGAGAAGCCGCTGGGGGTGGAGTCGATGGTGATCCACTGGCCGGGTCCGATGAGCGTGCCCGACTGCTCGACCGCGATGGCGGGGTGCACATGCCAGTTCCCCGGGTCCCGGGCACGGAGGGTCTCGGAGAAGTTGTAGACCCCGCTCTTGTGGCAGAAGAACGACTGCGGCGTCTCCGCTCCGTTGATGGTCCTGTCGACCAGGACGAAGCGGGCCCCGGGCTCTACCACGGTGAAGTAGCAGATCGAGGGGTTCCCGCCGCTCATGTTGCTCGGCCACGTCTCCAGGATCTTCGCGGTGCCCGTGATCGTCATCTGGTCGCCCTGCTTCAGCGACGTCTGGGAGAACCGGACGTCCCACCAGGACACCGCTTCCATGCGCACGAACCCTTCCTGCGCTTTCTCGCCGTGGGCGGAGGCCGACGTCGCGGTCAGGAGGGCCAGGGCCGCTGCCGCGGCCATCGCGCCGAGGATCGAGACGACTGCTCTTGTCATCGCAAACCTCCTCGCCACTACACCTGCTTCAGGTATCGGAGGATGGGCCAGACCGAGAGGTACCGGCCGATGAACTGGCCGATCCAGTAGCCCACCACCGCCAGCGTGGTGCCGAAGGCAAGCGAGACGTACTGCGTCTCCTGGAGGAAGGTCCGCAGCGAGCCGCGCTCGATCACCCGCAGGTACTCGGGGGTCTGGGCCCGGATGTACGTGATGCCCTGCACGTCGGCGACCGTGAGCGTGTGGCCCATGAACTGGACCGGCTGCAGGAACGGCGCCAGCATGATGTAGTTCGCCACCCAGTAGCCCAACGTCCAGACGCCGGCGCCGATCAACGACGTGAGGATGAAGCTGCGCGTCTGCATGAGGACGAAGTCCATGAGGATGCCGGCGGGGATCCACGTCGCCGACCAGACGAAGTTGATCGGCATGTTGATGAACCACTTCCACTGGACGAGGCGGCCCACCCAGGTGCAGGCGAACAGGCAGACCGCCGTGTACGTGGCTCCGGTCGGGAAGCGCCACGCCCGCCACTGGATGTACTGCAGGGCGGAAGGGATGATGATCGTGGCGAACGGCGTGATCGTCATCCACCACTGGCGGTCCTTCCAGTCGGTCCAGAAGTCCCAGTCGCCGGCGAACAGCAGCATCGTGATGTTGGCGGCGGCTCCGACCACGAAGGCCGCCGTGACCCAGAACATCAGGTCCCATTTGCGGTCGATGAACCGATAGGGCCGGTCGACCAGCTCTCTCAGCTCTCTCGTCCTGACGTCAATGACCCCGGTTGCCATGGCGTCTCAGCGACCTCCCCGTCTCGTTGTGATCACTCGAGCGTCTTCCCCTCTCGAATCAAGCGATGGCCTGACCGACCGGCCGCCCTCGGGCGGCCGGCCGCTGCTGCGGTGGGTCGGCGATCAGGGTGCCGGCGCGGCCTGGGGCGCCGGTGCCGCCTGGCTCTCCTCCTTCACGACGTCGTCCTCGATCTGATACAGCCGCAGGATCGTCTCGCCCCAGAGGGCGAAGATGCCGCCGGCCAGCCAGCCGTACAGGACGAACGGCCAGTGGAACCAGACCGCGAAGAACTCCTCGGCGCCGGAGTTGCCGAGGTTGATGCTGTGGCCCCACTCGTTCATGGCCACCTGGGCCACCTCGGTGACGGTCGCGGCGATGAGCAGGAAGAACGACCACGGGAAGCCCTTGCCGGCGCCGTAGACGTCGGGCAGCCGGGTGCGCCCGTACAGGTAGGTCCCTACCGCCAGCGTCACTCCGAGCGGGAAGAACAGGTAGAACATCGGGATGTGGGCGACGGTGAAGGCCGTGTCCCGCACGAGCGTCTGGTGGAACGCGCCGTCCTCGTTGGGCCAGAAGCTGGCCTCGATGTACAGGTTGACGCTGGTGGCTCCGACCAGGCCCCAGAAGACGGCGATGCGGCGCACCTCCTCGCGGCGGGTGATCCGCCGCGGCAGGCTCACCGCCGAGCGCAGGATCCATCCCCACCAGGACACGGTGAAGATGCCCACCCCGAGCAGGCTGACGACGACCGCCATGCGCCACAGCCAGAAGAACTGCGGCGTCGACGAGTCGAGGCCCCACGGGAACGTGAAGAACGCCTGGTAGATGCGGAAGACGACCGCGAGGCCGAGCAGGATGAGCGGCGCCCAGATGCCCCAGGCCCAGCCTCCCAGCCAGTCGGTCGGGCCGCGGCCGGGGATATGGGGCGGATCGTAGGGGGCCGCCTCCTCCCTCCTTTCCGTCACCGCTGACGACGTCAATCCCTGTGTCACGTTCCCCTCCTGTCCTGGGTGGTGGCGGCGCTCACGGCCTGCAGGACGGTCCCGTCCGGGACCAGCACACCGCGGCCCTTGATCCGGCCGTGATCGAGGTCGTCGATGGCCTGGCGCACGTCGTCGAGCGCGTATCGCCGCGTGTGCAGCCTGACCTTTCCCTGCGCCTGCAGGGTCATGAGCTCGGAGAGCTCGGTGTAGTTCCCCACGAGGCTGCCGACGACAGCAATCTCGGAGAAGATGACGTCGATCGTGGGCACGTCCACCCGGCCGCCGTAGCCCACCACGATGTGGGTGCCGCCCTGGCGCAGCATCGAGACGGCGTCCCGCTCCGCCCCGCGCTCGCCCACGAAATCCATGACCACGTGGGCCCCTCCGCCGGTCAGCTCCCGGACCGTCGCGACGGCGTCGGCGCCGACCACGTGCTCGGCGCCCAGCTCCCTGGCCAGCGCCTGCGCCGTGGGGGAGGGATCCACCGCCACGACCCGCGCGGCGCAGAGATTGTGGAGGCACTGCAGCGCGATGTGGCCGAGTCCGCCGATGCCCTGCACCACGGCCCAGCTCCCCGGGCGGAGCAGCGCCGCGGCCTTCCTGGCCGCCCGATAGGCCGTGATCCCGGCGTCGGCGTAGGGTGCCACGTCCACCGGGTCCACGCCCTCAGCCAGCTTGATCAGCGCCCTGTCGGAGGTGCGCAGGTAGTCGGCGAAGCCGCCCTCCGTGTTGATCCCGGGAAAGCTGCCGTTGGCGCAGTACATGTCCTCGCCCCGCCGGCAGGCGTCGCAGTAGCCGCAGGTGATGAGCGGGTGGACGATCACGGCGTCACCTTCATGGACGCTGGTGACCGCGTCTCCGACCGCCTGGACCCACCCGGCGTTCTCGTGCCCCAGCGTGTAGGGCAGCTTCACGTCGACCTTGTCCTGCCAGATTCCCTCGACGATGTGCAGGTCGGTCCGGCAGAGCCCGGCGCCGCCGATCCGGACGATGACATCGTGGTGGCCCTGGATCTGCGGCTCCGGCACCTCGTCCAGGCTCAGCGGCTGGTTGTAGCCGTGAAGCCGGGCTGCCCTCATGTCATCACCCCCTGGACAGTGGAGTAGCGTGTGGCGTGCAGGCCGCTGCACAGGCTGGTGTTGGCCTCCATGCCGACGCGCGTAAGCTGGGCGCGCCGCAGGTACGGTTCCAGCTCGTCGGCGCGGAGAGCGCTGCCGTTCGGCCGCATCGCCAGCGGCGAGTCGGCTCCACAGGGCAGGCCCAGGCGCCGGCGGCGGTCGAGGTAGGCGCCCCACTCGGGGACCTCGGCGCCGACCTCGCCCAGGCGGATGGCGCAGACGCGTGCCGGCGAGTACCCCTGGGCGAGCAGCCGGCGGAGCAGCCGGTCCTGACGGGCCGTGAAGGCCTTGACCAGGAAGAGCCGACGCAGCGCCGCCAGCCCGCTCCCGTCGGTGCCGCCGCCGAACGCATCATCGAAGGAGCGCCCCGCGTTGACGGCTTCGGTCACCTCGCCCGCCGTGAAGTGATCATGCAGCCGGACCGCCACCGAGCGAACTCCGGGCACGGCGGCGACCGCGTCGCGGGCGTCCGAGGCCATGAGGTACGCGAAGTTCGCGGCGCACCAGTAGGTCGGGAGCCGGAGCTCGATCGTCACTCGCCCCGCGGCGTCCACCGCGGCGCGCGCAAACCCGAGCTCGACCAGCGGCTGGTCGAGCTCCGGGTCCGTGACGGTCGCCAGCGCGCTCGCCACCCGAGCGCTCAGGGCAGCGCTTCCCACAGCGCCTCACACCGCCGATGCCGCCTGGGGCTGTTCTCCCAGGCGCAGGTGCTCGGGGACGTCGAGGTCGTAGAGCCTGGCCGCGTTGAGCCCCAGGATCTTCCTCTTGCCGTCGACCGTGAGGTCCGCCACCCCGTGCCGCTCTTTGATCTCCTCGGGGAACTCGAACGCCGCGAACTTCTCGACCAGCCACTTCGGGCTCCAGAGCGCGTAGTCCGAGGCGAACGTCAGGCGGTCTTCACCGACCCACCAGAGGAGCTCCGCGAGCACCTCGGCGAAGTACCAGGGCTTGGCATGGATGAAGGGCATCACCACCGCGAGCCCGCCGTAGACGTTGGGCTCCTGCGTGGCGATCCAGCAGAAGTCTTCGAGTCGGGGCAGCCCGCAGTGCTCGACGATGAAGCGGAGCCCGGCGTCGCGGTACTCCGTGGCCACGTCGTCGACGTCGGCGACGTCGAAGGCGTCCTTGTTCAGCGGCCAGATGGTCGGGCCCTTGTGGACGTGGATGTTGACCACGCCCAGGTCCGCGCACCGGTCGAGGTAGCGCCGCGCCCAGCGATCGGTGAGCTTCCATCCCTTGGAGTCGCCCCGAAACTCGGCCGTGTAGAGCTTCACGCCCTTCAGGCCGTGCTCCTGGACCTCGGCCTCGAAGCGCGCCAGGCCCTCCGCCTCGTCGCGGGGATCCCAGCTGCCGTTGAGGATGAACTTGTCAGGGTGCTTGGCCTTGAGCACCGCGTCGCGTTCGATCGGGTTGAAGCCTTCGACGTAGAAGTCCTTGAGGACGGTGGGCAGGAAGATCGCCTTGTCCACGTACCCCACCTCGAAGAGGTCGCGCATCATGCGCTCCTCGGGGTACTTCTGGTAGAGCTCGAACGGCCAGACGTAGTCCGCCGGGCTCAGGTTCCGGTGGTAGTCGTAGAAGCACCTGATCCAGCCGTCGCCATATGTCGGGTTGCGGTAGTTCTCGTTGCTTGCGTTCCACCAGTGGACGTGGCCGTCCACCACGTAGTACTCGGTGCCGTCAGGGCTTCGGTACATGCGCAACCTCCGTCATCGCTACGGACACGGGGCCGCCAGGGGCGGCCGTGCCCACTTCGTACCAGCGCCCGGAGCGGGCGACCATCGCCGGGTTTTCAGATGGTGAGCGAGATGGCACGGGCAATCCGCTCCGCGGCGGCGTTCAGGCTCGGGACCGCGGCCCTGACCTCCTCCAGGCGGCGCGTCGGGAAGGAGAGGCCCAGCGCGCCCGTGACCGAGGAGCCGCGAACGGGGACCGCGATGCAGGCGTTGCCGATCGCATACTCCTCCTCGTCGAGCGCCACCCCGCTCGACCGCACCCGGTCGAGATCGGTCAGCAGGCTGCCGGCGTCCGTGATCGTGTGCGGCGTCAGCTCCGCGAGGTCGTGCCCGGCCAGGTACTCCTCGAGCCCGGTCGGGTCGAGCGAGGCGAGCACGCACTTGCCCAGCGCGGTGGCGTGGGCGGCGTCGCGGAACCCGACCCAGAGATCGACGCGCGGGGCGTACGGCGCGTCGGACAGGTCCTTGAGCACGATCTCGCCGTCCTCGTACAGGCTCAGGTAGGCCGCGGCCCGGGTCTGGTCGCGCACCGCGGCGAGCACCGGCCGGGCGCGGCTCAGCGCGGCCTGGTAGGAGCCCTCGTTGAGCAGGCGGCTGACCCCTTCGCCGAGGACGTAGCAGCCGTTCGGCAGCCGCCGCAGGTAGCCCTCGAAGGTCAGCGTTCGCAGCAGGTGGTAGGTGGTCCCGAGCGCGAGGTCGACCTTGCGGGCCAGGGCCTTGGCTGGCAGACCGCTGTCGTGCGCCGCGACCGCCTCCAGCAGGCGCAGCGCTCGCTGCACCGAGCCGATGACGGTCCCGGGCGGCGCGACAGGCCCGGCCGGCGACCCGCGGCCACCGCCCCCACGGCCCTCGTTGCTCAGCCGGCTCATCGTGTCCCTCTCCCAGACAAGCCGGTCGTAGCACGCGCCGCCGCGCCCCTCAAGCGAGAGATTTCAGATAGTGAGCAGGGCTGGGATGGCCGGCCCCAACTCCCGCGCGTAGGCTGGCGCCATCGTGGTCGTGGACGACATCCTGCGGGTGTTGGTGACGCTGGCGATCTACGGCGTCATCTTCGTGGCCATCGGCCTCGTGTTCTTCGAGATCGACAAGCGGTTCAAGCGGTGGGTGAGCCGGCCCCGCTGCGTCGTCTGCCACGCGCGGCTCGAGGGTGAGGTGGCGGCCGGCGGGTCCATGATGTGCGCTGCCTGCAGCAGCAGCCGGCCGCGCGGCAAGCGACGCCGCTGATCACGACCTCTCGCGCAGGTCGCCGCAGAACGTGGCGGCGACGTCGGCGTGCGGCTGGAACGGTCGGAGCTCGCGCAGCGCGCCGCGCGGGCCGGTCGGCCCCCGAGTGGCCGGCGGCTGCCCGGTGACCATGTCCGCAATCAGCCACCACGCCACCCACGCCGCGGCGACCAGCGGGCCCGCGATCAGCAGCAGGGCGAGTGAAAGCAGCATGGCCAAGGCGTACCAGCCGCCCGCCGGGCATGGCCAGCCGGCCGATTTCACACTATGAGTGGCTGCTGGGAGGGCTCCGGGTGGGCGCGAATCAGACGCCGGTGGAGCACGCGCGCGCGATGCGGTCGGCTGCGCTCCTCAGCACCGGGACGATGCGTTCCAGCTCCGACAGCCGGCGCCGCGGCAGCGAGAGCCCGACCGCGCCGAGCAGGCTGCCGGCTCGTATCGCGACGGCAACGCAGGCGTATCCCGGCAGGTACTCTCCGTCCTCCACGACCAGTCCGGCCAGGCGGGCCCGGTCCAGCGCCTGGAGCAGCATCTGGCGATTGGTGATCGTACGGTCCGTCAGGTCGTCGAGCCGGTGCCGGGCCAGGTAGTCGCGCAGGTCCCGCGGGTCCAGGAGCGCCAGCACGCACCTGCCGAGCGCGGTCGCGTGCGCCGCGTCCCGGAAGCCGACCCACAGGTCGATGCGCGGGATATGGGGAGAGTCCTGGATGTCCTTGATCACGATCTCCCCGTCCTCGTAGAAGGCCAGGTAGGCGGGAGCGTGCGCGGCGTCCCTGAGGAAGCTCAGGGCCGGCCTGGCCCGGCGAAGCAGGCCCTGGAACTCGCCCTGCTCGAGGAGCCTGCCGACCTGGTCGCCGAGCACGTAGCCGCCGCCCGCCAGGCGGTGCAGGTAGCCCTCGAACGTCAGCGTCCGAAGCAGGTGGTACGTCGTGCCGATCGGCAGGCCCACCTTCCGCGCCAGCTGCTTCGCGTGAGCACCCTCGGGAACGCTGGACGCGGCCTCCAGCAGGCGCAGCCCTCTCTGGACCGAGGTGATCAGCGCGGCGGGCGCGCCGTCCATCCGGACTGCTGTCATCAGGTCAACCTCGCCGCTCCTCACGAGAAACGCGACCCTGCTTTTCAGAAGGTCTGAAGTCGATTTCACGCTTCCGGGGCCGCCAGCGGGTGTTCAGTTTTGAGACATGTGGCCGGCGACGCGACGCGGCGAGGCGAAATGCTCTTGCCCGGGCGCGGGGCGCCGCCTATAGTGCCTCTTAACAGAGCGGCTGCTGCGCCCTGCCCTGGCGTAAGCGCGTCGGGCCCGACCGTCTGCCGTTGGGGGGTTGGCCATGAACGAGGAACGAGAGCGCTTTCTGGGTGGAGCCGGCGTTTCCGAACGGGTGCGACCGGTGATCGCCCGCTCTTGGCTGCGATCGAGAGAGAGTGGGGTCCGCCCCGAGGGCGACCCGGAGACGCGGCACGTCGAGTTCGACCCCCACGCCCGCCTGCTGAGGCTGGCGCAGCCCGTCCTCGACCGGCTGACGGACGACATCCGGGACGCGCGGGCCTCGGTGATCCTGACGGACCCGCGCGGCCTGGTGCTGGACCGGCGCGCGGGGAGCCCCTCCCTGCTCCGCGGGCTGGACCGCGTGCTCCTCGCGCCCGGCTACCTCTACGCCGAGGACGCCGTGGGCACGAACGGGATCGGCACGGCGGCCGAGGACCGGGGAGCCGCCCTGGTGGTCGGCAGCGAGCACTACGCCGAGTGGCTGCGCTGGCTCTCGTGCGCAGGGGTGCCCATCCGCAACCCCATAACAGGCCGGATCGAGGGCATCCTCGACCTCACGTGCAGGCTCGAGGACACCAGCCCGCTGATGGTGCCGTTCGTCAGGGAGGGGGCCCGCCAGATCGAGCGTCGGCTCCTCGAAGACGCCTCCCAGGACGACCGGGACCTCCTGGAACGCTTCATGACGGTCGCGCGGCGGTCCTCCCGTCCGGTCATCGCGGTGAACGCGCACACGGTGATCAGCAACACGGCGGCTGCCCGTCTCCTGGACCCGGCCGACCACGCAGTGCTCTGGAACCAGATCGCCGAGGCGATGGCGGTCGGGACCGGCCAGCTCCGGGAGTTCCGGCTCGCGGAGGGCCGGGTCGCGACGCTGCGCCCTGTCTCCCTGGAGCCCGACCGGCCCGATCGGGGAGCGGTGCTCGAGATCGACCTGACACCGGCGGCCGCCGTCAGGAGCGCGCCGCGCGAGCAGCCCTCTCAGCCCCTGCCGGGACGGAGCCTGGCCTGGCGCCGGCTCTGCGAAGCGGCCGCGGAGCACGCGGAGGGGCGGCTGCCGGTGTTGATCGTCGGCGAGTCGGGCACGGCCAAGGTCGCCGTCGCGCGCTGGATGCACCAGCGCAGCGCGGCGCCGGGCCCCGTCACGGTGCTGGACGCCCGCCTTGCGATCGCCGGGGGCGCGGAGCCCTGGCTGGGCCAGGTGGCAGAGCGACTGGCGGGCGGTCCCGGGATGCTGGTGCTGCGGCACCTGGAGGCGCTCGATGCCGCTTCGGCCCGTGCTCTCGCCGCCATGCTGGCCGCGGCCGACGGCAGCGACGGCCCGCGAATCGTGGGTACGCTCACCCCGCCGGCCTCGGGGCAGCCGGGATTGGAACGTGCCCTCGTCGACCGCTTCCCGGCCGTCATCGGCATCCCGGCCCTGCGCGACCGCCCGGAGGACATCGCGGACCTCGTCCCCGCGCTCATCCGGCGGCTCGCCCGCGGTCCCTGGCCCAGGTGCACGCCCGAAGCCGTCCAGGTGCTGATGCGCGGCGAGTGGCCGGGCAACGTGCGCCAGCTCGAGACTCTGCTGGAGGGCATCCTGCAGCGCCGCCGGAACGGCGAGCTGACGCTGCGCGACCTCCCCCCCGAGTACCAGCGAGGGCTGTGGCGCCGGCTCAGCCCGATGGAGCGGGCGGAACGGGCAGCGATCCTGGAGGCGCTCGCCCAGGCCGGGGGCAACAAGTCCCGCGCGGCCGCCATCGCAGGCATCTCGCGGGTGACCCTGTATCGGAAGCTGAGGGAGCTGGGGATCCCGGACGCCCGCGCGACGCTCTCCTGAGCCGGGATCAATCGATTCGCGGCGAGCGCATGTTCGCCATGCCGCACACGCCCGTCATCTCGTTTCGCGGCGGAGGGGGGTTGAGGTCGCGCGCGGGCGCGCACGTAAACGTCCTCGTCGTCGCTCTCCAGGTACGAGCGTCCTCTCGCCGGGGGCGGGTGCGGCCTCGGTGGCCGCTCAGGAGCTCACGACGCGTTCCCCGTGTGGCTGGAGCCGCCGAGCTCCTTCCCCCACGTGCCGATCGCCGCCTCCAGGCGCTCCCGTGCGGCCAGCTCCTCCCGGTCGTGCCTGGTCACCGTCTCGTCGTCGCCGGCCGCGATCGCCCGCTGCTTCCGGGCGGCCGCGCTCCGCAGATCGAGCATGTGGGCCATTGCCTCGGTCCCGGCATCGGTGGCTGCCATGGCGGTGAGGAGCTCATCCAGCCCCGTCTCGGCCGACCCGCGCCGCTCCGTCTCCTCATGAGCCCGGAGCAGCAGCACCGCGAGCTCCCGTGCGTGGCGCTGCGGCACCCACCGCTGGCCCCTCGGTTCTGCGCCACCCGCCTCCAGCAGGCGGCGCACCTCAGCTCGGATCGCTTCGAGGCCGGCGCCCAGGTCGGCGAGCACATGGGCCGCCACTCCGTCACCCTCGATGACCAGACCGAGGAGGAGGTGGTGGGTCCAGACGTCGGCCTGCCCCGCGCGCCGCGCCTCGTCGACGGCGATCTCGACCGCCTTCCTCACGCGCGACGTCGGGATGACCTGCGTGACGACGATGCGGACGTTGCGACCGAGCGTTGCCTCGATCGCCTCGCGGACTTCGTCGAGCCGGACGCCAAGCGCGCCGAGCGCCTGCCCGGCGATGCCGCGCTCCTCGCGAAGCAGACCCAGCAGCAGGTGCTCGGTCCCGATGTACGAATGGTGCGCGGCAGCCGCCTCCTCCTGGGCCAGCTTCAGCGCCTCCTGTGCGGCGTCAGTGAAACGGTCGAATGGATACACCTCTCTGCCTCCTCGGTGCATCGGTCGGGAGGGAGGAGCCGAGCGCCGCAGCTGGGCCAGTGCCACCATGTAGGGCTCACCGGTCCTGCGCATGCGTGAGCGGACGAGCTTCTTGAAGCTGTGCTTCCGCGTCAAACGCTGTCACCTCCTCGACCGCTGGCGTGCGTCCCCCAGCGACGGCCACACGGTCAACAAGATGACTCTGGAGGGCCCGAGAGTCTGTCCCCCTTCGGCCTCGAAGCGGTCCCGGCTGGGGCGGGAGGTCAAGGCTGGGCGCGGGCCAGCGCCACCCTCAAGTCTGGGCGAGCCCAGCTGTCCGGGTCAAGAGACGCCTGGCGGGCGGCAGAGCAAGCCGAGTGGGGTCCGCGGTCCTGCCCCACGGCCGCCGGCCAACCGCCCCTCACGCCTGCGGCTTGCGGAATATCAACAGCAACGTCGTCAGGGTTCGGTCTTCTCGCTCCAGGCGTAGTGCCTCGGGCTCGGTCAGCGCGAGCACGGCCACGCGGCTCTGCCGGTGCGGGTCGAAGATCCCTTCCGCCACTGCCAGCGTGCCTCCCGGGCGCAGCGTCTCCGCGATCTCGTGGATGGCCGCCTGCCGGCGGTCGCCCGGGATCTCGCCGAGAACGAAGCACAGCAGGGCCGTGTCGTAGTGTCCGGCCGGCAGAGCGCCGCCGCCAGCCGCGGCCTCCAGGGTGCGGACGTTCCGGAGGCCTTCAGCAGTGGTGCGGCGTTCCACGATCGCGAGCATGTCTGGCTGCAGGTCCAGTGCGAGCACTTCGCCCTCGTCGCCCACCACCCGCGCAACGGGCAGCGTCAGGCGGCCAGGCCCGCAGCCGATGTCGACCACCCGCATGCCCGGCCCGACGCCCAAGCGCCGGACGATGCCGGCTGCCATCGCCCGCATGAGCGGGTTGTCGAGCACCCAGGCCCTCGAGGCCGGGAACGGTTCGGGTGTCGATGTCCGGGATGTCATGGTCCGTCCTCCTCGGCGGTCGGCAACCGGACGGCGTCGAGCAGTCGGCGCACCTCACGCAGGACGTCGACGGCGACCTGCAGACGCCGAACGTCCGGCTCGACGGGAAGCCTGTCGATCAGCTCTGCCTCGCGCTGCCACATCGCCTCCAGCGCTACCTTCCCGCCCGGTGTCAGCCGAACCAGGGGTGAACGGCGATGGTCAGGGTTGTGGACCATCTCCGCCATGCCGTCGGCGACCAGCCGGTTGACCAGCACCTGCAGGTGCTGGCGTGAGCACTCGCGACGCCGGGCGAGCTGCGGCACGGTTCGCGGGCCGAGCCGGGCCAGATCGCGCAGGACGCCGCGGCAGGCTCGGGTCAGCTCCGGCCGCCGATGCAGCTGCTCGACGACCGCGTTGGCGCGGATGTGCAGCGCGGCCGCCTCCTCGATGACCGCCACGACGACCGCGCCTCGGCGACTACCGCTCAGGTCCTGCGCCATAGACAGTTATCCTGTCATAAAGACAAGGCTATTGTCATCCTTGGCTCGGAGGGACCCGGGGTGCCGGGCCGCGATACTGGTGAGGTCGGGTGATCGAGTGCCTGTGTCTCCCCCTCCTCCGCGGCTCTTGCTGGCGCCCCAGCCCGTCGGCTGTGACCTCGGCTCTCCGTTCGCGGTCGGCGTGAGCCCGTGACCGGCGACCCGGGCGCCGGAGCCGACCTGGCCCGGGGCGTCGACCTGGCGGCGCTTGAGCCGATCGAGGCGTATGTGCTGCGCGCGATCCTCGAGTACGAGGGGCTGCGCGTCAACTGGTTCCCTGTCGCCACCATGGAACAGCTCCTGGGGCTGCTCCGCGGCGCAGAATCGCACGCCCGGCACCTGGTGATCTGCTGCCACGGCGACGAGCGCGGGATCGTCGTTCCGGAACTGGCGCCGGGGGCAGACCCGGCGGAGCTGCTGCCCGACCGACTGACGCCCGAGCTCGTTCGCCGGCACGCGAGTCTGCAGGGCCGGGTCGTGATCGCCACGGGCTGCGTCAGCGGGGCGGCGAAGATGGCTGGTTCTTTCCTGAACGCCGGCTGCGCCGCCTACATCGCACCGGACGGCTATCCGCACAGCGTGCTGCTGTTCCTGCACCGCTTCTACCACGAGCTCGGCGCCGGCGCCTCGGTCACGGCCGCCGCCGACGCGGCAGGCCGCCAGGATGACGACGGCCGGCTCTTCAGGCTGTGGCTGCCGCCGGCGTGACCTCTCCGAGCAGGCCCGACGCCCCGGACCGCCCGGTGGCCTCCGGCGCAGCCCGAACTCAGCCCCGTTTCCGGCCGCGCCTTTAGATGATTGATTCCGATTGGCGGCGAGAGATCCGGTGGCCAGGTGCCCCAGATCGTGGGCCTGCGCCGAGGACCGGAGCGAGCCTATCCGTCGATAGGCGAGCGAGGACCGCAGAAGCAGGGCCGCGAGATGGGGTGCATGGGCGCCGAAGATCCGTCGGCAATTCGGAATCAATCATCTAACGAGGCTCCGCCTCAGACCATCGAGCAGCATGTACCACCTGGTGACGGGGCAACGACGGGGCAGATTCGGGCCAAGAGGGGGTCACGGTGTGACCCCCTCCGGGGAGCGAGCCTGGGTGGCACGGGCCAGGCG
>DATFRD010000225.1:0-2133 GCA_035263645.1 Candidatus Dormiibacterota bacterium | reverse complement strand
CCTCGCCAAAGGCCTCGACCAGCAGCGGCGGGAACTGGTCCATGTGGATCGAGCCCGGGATGGTGCCTCCGCGAAACCCCAGTCGTCGAGCCGTCTCGTCCTGGTGGATGTTGATGCCCTGCCGTCCACCCTCTCGTCCCGCGGCGAACAGGTTGACCGGCGCCCGAACCGGGCTGCGGAGGAACCCGTCAGCGGCGTCGACTCCGGCGTCGGATGTGCTCATCGCTCCCTACGCCAAATGATGGGGCCCCGAGGACCTGTATGGCAGCTCCCCGATCAACGGGAGGGTTTCAGGCTCCGTCAGCGGGCGGTGGGACTTTTTCGCGATCGGGCACACGCTAGGCGAAGACGGTGGTGGCACGACGAGGAGACCGTGAGCACTCCGGGCATCGCCTCGGAATCGAGGCAGGACGTCTGCGCGAGCGCGACGTGGCGTGACCGGCTTGGTCTGCCCAGCGCGCTGATCCTTTGGGCGGGCACGGCGCTGCTCGTCGGGCTCCTGCTGCTCCTGCTGCCGGCCCGGATGCCGCTGCACTGGGTCGTGCCCGCCACGACCGCGGCGTCCATCGTGTGCCTCGCGCTGGTGACCTGGCTGGCCGCCCTCGATGTGCTCCTGCGCGCGGACTCGGCCTCGCTGCCGGCAGTCACGATCGGCACCGCCCTGGGTGCGACCTGGCTGGCACGCCTGCTCTCGATCCCCGAGGTCCGGCCGGCATTCCAGGGCGCTGCGGGCGACCACGCCGCCTCCTGGCTCTACCTGTACCTCAACCTGGCGACGCCCTCGCTGCTGGCGCTGGCGGCGCTGTACGTGCCGCGGCCCCTGGGCGACGGCGCCCGGGCCGTGCGCATCGCGGTGGCCGTGGGCCTTGCGGTCGCGCTGGTGCTCGTGGCCTACGCCGGGCTCCTTGGCGTGTCCCCCTGGGACCCCATGCGCGGCGACGCGTTCGGGCCCAGCATCCACCTGGCCGGCGTGCTCGGCCTGGTGCCGGTCGCCGCCGCCGTGATCCTGCTCCTCAGCGGGCACCGTGGCGACGAGCGCGTCCTCAGGGGAATGGTCCCGGCACTGGGGCTGTCGGCAGTCAACTCGGTCCTGCTGATCTGGGTCGATGCCCGGTACACGCCCATCTGGCACGCCGTCCAGGTCCTGCCCACCGCGATCGCCATCTGCCTGCTGTACGGCCAGCTCAACCTCTACGCTCGGGCGGTCGAGTCGGAAGTCCGCGCCGGCGCCCGGCTCCAGGACAGCTTCGTCACGGCCGAGGCGCTCGCCGGATCGCTGCGCCCGGACGTAGTCATCGACGAGCTGCTCGAGCAGGGCGAGCTGACCGTGGAGGCGGACCGGACCGTGCTCTTCGCCGTGCACGGCGACAGCGTGGTGGTCCAGGGCAGCCGGTCGCGGGATACCGCGCCGCTTGCCGTCGGCGACGCCTTTCCCCTGGCCTCGGTGCCGTGCCTCGAGGAGGCGGTCGCCACCAGGCACATCAAGGTCCTCGGCTCGCCGGACCCGGCAGGGCTCGACATGGCCCTTGCGCAGGGGCTGATGAACTCCCGCCACGCACTGGCCGTGCCGCTCGTGCTCTCGCGTGAGCTCGTGGGCGTCCTGGCGTTCATTCGGGTCCGAGACGTGCCGTTCTGTGCCGAGGATCTGGCCGCCGTGGGCACCATCGCCACCGTGGCCGGGCTGGCGCTGCGCAACGCCCGGCGGTTCGCGAGCGTCGAGGAGGTCAGTCAGGCCAAGACGCTGTTCCTGAACATGGCCGCCCACGAGCTGCGGACGCCGCTGAGCGTGGTCCGAGGCTACGCGTCGATGCTCCACGACGGCACCCTGGGCGGGCTGCCGGACCAGGCGGCGGACGCCGTCACTGCGCTGCAGTCGAAGTCCGACGAGCTGACACACCTGGTGGAGGGGCTCCTGATGGCCTCTCGACTGGAGGCCGGCCGCTCGCGGCCGCGCTGGCAGGAGCTGGACCTGCGGACGGTCGTAACGGCCGCGGTCGCGCGCCTGCGGCCGTCCGTGGAGCTGCGCGGCGCCTGGGTCGACGTCGACCTGCCCGCCGGTCCGCTGCGGCTCCGCGCCGACCCCGACTACCTGGGCCGGATCCTGGACAACCTGCTGGTCAACGGCATCACGTA
>DATFRD010000224.1:0-19032 GCA_035263645.1 Candidatus Dormiibacterota bacterium | reverse complement strand
CGAGCTGGGCGGCCGGAAACTGGGAGACGGTGCTGGGCTGGTGGCGCGACTACGAGCCCGGTGGTGCGCTCGACATCATCGCCAAGGACCTGCGCTCGGTGCTGGACGGCGCCGCCGAGCGGCGGGTGCCGCTGCCGGTCGCCGCACTCGCGTTTCAGCGCCTCCACGACGTCTGGCGCTGATGCTCGACCTGCTCATCGCCGGCGGTCTCGTCGTCGATGGCAGCGGCGACGACGGCTTCCCCGGCGCGGTCGGCGTCGAGGGCGACCAGGTCCGCGTCTTCCGCGGCGACGTCTCGCGGCTCGTGGCGGCCCGGACGATCGACGCCGGCGGGCAGGTCGTCTGCCCGGGGTTCATCGACATGCACGCGCACTCGGGCCTGGTGCTGCTGGCCGAGCCCGCGCACGAGCCCAAGGTGCGTCAGGGCGTAACCACCGAGGTCATCGGCGTCGACGGCAACTCGTACGCTCCCTTCCGGTCCGCGGGCGACCTGGCCGACTTCGTGCGCCTCAACGCGGGACTCGACGGCGATCCCGAGCTCGGCCAGCGCTGGTCGACCGTCGACGACTACCTGCGGGTGTTCGACCGGCGGGTGGCGGTGAACGTGGCCTACGTCATCGGCAACTCGCCGCTGCGCATCAACGGCGTGGGCTGGGAGGACCGGCCCGCCACCCCGGCCCAGCTCCAGGACATGCGGGCCATGCTCCGCGAGGGCATGGAGGAGGGCGCGTTCGGCGTCTCGACCGGGCTCGACTATCCGCCCGGCAGCTACGCGGACACCGACGAGCTCGTGGCGCTCGCGGCGCAGGCGGCCCGGCTCGGCGGCATCTACCACACGCACGTGCGGTACGGCCTGGGGGACCGCTTCCTCGACCCGTTCCGCGAGGCGATCGAGATCGGCCGGCGGAGCGAGGTCCCCGTGCACATCACGCACCTCTACCAGCGCGTGCCAGTGGCCGGCTCGGCCGGCGACATGCTCGCCCTGGTCGAGGCGGCGCGGCAGGAGGGGCTCGACGTCACGTTCGACAGCTACCCGTACACGCTCAGCAGCACGCGGCTCCTGATCGTGCTGCCGCAGTGGGCCCAGGAGGGCGGGCCCCGCCGCCTGGCGGAGGTCCTCGGCTCGGCGGAGGGCCGGCGCCGCCTCCGGGCGGAGGTCCGGCCGCGCGGCCCGTCCTGGCAGGAGATGTGGCTGACGAACTTCCGGAGGGAGCGGAACCACCGCTTCGAAGGCCGCAGCGTGGCGGAAGTGGCGGCCATGCTGGACGTGCCCGAGGTCGACGCCGTGTGTGACCTCCTCCTCGACGAGGACCTCCGGGTCTGCTACGTGACGGCGGGCGGCAACGGGACCACGCTGCCCAGGTTCGTGGCCCACCCGCAGTCGATGGTCGGCTCGGACGCGGTCCTCCTCGGCGAGCATCCCAGCCCGCGGACGTATGGCACGTTCCCGGTCATCCTGTCCGAGTTCGTGCGGATGGAGGGCTTCCTGAGCCTGCCCGAAGCCGTCCGCAAGATGACGTCCTTCCCGGCCTGGCGGCTGGGCCTGGCCGACCGGGGCCTGCTGCGCGACGGCATGCGGGCCGACGTGGTGGTCTTCGACCCGGCGACCGTGGCGGCGCCGGCGACGCGGTCCGCACCCCGGCAGTTCCCGACCGGCATCGACACGGTGATCGTCAACGGCCGGGTCGTGATCGACGGGGGGCGGCACACCGGAGCGCTGGCCGGCCGCGCCCTGCGCCGGGGCCGCACCCCGAGCTAGCCCGCGGAAGCCCCTCCCCCTGCAGGGGAGGTCGCCCGGCCTTGGGGATGACAGCCCCTCCCCCCTTGCGGGGGAGGTGGCCCGGCCACGGGCCGGAGGGGGGCCTGGACAATACAGCCCCTCCCCCCTTGCGGGGGAGGTGGCCCGGCCACGGGCCGGAGGGGGGTCTGGACCAGCTGGGCACAGTTGGAGACCTGCCGTGAACCTGGCGTCCGGGCTCAGGGGGTCATTCTCAAGCAATCGAGGGCGCGAATCAGCGCGGACGGCAGTGCCGGACGCGCGCCTGCGGCCCCCCCACCGGCCCGGGCGGGCCACCTCCCCCGCAAGGGGGGAGGGACTCTTGGGTCCAGCGGGTCAGCCGACCAGGCGGCGGTAGTCCTCGGGGGTGTCCACGTCCACCGGGTGCCGCGCGTCCTCGCTGACCGGCAGCGCCGCCACCAGGTCCGGCCGGCCCCTGATCACGGCACGGCAGCCCACGTCGCCCTCCAGCTCGTCGAGGCCCGCCCAGAGCTCGCGCGCCAGCACCACCGGCGGGTGCAGCAGCCCGCCGAAGCTGAGCGCGGCCGAGGGCAGCCCGGAGGCGCGCTGCAGGTCGAGCAGCTCGTCCAGCAGCGCCGCCGAGATCGCGGGCTGGTCGCCCAGGATGACCACCGCCCGGTCCACCTCCGGTCCCAGGGCGGCGATCCCGGCTCGCAGAGACCCGCTCATGCCGGCCGCGTGCTCGGCGTTCACGACGTGCCGGGCGCGTCCCAGGTCGACCTCCGCCAGCACGGCGTCGGCACCGGCGCCGAGCACGACCACCACGTCGTCCAGGCGGGAGCCGCAGACCTGGGCGACGACGCCCTCCAGCAGCGGACGGCCGGCCACGGGCAGCAGCTGTTTGGGCCGGCCCATCCGGCGGGAGGCGCCAGCAGCGAGGACGACGCCGGCCGAGCTCACGACGCGTACCGCTCCGGATCGCGTTCGAACTGCTCCTGGCAGCCGGGGCCGCAGAAGTAGACCGGGCCTGCGGCGCCGTCCGTCCGCCGCGCCGGCCCGGTCACGTCGACCGTCATGCCGCAGACGGGGTCGACGGCGAAGATGCGGGCGACGGCGGCGTCCGTCTCGCTCGGGGCGCGCTGGCGGCGCCTCCCCACGAGGTCGGCGAGGGCGAAAAGCGCGATCTCGGCCTGGGTGCCAGCCCGCACCCGCCCGGCCGGCGCCCGCACCCTGGCCACCGTGGCCTCGTCCAGCCCGCGGGAGCGCAGGACCTCCAGCACGGCTGCGGCCCGGCGCTCGCTGGCGACGAGCGACACCTCCACGCCCGGATAGGCGAGCGCGGCCTCCAGCGCGTCCTCGTCGTAGTGGCCCATCGTCGCCACCACCGCCCAGGTGTCCGCCCCCGGCGCCGCGGCCGCGAGATCGAGTGTGGACAGCACCAGGTCGGCCCGGAAGTCCTCCGGGCGGGCGCCGGGATGCACGGCGCAGGTGCGGAACCCGGCGAGCGCGCCCATCTCGACCAGGACGCCGGCGGCCGGGCTGGCCCCGAGCACGACCAGCAGGGGCCGAGGCAGCCGGGGCTCCACGAACACCTCGAGGGAGCCCCCGCTGGGGCAGGTCGTCGCCAGCGTCAGCTCGCCGGGCCGGCGGACCTCGTGGGGCGCGTCGCCGGACACGATCCGCACCAGCCGGGGGGTCCCGTCGGCGAGCGCCGACAGCGCCTCCCGGCGCACGACCGGCTCCGAGCAGCTGCCGCCGATCCAGCCGCGCAGGCGCCCGTCCGCCGTGATGAGGGCCTTGTCGCCCGGCCGCGCCGAAGCCGGCGGCTGGACGGCGACTACCGTCGCCAGCACGCACGGCGTGCGGGCGGCGACGAGCTCGGCCAGCAGCGGCAGCAGATCCTCGGTTATTCCGTCACCCCCCGCCGGCGCAGCTCCGCCCACACCCTGTCCGACGTCACTGGCATGTCGATGTTGCGCACGCCGTGGGGCGCGAGCGCGTCGATCACGGCGTTCACGTACGCGGCCGGCGAGCCCACGGTGGCCGACTCGCCGACGCCCTTGGCGCCGAGCGGGTGGTGGGGAGACGGCGTCACAGTCGCGAAGCACTCGAACCTCGGCGCCTCCCACGCGGTGGGCAGGAGGTAGTCGGTGAAGTTGGAGCCGATGCAGTTGCCCTCCTGGTCGAACGTGATCAGCTCGGTGAAGGCGATGCCGAACCCCTCGGTCAGGCCGCCGTGGATCTGGCCCTCGACGATCATCGGGTTGATGCGGACGCCGCAGTCGTCGACGGCGACCACGCGCCGGACCCTGACCACCCCGGTGCCCCGGTCCACGTCCACCACGACCACGTAGGTCCCGAACGGGTAGGTCATGTTGGGCGGGTCGTAGTAGGTGACGCCCTCCAGGCCCGCCTCCATCCCCTCCGGCAGGTTCGTGTAGGCCGCGAACGCCAGCTCCTGGATCGTCTTCCCGCGGTCGGGGCTGCCCTTCACGAACCAGCGGCCGCGCTCCCACTCCAGGTCGTCCTCGGACGCCTCCAGCAGGTGGGCGGCCAGCGAGCGCGCCTTGGCGCGCAGCTTGCGGGAGATCACGGCCGTGGCGGCTCCCGCCGTCGGGGTGGAGCGCGAGGCGTACGTGCCGAGCCCGTAGGGCGTGTTGTCGGTGTCGCCCTCCTCGACCTCCACGTCCGCCGCGGGGATGCCGAGCTCCTCCGCCACGATCTGCGCGAACGTCGTGTGGTGGCCCTGACCCTGGCTCTTCACGCCCAGCTTGAGGACCGCCTTGCCGGTGGGGTGGACGCGCAGCTCGGCCGAGTCGAACATGCGCAGGCCGAGGATATCGAAATCCCTGCCGTGCCCGGCCCCCACCACCTCGGTGAAGCTGGCGACCCCGATGCCCATCAGCTCGCCCCGCTGCCGGCGCTCGGCCTGCTCGCGGCGCAGCTCCTCGTAGCCGACCTTCTCCATCGCCAGCCGCAGCGCGGCCGGGTAGTCGCCGCTGTCGTACTCCCAGCCGGTGGCAGAACGGTACGGGAACGCCTCCGGCGGGATGAAGTTCCTGAGCCGGATCTCGGCCTGGTCGATGCCCATCTCGAGCGCCGCGTTGGTCACCAGCCGCTCGATCAGGTAGGAGGCCTCGGTGACTCGGAAGGAGCAGCGGTAGGCGACGCCGCCGGGCGCCTTGTTCGTGTAGTAGCCGTCGGCCGTGACGTGGGCGGCCGGGATGTCGTACGAGCCCGTCACGATGTGGAACAGGCCGGCCTTGAACTTCGAGGGCTGGGCATCCGCAAAGAACGCGCCCTGGTCGCTGTCCAGGCTGACCCTGAGCCCGATCATGCGGCCGCCGTCGTCCAGGGCCAGCTCGCCGGTCATGTGGTAGTCGCGGGCGAACCCGGTCGAGATCAGGTTCTCGTTGCGGTCCTCCACCCACTTCACCGGCCGGCCCAGCAGCAGCGACGCGGCCGTGGCCACGACGTAGCCGGGGTAGACCGGCACCTTGTTGCCGAAGCCGCCGCCGAGGTCCGGCGAGATGACCCGGATCTGGTGCTCCGGCAGCCCGGCGACCAGCGCGAACACGGTGCGGATGGCGTGGGGCGCCTGCGACGTCATGTAGAGCGTGGCCTTGCCGGTCGCAGGGTCGACGTCGGCCAGGATGCCGCACGTCTCCAGCGGCGCCGGGTGCGAGCGCGGGTAGTGCGTCGTGAGGCTGACCACGTGGCTGGCGCGCGCGAACGCGGCCTCGGTCGCCGCCTGGTCGCCGGCCTCCCAGTGGTAGACGTGGTTGTCGGTCTGGCCCTCCTTCTCGTCCCGGATGAGCGGCGCCTCGGGCGCCCTGGCCTGGGCGGGGCTGGTCACGGCGGGGAGAACGTCGTAGTCGACCTGGACGAGGCCGGCGGCGTCCTCGGCCTGGTACTTCGTCTCGGCCACGACCGCCGCCACCTCCTGGCCCTGGAAGCGGACCTTGTCGGTGGCCAGGACCGCCTGGGTGTCGCCGCTGAGGGTCGGCATCCAGGCCAGCTTGTGCTGGGCCATGAGGTCGCCGGTGACGACGGCGACGACCCCCGGCGACGCGGCGGCGGCCGCGGTGTCGACGGACCGGATGCGGGCGTGGGCGTGCGGGCTGCGCACGATCACCATGTGCAGCATCCCCGGCAGCACGATGTCGTCCAGGTAGTTGCCGCGCCCCCGGAGGAAGCGAGCGTCCTCCTTGCGCTTGATCGACTCGCCGATGCCGCCGTGCGGCTTCGCCTCGACGCTCATCGCTCGCCTCCCGCCGCGCTGGCCACCGCTCCCGCCGCGGCCCTGAGCCGGGCCGCGTGCTGGACGGACTTCACGATGTTGACGTAGCCGGTGCAGCGGCAGATGTTCCCGCTGATGGCCCAGCGGATGTCCTCCTCGGTGGGCTCCGGGTTGCGCTCGAGCAGCGCGGCCGCCACCAGCATCATGCCGGGCGTGCAGAACCCGCACTGCAGGCCGTGCTCCTCGTGGAAGCCCGCCTGCACGGGGTGCAGTTCGGCGCCGCTGGCTAGGCCCTCGACCGTGGTCAGCTCGTGGCCATCGGCCTGGACCGCCAGCATCGAGCACGACTTGACGGGCTCGCCGTCCAGCAGGACCGTGCAGGCGCCGCAGCCGCTCGTATCGCAGCCGATGTGGGTGCCGGTGAGGCGGAGCTCGCTCCTGATGAAGTCGACGAGGAGCAGCCTCGGCTCGACGTCGGCGCTCCGCGCCTGGCCGTTGACGGTCACGTCCACCCTCATGCGCGCCCTCCAGTCGCCGCGGCCAGCGCCCGGCGCAGGCCGCGCTGCACGAACACCCTGACCACGTCCCGCTTGTAGGCGGCGCTGCCCCGCACGTCGTCCTTCGGCTGAGCCGCCTCGGCGGCCAGGCGGGCGGCGTCGGAGATGGCCTCGTCGGTCGGCTCCCGGCCGGCTAGGGACCGCTCCGCCTCCACAGCGCGCAGGTTCGTGGGGCCGACCGCCGTGAGCCCGATCCCGGCGCGCTCGACCACGCCGCCGGTCAGGGTGACGTGCACCGCCACGCCGACCGTGGCGAAGTCGCCCACCTTGCGCTCCAGCTTCAGGTAGGCGCCGCCCGACCGGCGGCCGTTGTCGGCGATCGGGACCCGGATCCCGGTGAGCACCTCGTCGGGCCGGAGCGTGGTCGTGAACGGGCCGTCGAACAGGTCGCCGGCCGCGATGACGCGCTCGCCCCTCCGGGAGCGGGCGTCCAGCCGGGCGTCCAGCGCCAGCATCACCGCGCCCCAGTCCCCGGCCGGGTCGGCGTGGCAGAGGGAGCCGCCGACCGTGCCCCGGTTGCGGACCAGCGGATCGGCGATCTGGGGAGCCGCCTCGCTGACCAGCGGACACAGCCGACGCAGGCGCTGGTCGCGCTCCACGTCCACGTGGCGGGTGCGGGCCCCGATCCGGATCTCGTCCGGGCCGGGCTCGACGCCGACCAGGCCAGGGACCCTGGCCAGGTCGACGAGCAGCGCCGGGGCCGCGAAGCGCAGCTTCAGGAGGGGGATCAGGCTCTGCCCGCCGGCCACGAGCTTGGCGTCGTCGCCGTACTCGCCCAGCAGACCGAGCGCCTCGTCGAGCGAGGCTGGAGACCGGTAGTCGAACGCGGCGGGAACCATGGCACCTCCATCTAGCTCCACCCCGGCGACCCGGCCGGGACCCACCGGGTATAGCACTCGGGGGTGGCGGTGTCAAAGTCCGCGGGCGCCGGCGCCGCGACCCGGCCGGTCGCGAACGCGACGGCGCGATGTCATCGGTGCACGGAAAACACACAAGCGTCCTCCAGGTCGCTTATGAATTTGACACACACGTGCGGTGGACATCACTGTCAGCCATGTGTTTCACTGTTGATCACTTTCACACAGCAGGCGTGCACCTGCAGCAAATGGCAACTTTGGGGGACGATGAATGCCAGTCGTACACATCCTCGACGCGCGCGATCGGGATCTCGGGGCCACCGTGATCGAACGTGCAGAGGCGTGCCGGCAGAGGGCGAATGAGTCGCTGTTCAACAGCAATCCGGTGCAGGCGATTGCACACGCGACGCGATGACGGCCACGGGACTCGACTTCAGCCTTCTCAATCTCGCGGCGCACGAGATGAGAGCGCCGCTGACTGTCTTCAGAGGCTACCTCTCGATGCTGCGCGACGGGTCGCTCGACGACGCCGCTCGTGAGGACGCGATCCACATGATGGAGACAAAGGCCGAGGAGCTGGAGGGCCTGGCCGAGATCCTGGTCACCGCCGCTCGCCTGGAGTCGCGAGACATGGTCCGCCAGCCCGTGGTCTTCGACGTCGGCGAGGCGGTCGCGGCCGCCACCCAGCGTGTGGAGCCGCGGGCCCGGCTGGAGCGGGCCAGCGTCCTGGTTTTCGCAACCGAGGCGCCCGCTCGGGTGCACGCGGACCGTTGCCAGGTGACGCGAATCCTGACGAACCTCGTCAACAACGCCATCACCTATTCGTCGCCGCCGGCCGAGGTCGCCGTCGAGATCAGGCCGTGCGGCCCGGTCGAGGTGGCGGTCCACGACCAGGGGCTGGGGATCGCGGTCGAGCAGCAGGCACGGATCTTCGAGCGGTTCAGTCGCTTCGTCGGGGGCGGCGCCAACCGGGCGTCCGGTCTCGGCCTCGGTCTCGCCATCAGCCGCGACCTGGCCGAGCTGAACGGGGGCGAGCTGTTCCTGGAGCGCAGCGCGCCCGGCGAGGGGTCGGTCTTCGTCCTGCGTCTGCCCGTTGTCGAGTCCTGGGGGAGGGATACATGAGCCGAGCCGTCGACGCTTCACGTGAGCTGACCAGGAGGCAGCGGGTGCGAGCCGCCGTCGCCTCGATGGTCGGCAGCTCGTTCGAGTGGGGCGACTACCTGCTGTACGGGACCGCCGCATCGCTGGTCTTCCCCAGGCTCTTCTTCCCGACCAGGAACCCGCTGGTCGGAACGCTGGCCGCCTTCTCGACGTTCTTCATCGGCTTCCTGGCCCGGCCGATCGGCGCGCTCGTCTTCGGTCACTTCGGCGACCGGATCGGCCGCAAGGCGACGCTCATCACCACGCTGCTGATGATGGGCCTCTCTACAGCCGCGATCGGCCTGGTGCCGCCCTACGCGTCGGTCGGGATCCTCGCGCCCATCGCGCTGACGGTCCTGCGCGTCGTCCAGGGTCTCGGCGTGGCCGGGGAGTGGGGCGGCGCGGTGCTGCTGACCATGGAGTGGAGCGAGAATGATCGCCGGGGCCTGGCGGCCAGCCTGCCGCAGATCGGCGGCGCCGTCGGGCTCATCCTGGGCAACGGGAGCCTGCTCGTCCTCAGCGGGACGCTCTCCAACGCCGACTTCCTGGCCTGGGGCTGGCGGATCCCGTTCCTGGCCAGCCTCGTCATGGCCGGCGTCGGGCTCTACCTGCGCCTCGGCGTGCTGGAGACGCCGGTCTTTGCCCGGCTGCTGGAGGAGCGGAGGATCGAGCGACAGCCGGTGCGCCAGGTCATCGTGCGGCAGCCGGCGGAGATCATCCTCTCGGCGCTGCTGCGGGTCGGCCAGCAGTCCGTCTTCTACATCTTCACGACGTTCGTGATCGCGTACGGCACCGGCACGCTCGGGCTCCCCCGGGACCTGATGCTGGGCGCGGTCCTGGCCGCCGCCGGCCTGACGGTCTTCACCACGATCTTCGGCGGACACCTGTCGGACCGCGTGGGCCGCAGGCGCCTGTACCAGGTGGCCATCGTCCTGACCGCGGCCATCATGTTCCCCTACTTCTGGCTGCTCGACACCCGCGTCGCGGCCCTGGTCGTCCTGGCGGTCGTGCTCAGCCCGATCCCGCAGGACCTCCAGTACGGGACGCAGGGCGCCCTCATCTCGGAGAGCTTCACCGGGAGGCTGCGGTATTCGGGAGCCTCCCTCGGGTTCCAGCTCGCCTCGATCGCGGGCGGGGCGGCGCCGCTCGTCGCCACCTACCTGCTTGGCACGTACCACACATCGTCCGCGATCGCCCTCTACGTCATCGCATGCCTCGCGATCAGCTTTCTGGCCGTGACGGCGCTGCGCGATCGCTCCGGGGTCGACCACACCGTCGAGTACGACGCCACAGAGGCGCCTCGGCCCGCTCCGGCGGTGTCGGGCTGAGTCAGAGTGCAGAGCCTTCCCTGATTCCCCGGTGTGCCGGTCGGGCGCGGGGCGCCCGGCCGGCCCCGGGCCACCTCGCTTGGTGACGTCTGGGGCGGCGGCTGCTACCGTCGGGCGCGCCGATGGACGAGCCGCCCCTGGCGAGCCGCGGCCGCGCCCGCCGAGCGGTAGCCCTGATGGGGATCGCCGCGCTCGCGCTGGCCGTGGCCGCTGCCGCGTACCTGGGCGTGGGCGCCAGGCCGCGGCCGGCGCGCCCGCCGGGGCCGCCGCCTGAGCTGGCCAGCCTGGACTGGCTGCCCGACGGCGGCGGCTGGGTGGTGCTGCGCGACCGGGCCAGCGGCCGGTCGGTGCTCTTCCACACGGCCGACGCGGGTCGGCACTGGGAGCGGCAGTTCGCCACCGTCACCGCTCTCGTGACCGTCCGATTCATCGACTCCCAGCGCGGCATCCTGACCGAGCGGGACACCGGCAACTCGAATGCCACCGTGCTGCGCACCGACGATGGCGGCGACCACTGGGCGCCCATCCCGCTGCCCATGGAGACGGACCGCCAGCCGACCCTGGCCGACTTCGTCGACCCGGACCACGGCTGGCTCCTGGTCAGCGCCGACCGCGAGCCGATCGCGCGGGACGTCGACATCCTGCAGACCGAGGACGGCGGCCTCGACTGGAGCAGGCTGGTACGGGTCGACCGAGACCACCCGGCCGGCGGCGGGCTCGACGAGGCTCCGACGAAGACCTCCCTCTGGTTCCAGACCGACCGGGACGGCTGGCTGGGCGCCGTGGCCCCCGACGGGTCGGTCGTGCTGTACGTGACCCATGACGGCGGCGTGGCCTGGCGAAGGTCGATCCTGCCGGCGCCGCCGGGCGGCTGGAACGCAGGCGACGCGCTGCTGCTCTCCCGGCCCCGGATCTCACCGGACGGCCGGGGCGCGTTCGTGGTCACCGACCTGAACCGCCTCGACGCGACCCTCGGCCGCCCGCCGCCGGCCGTGCCGATCCCGCCTCCTGTCCTCGTGTACGTGAGCGGCGACGGCGGCGACACGTGGGCGGACCCACGGCCGGCGCCCGCCGGCGTCGACCCACGCACCGCCGGGTCCGGCTTCGTGAACGGAGAGACCGGCTGGCTGGGCGCCGGCTCGACGCTGTGGCTGACGACGGACTCAGGACGGACCTGGTCGCGCCAGCCCGACCTGCCTGGCGGCCATCCGATGGCGTACCTCGCGCCGGCGGACGGCTCCGTGGCGGCGGTGCAGGTGGTGACCGGAACCTCGACGGTGTTCGGCGATTTTCCCTGGCGGCTGATGCTGACAGAGGACGGCGGCCGCACCTGGCGGCCGGTCGCGGCGCCAGCCCTCTCGTAGTCGCCTACAGGATCGAGTCGCGCCGCAGGTCCCTGAACTCCTGGGCCCGCGCCTCCAGCTCGCCGGGCTCGACCAGGCCGCGCGCCACCACCAGGGACTCGAACGCGGCGAGCCAGCTCTCGTAGTAGCGGGGACCGCCGGCGGCGACCCGCTCCACCAGGCGATCGCGGAACTCGTCCCAGGCGAACGCCCCCTTCTCGTGCATGGCCACCGCCATCCCGAACGCGCGGCCCTCCCACGGCGCGTCGAAGGCCAGCTCGCCGTTGCGCCGGGGCAGCGCGGCGCCGCCCTCCAGGCCGGTGATCTCGGGCCGCACCGGCGCCCCGTCGGTCACGCCAGGCTCCCCGCCGGGGCCGGCCGGCCCGGACGCGCCACGCCGATCATGCAGTCGCGAGTGACGAGCGCTGCGAGCTGCTCCTCGCTCAGCCCCTCGGTCCCCTGCGGCCGCTCGGGCAGCACCATGTAGCGCAGGTCCGAGCTGGAGTCCCACACGTTCACGCGGAGCGACTCGGGCAGCTCCAGGCCGAACTCGCGGAGCACCTCGCGGGGCTCGCGCACCGCCCGCGACCGGTACGCGGGGGACTTGTACCAGCCCGGCGGCAGCCCCAGGACGGACCACGGGTAGCAGGAGCAGAGCGTGCAGACGACCAGGTTGTGGGCGTCGGGCGTGTTGGCGACCACGACCAGGTTGCCGGCGGGCGGTCCGCCCAGGTCCAGCTCGGCGACGGCGGACTCGGCGTCGGCCAGGAGGCGCTCCCGGTAGCCGGGGTCGACCCAGGCCCTGGCCACGACGCGGGCGCCGATCATCGGCCCGATGTCGTGCTCGTACGCCGAGACGACGCGATCGATCTCCTCGCCGTCGAGGATCCCCTTCTCCCGCAGCAGCGATTCCAGCGCCAGCGCCCTGGCCTCCACGTCCGACGGGGCGTCTGGCCGATGGTGGCCGTCGTGGTCGTGGTCGTGGCTCATGCTCCCTCCCCTGTGTCCAGGTAGCTCTCCCACAGGTCGACGCAGACCACGTCGGCCGCCGGTGCCTCCGCCCCCCACAGCTCGCGGGCGGGGAACTCGACCGCGTACACAGCCTCCCAGTCCCGGCTTACGCCTGCCGCGTTCGTGTCGGGCAGCAGGAACGGGCCGTGGGCCGAGCGCACGACGCCGCGCCGGCCGCGGACGTAGCGGGGCATCCGGGTGTGGCCGGCCGGATGCCGGTTGCGCGCGACCACGGCCTGGCCGGCCCGGAAGCGGGGCCGGAGCGGAGGCCGGTCGTCCGGCGGCCGGGGGCGCCGGGGCGGCGCCGGGCCGGCCGCCCGGCCCGTCCGCAGCTCTTCCGGCGTGACCGCACCCTTCTCGACGAGCAGCGTCTCGAGGGCCATGAGCCAGCGCTCGTAGTAGCTGGCCTCCAGGTAGCGGGCGGCGGGGATCCGTTCGATCGCGGCGCGGAACTCGTCGAGGTGGATCAGCCCCGGCCGCGTCGCCCGCTGCACGGCCACCACGCTGCGCTCCCAGGAGGCGTGAAACACCGGCTCGTCCCGCTCTACAGGCACGGGCCCGAAGCCGTGCATGCCGCCCATGTCGTGGATCCCGTTCATGACCCGATTCTCGATCCTACGCCAGGCCCCTGGCGGGACGACACGCACGGCCCGTCCGGCCGCGCACAGTGGTACTCGTGGCAGGAGAGCTCTGCTCACTCTCGAAAGCGCCGGTTCTCGGGGTGGCGTCGGGAGGCCCATCGACCCTGCGGCAGTTCGATCACCTTGCGGATCGCTGGATTGACATGGATGCTGTCAACGACCTCGTCACTGTCCAGGAACGCCCTCCAGGCCTGGGCCAGGTAGGCCAGCCTGGCGTCGGCCAGTGCGCCGTCCAGCGCCGGGCCGGCGCTACCCGGCGCGAAGCGCCGCCTCCACCCAGTCGGCCGCGTCCACCAGCGCCCGATCCGAGCCGGGGGCCGCGCAGATCTGCAGGCCCAGCGGCAGCCCGGCCGGGCCGGTTCCCGCCGGGAGCGTCACCGCGGGCGAGCCGACCAGAGTCCACCGGAAGCAGGGCCGCGGATCCCCGGTGGTGGCGAGCCCCGGCGCCTGGCCGAGGGTGGGCGGGCAGAGGATACCGTCGTACTCTCCGGCCCACACGGCGACCGCCTCGATCAGTCGCTCTCGCTCTGCCAGGGCGGCCCGATAGTCGGTCTCGGGGAGGCGCTCGCCGTTCGCGATCGTCCTCCGGAAGGCGTCGCTGACGAGCTCGGGCGCCCTGGCGACATCGGGCCCCAGATTGCGGGCGGCCTCGAAGATCATGATGCGCCGCTGAACCGGGTGCGCGGTGTCGAAGCCAGGAGGAGCGACGGCCTCCTCGATCGTCGCGCCGGCGGAGCGCAGCCGCGCGATCGTCAGTTCGAAATGGTCCCGGGCGGCCGGCTGCAGCTCCGGCCATTCGAGGCTGCGGTAGATGCCGAAGCGCGGCGGGCGGCTCGATGAGCGCGGTCGCAGATCCGAGGCCGCCATGACCGAGCAGAGCTCCGCCGCGGCCGCCACAGTGGTCGCGAAGCCGCCGAGCTGGTCGAGTGTGTCGCTCAGCGTCATGACGCCATCACGCGGGATCGTCCCGAGGCTCGGCTTGAAGCCGACGATGCCGCAGAAGGCCGCCGGGCGGATGATCGAACCCGCGGTCTGCGTGCCTGTCGCGAGCGGCAGCATCCCCGCCGCGACCGCGGCCGCCGACCCCATCGAAGAGCCACCCGGCGTGCGTGACTGATCCCAGGGGTTGGTCGTGGGGCCGGGGGCGGAGGAGGCGAGCTCGGCCGTCACCGTCTTGCCCGCGACCACCCCTCCGGCGGCCTCGATCCTCGTCACGGCGGTCGCCGAGCAGTCGGGAACGCGGCCGCGGAAAAGCGCGGAGCCGCGCTCAGTAGGGATGCCCGCGGTGTCGATCACATCCTTGATTCCGACCCACTGACCCTGCAGCGGTCCGGGCGGCGCCGTGGCCGAGGACCGCTGTGCACGCTCGAGGTCGAGCCAGGCGAAGGCGCGGACGACCGCCTCCCGCTCGCGGATTGCCGCCGCCCAGGCGGCTGGCGTCTGGTGCTTCATTCCTGCCGCCATTCCTCTCAGCTACCCTCCTCAACCCGGGGGACGGGGAGGGCGACCGCCTCCCGGCGCTCCTCCCGGATGCCGAGCACGGCCACCGCGCCGAGCAGGAAGGAGGCGCCCGCGGCGATGAAGATGGCCTGGTACCCGGCGCCGGTGTTGCCCAGCGCCGCGGCGGCGCCCACCATCAGCCCGCCCAGGGCGGGCGCCACCACGCCGGGCAGGGTGCTCGCCAGGCTCCACAGGCCGAGGTCCCGGCCGGCGGCCTGCAGCGACGGCAGCGAGTCGACCGCCAGCGCCCAGTCCACACTCCAGTAGGCGCCGTAGCCCAGGCCGAAGGTGGCGCCCAGCCACCCGAGCGGGATGCTGCCGCCTCCGACCAGGAAGAGGCCCGCCGCCAGCGCCATCACGAGCGTCGAGACCATGGCCAGGGGCACGCGCCGCGTGCGGTCGGACACCAGGCCCCCGAGAACGGCCCCTCCGATCGCGACCAGCAGCGCCACCAGCGCCACCGTCGCCGTC
This sequence comes from Candidatus Dormiibacterota bacterium, assembly GCA_035263645.1. Taxonomy (GTDB): domain Bacteria; phylum Chloroflexota; class Dormibacteria; order Dormibacterales; family Dormibacteraceae; genus CF-161. The sequence continues at coordinate 4,206 of DATFRD010000224.1, read as the reverse complement.
GCCTGCACGAAGTCGGTCGCGTGGACGACGCGGGCGAAGTAGTACTCGACGAACGTGAGGAAGAGCGTGACGCCCATGATGACCAGGAAGCGGGCGATGAACACCGAGCGGTAGTTGCCTGAGCGCCAGGGCTCCGCCCAGGCGAGGAGCGTCGCCCGGAGGCCCCGGTCCGCGGCAGCCGCTTGCTCCCGGCTGGACGGCTCGCGGACGCCGGCCACGTTGAGCACGCAGGCAACGGCCAGCGCCGCGATGGTCACCGCGTAGAACCCGGTCGCTCCCACGGTGATCGTGGAGGGGCGCTCCGCATTCGCCGCCCGCAGCAGGTACGCCGCCAGGCCCAGGCTGGCCGCGTTGCCCAGGATCGTCATCACCCCCAGCACGCCCGAGGCGGCGCCGCGCTGGTGCCGGGGCACCAGGTCGGGGAGCAGCCCCTGGTACGCGGCGATGGCGGCGTTGTTGCCCGCCTGGAGCACCACGAAGGCGATCCCGAACGCCCACGCTCCGCGGGCCTGGGTCAGGGCCGCGGCCCCAAGGGCCATCACGGCCGTGCCCCATACCACGTGGGGCCGGCGCCTCCCCCACCGGGAGCGCGTCCGATCCGAGAGCAGGCCCACCGCCGGCTGGATCGCCAGGGCGGCCACCGCCGAGGCAGCTCCCAGCCAGCCCAGGTAGGCGGCCTGGGCGGCGCTGGCCACCGAGCCGGCGGCGACCACGAGCAGGACCTGCGCCGGGATCACGACCGGGAGCAGGGCCGCTGTCTGGAAGTTGTACGCGAACCAGAGCAGGTTGAGCAGCACCTGCCGCCCGGCTGACAGCGGCGCCCGCTCCGGGAGGGCGACCATCGGCGGTAATCGTATGCGGCCGTCGGGCGGCGGCAGGCGCAGAGCCTCTGTCATGCTCTCCCGGGTGACGATCGACGACTTCACCAGGGGCCGGGCCGTCGTGCCCACCGCCGCCGGGACCGCTACCGCCGGCGGCGGCAGGCTCTTCGTCGAGGCGCTGAAGGGGGCCGGGGTCGGCACCGTGTTCGCGCTGGCCGGCGGCCATGTCATGAAGGTGCTCGATGCGTGCGTTCCGGCGGGCATCCGGGTCATCGACGTGCGCCACGAGGGAGCGGCCACGTTCGCCGCGGAGGGCTGGGCGCTGGCCACCGGTCAGCCTGGCTTCGCCGTGGCGACCGCGGGTCCGGGCTTCACGAACGCCCTGAGCGGTCTGTTCGACGCGGGTCTCTGGAACGTGCCGATGGTGCTGCTCGGCGGCCGCAGCGGGCTCCGCACGGCCGGCCAGGGCGCGGTGGCCGACCTCGACCAGCGAACCATCGCGGCGCCGGGCGTGAAGTGGGCCGCCACCTGCTTCGAGACCGGGCGCATCCCGCGGTACGTGGCGGAGGCCTTCTATCGGGCCAGGGCCGGTCGGCCGGGCGCGGTCTACCTCGAGGTCCCGCAGGACGTGCTCTCCGCCGACCTGCCCAGCGCGATCACCTCTCTCGAGGGCTTTCCCGAGGAGATCCCGAGGTCTACGGCACCGGCGCCCCTGCTGGCTCGGGCGCGAGACCTGCTGCGGCGGGCCGAGAGGCCGCTGGTCGTGGCCGGCGGCGGCGCCTTCTGGTCGGGAGCCGGCGCGGCCGTCGTGAGGCTGTGCGAGACGGCCGGCATCCCGGTGACGACCACGTCCTCCGCGCGGGGACTGGTCCCCGACAGCGACCCCTGGTGCCTGGGCTCCCTGGTCCACGGCGGCATCGCGCTGATCATGGCCGACGTGGTGCTGGTGCTCGGCAGCGCCTTCAATGCGAACCTGGGCTACGGCCGGCCGCCGCTGTTCGGCGCGGACCAGCAGGTCATCCAGGTCGACGTGACGGCCGAGGGCCTCGGCGGCAACCGCCGCCCCGCGCTGGGCCTGGTCGGCGACGTGCGCACGGTGGTCGAGGACCTGGCCGACGGCTGGACGCCCGATGCCGCCCAGGGCCGCGGTGAGTGGCTGGCCGAGGCCAGGCGCCTGACGGCCACGTCCCTGGCCGGCTGGGACCTCCAGGTGGACGGCTACGAGGGCAGGATGGTCCACGCCGGCGCGGCCGCCCGCGAGGTGGCCAGGTTCGCCCGCGAGGTCGCCGGGCCGGACGTCACCCTGGTCGCGGACGGCGGCGACGCGCTGGCCTGGGCGCTGGCCTACTTTCCCGCGGAGCGGCCGGGCCGGCTGCTGACGACCACCACGGCGCTGGGCACGCTCGGGGTCGGGATGCCGTTCGCCCTGGCGGCCAGGGCCGCCAGGCCGGGCGAGCCGGTCTTCCTGTTCGCCGGCGACGGCTCGTTCGGGCTGTCGGCAATGGAGGTCGACACGGCCGTACGCCACGGCCTGCCGATGGTGGCCGTCGTCTCCAACAACGCCGGCTGGGGAGACGTCCGGCACGAGTTCGACGGCGCCCTGGGCTACGAGGGCCCGCGGGTGGCTGCGGAGCTGGGCTTCACGCGCTACGACCGGATGGCTCAGGCGCTGGGCGCCCACGGCGAGCACGTGACCGAGCTTGGCCAGCTGCGGCCGGCCCTGGAGCGCGCGTACGCGAGCGGCGGCCCGGCCGTGGTCAACGTGGAGACGGACCCCGAGGTGCTCTGCGCGCTGCTCCGGATCGTCTCCGAGATGAACCTGATGTAGATGCAAGGGGGGGCGGGCCCCCCCTTCCGGAACCCCCCCTCTTTCTGGGATTTTTGGGGCACCTCCGGTGCTTCCCTTCGGGTCTGGGGGGATCCGCGGGGGAGGCGTGGAAAGCAACTCACACGCTCGGGCCAAGCCCTTGCTTACCTGGCACCTGCAAGGAGGGCCCTGGCCTCCTCGCTTACGATGCCGCCGGGTACTCTGCTCCATCTCGTGCCAGCCTCCCTTCATCCTTTCCTCATGGTGGAACGCAAACTTGTCGCGTCGGGCTCGCCGTTTGAGCCGCGGATCGGATTCAGCCGCGCGATCAGGGTTGGCGATCGCGTCCTGGTCGCGGGCACCGCGCCGATCTGGCCTGACGGGTCGTGCGATCCCGATGCCGGCGTGCAGGCGGCCCGCTGCCTGGAGATCATCGTGGCGGCGCTGGCCGAGGCCGGCGCCGGCCCCGAGCACGTCGTCCGGACCCGGATCTACCTGACCGGCGCCGAGCACGCGGACGCCGTCGGCGCCGAGCACGGCCGGGTCTTCGCTGCGGTGCGACCGGCGAGCACCATGATCGTGGTGGTGGGAATGCTGGACCCCCGCTGGAAGGTCGAGATGGAGGCCGAGGCCGTCATCGGCTGAGCTGGACCATGGTCGAACGTGAGGCCCGCTGTTGATTACCCTTGTCGCGGACGCGTGAGGCACCCGTGCGAGCAGTGAGCCTGGTGGAGGCCGAGCGCAGGGCGAAGCCCATGCTTACCCCGCCCCCGACCCCTTCATGAAGTGAGGCACCCGTGCGAGCAGTGAGCCTGGTGGAGGCCGAGCGCCTCGAGGTCGTGGACATGCCGGCGCCCGAGGCCGCGGCGGGCGAGCTCCTGCTCCGGGTCTCCGGCTGCGGCATCTGCGGGTCGGACCTCAGCTCCTACAAGCGCGGCCTGTTTCTCGGTGTGCCCGGCCACGAGGTCGCCGGCCTGGTCGACGTCGTCGGCGCCGGGGTGGAAGGCTGGCGGCCCGGCGACGCCGCCGTCCTGCAGCCGAGCACCGGCTGCGGTGGGTGCGACCAGTGTGCCGCCGGCGACTACCACCGGTGCATCGATTCGCTGACCGGGAGCGGGACCACGCGCCCCGGCGGCTACGCCGAGCTGATGGTGGCCAGGGCCGACCGGCTGCACCGGCTGCCGGAGCGACTCCCCCCCGAAGTGGGCTGCCTGGCTGAGCCCCTCTCGGTGGCGATCCACGGCATCAGGCGGAGCGGCATCGAGCCGGGCCACGACGCGATCGTGGTCGGCCTGGGCTCGATCGGGCTGCTGGCCGTGGCGGCGCTGCGGGCTCGCGCCGCGGGCCGGGTCTTCGGCGTGGACCCCGTGGAGGTCCGCAGGCAGCTCGCGGCCGGGCTGGGCGCCGACGGCGTGTTCTCGCGGGCCTCGGACGCGAGGGCCGACCTCGACGGCGCGCCGGTGGTGCTGGAGTGCTCGGGCCGGCCTGAGGCCATCCAGCAGGCCATCGACCTGGCCCGCCCCGGCGGGCGGGTGGTGCTGCTCGGGATCGCCGTGGCGGAGGTGACCGTCATCCCCG
>DATFRD010000223.1:0-18760 GCA_035263645.1 Candidatus Dormiibacterota bacterium | reverse complement strand
CCACCGACGCCGAAGCCAGTCGCTCGTAGCCGCCGAGGTGGTCGGACTCGGCTGCCTCGCGCTGGCGATCAACGAGCTCTCGGGCCTGAAGACGCCCAACCCCTTCCTCGTACCGGTGTTGGTCGCCGGATTCGGTTTCCGCCCCCGGCTGGCGGTGGTCGCGATCGCCGTCCTGTCGGCGCTCTCGCTGGCAGACACCCTCGTCGGCGCCGGGCTCCCCGCCGAGGAGACGGTGGTCGAGGTCGTGGTCCTGCTCCCCCAGGTCGTGCTGTGTGGGCTGGGCGCGATGGGGCTGCGATACCTGCTCGGCGTGCTGTCCGAGCTGCGTGCCGCCCGCCAGCAGATGGCGCGCCTGGCGGTCGAGGAGGAGAGGGCCCGCATCTCCCGCGACCTCCACGATCTGCTCGGCCACAGCCTGTCCCTGATCACGCTGAAGGGAGAGCTGGCGAGCCGGCTGATACCGGCCGCGGAGCCGGGCGGGAGGGAGGTCAGGGAAATGGTCAGCATGGCCCGCGACGCCCTCGGCCAGGTGCGGGAGGTGGTGTCCGGCTACCGGCAGCCGACGCTGGCCACCGAGCTCACGGCGGCGCGAGCCGCCCTTGCAGCGGCCGGCATCGGCTGTGACATCGAGCAGCAGTCGGTGGGCGCGGTCTCGAGGGAGACCGAGGCGGTCCTCGGCTGGGCCATCCGCGAGGGCGTCACCAACGTCATCCGGCACAGCGGCGCAGCCCACTGCAGCATCGTCCTCGCCCGCGAGGACGGTCGGGTCCGGGCGGACGTGGTGGACGACGGCACCCGCGACGGGGCGTCCGGCCCAGGTTCGGGACTCCATGGCCTGCGGGAGCGGGCCGACGCGATCGGTGGTTGCGTGCAGGCCGAGCGGCTTCCCCTGCGCGGCTTCCGGCTCAGCGTCTCGGTGCCTGCCGGCGCTGCCATCCCGGCGGCGAGCCTGTCCGGACCGTCGGCGGCCAGCCGGTCATGATCCGGGTGCTGGTCGCCGAGGACCAGGCGATGGTGCGCGGCGCCCTCAAGGCGCTGCTGGCCCTCGAGGACGACATCATCGTGGTGGCCGAGGCGTCGCGCGGCGACGAGGTGGTCGAAGCGGCGGCCCGGGCCGGCCCCGATGTCGCGCTCCTCGACATCGAGATGCCGGGGCTGGACGGGATCAGCGCGGCCGCGGCGCTCAGAGCCGAGCTGCCGAAGTGCCGCTCCCTGATCCTCACCACGTTCGGCAAGCCCGGCTTCCTCCGGCGGGCCATGGAGACCGGGGCGGCGGGCTTCCTGCTCAAGGACGCTCCGCCGGAGGAGCTCGCGCTGGCCATCCGGCGCACCGCGGCGGGCGAGCGGGTGGTCGACCCCGGCCTGGCCGCGGCCGCCCTCAGTGAGGGCGTCAGCCCGCTGACCGACCGGGAGCGGCAGGTGCTCGCCGCCACGGATCGCGGCGCCGACATCTCGGAGATCGCGCGGACCCTGTTCCTGTCCCGGGGGACGGTCCGCAACCACCTCTCGTCGGCGATCCAGAAGCTGGAGGCGCGGAACCGCTCTGAGGCGGCCCGCATCGCCGAGCGCAAGGGCTGGCTGTGAGCTCTCCCCCTTCCGGGGGAGGGGCTTACGCACCTCGCAGGGACGAGATCAGCGCTGCGGCCATCGCCGTCGACGCGAGCAGAATCCCCGCTCCAGGCACTGCCTGCGCGTGGACCGCGGCGCCGGCGCCGGCCGCGGCACCGCCCAGGGCGAGGCCGGTCAGCGCGACGCCGAGCGAGGTGCCGAGGCCGCGCGTCATGTTGAGGATGCCGCTGGCCTCGCCCGCCTGCCGGCGGGGAGCGCTGCCGACGATGGCGGCGTTGTTCGCCGGGGTGAAGAGGCCGAGCCCGATGCCGACGGCGGCCAGCTCGACGGACACGGTGCCGATCCCGCCGTGGTCGACCGTGAACACCGCCAGCGCCGCGGCCGTCAGGAGCATGCCGCCCACGGTCGGGGGCCCGGCGCCGAACCGGTCCGCGAGCCTCCCGGCGGTCGGCGCGACCAGCGCGAGGGCCACCGCCAGCACGGTCAGCACCCCGCCGGCCGCCGCCGGGCCGAGCCGCTGTCCCTCCTGGAGGTAGAACGGGATCAGGAACATGGTCCCGAAGAGGACCAGGTAGGAGAGGAGGCCGCTGGCGACCGCGGCCGAGAAGGCCAGGCGCCGGAACAGCCGGAGGTCCAGTATCGAGTGTGACGTCCGGGCCTGGTGCGCCGCGAACCAGGCGGCCAGCAGCGCCGATGCCCCGAGCGTCGCGACGACCGGCGGTGACGACCAGCCGAGCTCGCCCCCGAACGAGAGCGCGGCCAGGAGCGTCGCGACGGCGGGCATGAACAGCACGGCTCCGAGCCAGTCGAAGGGCTCGCCGCGGCGCAGATCACGGCTCCGCGGCAGCAGGATCCAGCCGAGCACGGCCCCGAGCAGCCCGGCGGGAACGCTGAGGAAGAAGATGGACCTCCAGCCGGCGAGCGAGATGAGCAGCCCGCCCACGCCCGGCCCGGCCGCCAGCCCGAGGGCCTGCGCCGCACCCTGGAAGCCGACCCCGCGGCCCAGCTCCTTCGGCGGCATCGCCTGGGCGATCAGGGCCACGCTGTTGGCCTGGAGCATCGCCGCGCCGGCCCCCTGGAGGACGCGGGCGCCGACCAGGAACGGCAGGCTCGGCGCGATCCCGGCCCCAAACGAGCCGGCGATGAAGACGAGGAAGCCGTACGTGTAGAGGAGCTTCCGCCCAGCCCGGTCGGCAAGGTGGCCGACGACCGTCACGCCCGCCACCAGCACCAGCAGGTAGGCCAGGGCGACCCACTCGACGGCCCCGAGGCTCGCGTGGAACGCGTGCCTCAGCGTGGGGAGGGCCAGGGTGACGATGCTGGCGTCGAGCTGGCCCATGAAGGCGCCGACGCACACCGTGGCGACGACGAACCAGTGGGAGTCCGGCCGCCGGCCGATGGCCTGCGGTCGCGCCGGCTCGGTGAGGAGGAGCCGCCAGGCGGCCCGCAGGCGGGAAGGCCTGCCGGCACCGCCCATCGCTGCCGTTCTGGTCCCGTGGCCCTCGGGGTGACTGGCTGCCGACACTCTCCAGCCTAGCCAGGCGGCAACCCCCTTGCCGCTACGATTCTCGCTGATATTCATTAGCTAGGCTTATGTAGTGGCGCGCCTGCAGTTCTCGCTGGAGCAGATCCGGAGCTTCCTCGCCGTCGCCCAGCGCGAGCACGTCACTCGGGCCGCGGAGTCCGTGCACCTCTCCCAGGGGGCGGTGACCCAGCAGCTCCGTCTGTTCGAGCGGGCGGTGGACCTCAAGCTGATCGATCGGGTGGGCCGGCGTGTCCGCCTCACCTCGGAGGGCAGGGCCGTCGCCGAGGCGTGCGGAGCGGCAATGCGGGCGCTGCAGGGCATCGATGACGCGGCACGCGCTGCCCGCGGCCTGGAGGTGGGCTCGCTGCACGTGGGCGCCAGCCAGACCTCGGCCGCCTACTATCTCCCGGGCCCGCTGGCCTCGTTCACGGCCGCCCACCCCCGCGTCCACCTCAGCGTGGTCATCGGAAACACGCCGGAGATCAGCCGGCAGGTGGCCGCCGGGGTGCTGGACTGCGGGCTGGTCGAGGGCACGTTCTCGCAGGCGGGCCTGCTCGACCTGGCCATCGCAGAGGATGAGGTGATCCTCGTCGCGCACCCCGGCCATCCGCTGGCCGGAGCAGCCCAGCTCGCCCGCGGCGAGCTTGCCGCCCACCGGTACCTGGCTCGTCACGAGGGCTCGGGCACCGAGTCCCTGGCCAGGGAGATCCTGGGGGACGCGTACGAGGCCGTGGCGAAGCTCCACCTCGGCGATCTCGACGTGGTCCGCGCGGCGACCCTGGGCAGGCTCGGATTCGCCGCCCTGCCGAGGATCGCCGTCGCGGAGGAGCTGACTGCGGGTCGCCTCGTCCAGCTCGCGGTGCCCCCGCGCCGGCGCTGGATCCGGGCCATCAGGCGCCCCGAGGCCGGACCGGTGCTGGAAGGCTTCTGGCTCCAGGTGGCGGGAAGGCACAGGGACGCGACCTGACCGATGCAGGCCCCCCGGCTCTGGCCAAGAGCAGAGCGTTGGGCGGGCGGCCTGGCGGAGTGCAGGCATCGCCGCGATGACCGACGCTGGGTAGGGAGCCCTCAGGGCCGGCCACCATGAGCGGAGATGCACGAGTCACCGTCGCCGGCGCTCCCCGGCTGGCGCCCGGCGGCACCGTCCCCGCCGGGGAGCGTGAGCGGGTCGGGTATCGTCCGACCCAACCCGTCCTGTTCGTCATCTTCGGGGCCACCGGGGACCTCGCACGGCGCAAGCTGCTGCCCGCTCTCTGCAGCTTGATCGGCGAGGGCCTGTTCCCCGACCACTTCGCTGTCGTCGGCGCGTCGCGAGACCCCCTGACCCGGGATGAGTTCCGGTGGCTCGCCGAGCGGGCGATCCGGGAGCACTCTCGCCGGCAGCCCGTCGGGGAGGTCCCCCTCGACCGGCTGCTGCGCGGGCTGGACTACGAGCGGCTCGACCTCGACGACGACGAGGGCTTCCGCCGGCTCGGCCGCAGGCTCGACGACCTCGAGAGGGGCCGCGACGACATGCAGCGGATCTACTACTGCGCGACGCCGCCCACCGCCTTCAGCACCATCCTGAGACAGATTGGGGCTGCCGGGATGGCGGGGCCCGATGGCCACGGCCCGCGCCGCATCGTGATCGAGAAGCCCTTCGGGTTCGACCTGGCGTCGGCCAGGGAGCTCAACGTCCTCGCGGACAGGGTGTTCGGCGAGGAGTCCGTCTACCGGATCGATCACTACCTGGGCAAGGAGACGGTCCAGAACATCATCGCGCTGCGCTTTGCGAACACCGTCTTCGAACCGGTGTGGAACAACCACTACGTCGACCACGTGCAGGTGACCGTCGCGGAGCAGCTCGGCGTCGAGGGCCGCGTCGCGCACTACGAGCAGACCGGAGCGCTGCGAGACATGGTGCAGAACCACCTCCTGCAGCTGCTGGCGCTGGTTGCGATGGAGCCGCCGTGCGCAATCGACCACGTCGCGCTCCGCGACGAGAGGCTCAAGCTGCTGCGGGCCGTGGCCCCCCTCTCAGACGGAGCGGTGGATGAGCACACGGTCCGCGGCCAGTACCAGGCCGGCCTGGCCTGGGGCCACCCGGTCCCCTCCTACCGGCAGGAGCCCGGGGTGGCCGCCGACTCCCAGACCGAGACCTACGCCGCGCTCAGGCTGCACGTCGACAACTGGCGCTGGTCGGGCGTCCCGTTCTACCTCCGCAGCGGCAAGCGGCTGGCCAGGCAGATGAGCGAGATCCTGGTCGAGTTCAAGCCGCCGCCGCACCCGGTGTTCCGCCAGGTCGTGAGCGAGCTGAAGCCGAACTCCATCGTCATCCGGCTCCAGCCCGAGGAGGGCATCACGCTGCGCTTCGGCGCCAAGGCGCCCGCCCCCGGCGTCGAGCTCCGGACGACGAGCATGGACTTCGCCTACCGGCAGTCGTTCGGCCGCGGGGGCGATGCGTACGAGCACCTGCTGATCGACTGCATGCTCGGCGACCCCACCTACTTCCTGCGGGCCGACGAGGTCGAGCAGGCCTGGGTGCTCGTCGACCCGATCGAGGAGCGGTGGGGGAGTGGGCGGCCGCCGCTGGCCAGCTATCCCGCCGGCTCCTGGGGCCCTCCAGAGGCCGACCGGCTCCTGAGGCGTGACGGCCGCCGGTGGCACAATCGCTGACCGGCCCGTCCCTCGTCCACGAGCAGGCTACCCGACCTCGGCCGGGTCCATGGGCTGACCTCCGCGGCGCCGGGTCAGACGGCCGCGGCCATCAGGAGGCCGAACAGGGCCGCCAGGTAGACCAGCGAGTAGGAGAAGACCCGTGAGGTCCAGGTGCGGCGGGTCAGGTCGAGCCAGCACAGCGCGAGAAGGCCGAGGCCGAGCGCGGCAGCGCCGGCCAGGTACACCACTCCCTCGCTGCGCATGAAGAACGGGACCGTGCTGGCCAGCACGGTGAGGGCGGCGTAGACGAGGCTCCGACCCCTGGTGTGGCCCGCTCCCCGCACCACCGGCAGCATCGGGATCCCCGCCCGCCGGTAGTCCGCGCGGAGCATCTGGGCCAGCGCCCAGAAGTGCACCGGCGTCCACAGGAAGATGACGAGGAACAGCGACAGGGCGGTCCAGCTGAGACCGCCGGTCGCGGCCGCCCAGCCGACCAGCGGCGGCATCGCGCCCGCGGCGCCGCCGATCACGATGTTCAGCGACGTGACGCGCTTGAGCCAGGCCGTGTACACGAGGACGTAGATCGCGGCGCCCAGCAGCGCGAGCAGCGCCGCCGTCGCGTTCGCGAGGATGTCCAGGACCGCGAAGGCGAGGACGTTCATGACCACACCGGCCAGGAGCGCGTGCCAGGCGGGTATGCGTCCCGCCGGGATGGGCCGCCGGCGCGTGCGCGACATCGTCGCGTCGATGTCGCGGTCGAACCAGCAGTTGATGGCGCCCGCGCCGCCCGCCGCCAGGGCGCCGCCGGCCACCACCGCCGCCACCGCGGCGGCCGAGGGCGCCCGGCGCGAGGCGGCGACCGTGGCGGCGACGCCCGTCAGCACGAGCAGCGGGATGATGCGGAGCTTGAGCAGGCTGGCGTAGTCGCGCAGGACGTCCATCGGCGCCCGGGCGCCCTGCGCCGGGGCGGGCGGACCCGACCCGGCGCGGGTCTCCGGGAGCGGGCGTGCTGGGGATCCCGGCTCGGCCGCCGCCAGCGACCTCACCCCCGAGCCCCGGCCTCGTCGCGTTCGAGCACGGCCGGCCAGCCCGGGTGGGGGATCGCGAAGAGGGCGGCCACATAGGCGCCCATGGCCACGCTGAAGCCGACGGCCATCAGGAACGTGGTCTTGTCCACCCCGTAGTTGAGGAAGCCCACGCCGCCGATGCCGGCGCCGAGCGTCCCCAGGAGCCCGACCGCGGCCGCAGCGACCACCGGCCGCTCGCGTGACGCGATCGCGATCGCCAGCAGCGCGAGGGAGCTGATCCCCAGGAGGATGCCCAGGCCGGTGTGGACCGCGAGGGCGGGCGCGCTTGCCCTGATCGCCCAGGCCAGCCCGGGCACGGCGCCGGTGAGGAAGCTCGCGGAGCTGCCCGGGTGACCGGACGGGATCCCGATGTAGAGGTTGACGAACATGCCGAGCACGAACTGGGCCAGCAGGAGGAAGAGCGCCACGAGCACGCTCAGCCGGAGCAGCCTGGGCGACGACGCGATTGCTTCGATACTGACGGTCACGAGTCGGTCACCTCCAAAGGAATGAGCTGAGACCATACCTGCGGGTATGCTGACTGGGAACCGCTCCCCGCGCGGGGGTGAACGCTAGCCGTCGCGCACAGAAGGGAGATGAGAAGCCGATGAGAACGCTCTCATCGCTGGCCGCTGCAGGGCGACCGGTCGTTCGTCAGGCACCTCGCGGAGCCGCGGCGCCGCCGTTCAGGCCCGCCCGAACTCCTCGTGACGGTCGAGCCACCAGCGGGCGATGTCGATGCGCCGCGCGAACCAGACTCCGCCTCTGGCCAGGGCGTCCTCGATGAACTCGCGCAGGGCCGATGTCCGGCCGGCCTGGCCCGCCAGCCTGGGGTGGAGCCCGATCGACATCATCTTGGGGTAGCCCCGCTCGCCCTCCCGCCAGAGCTCGTCCAGCCCCCTCCGGCAGCAGTCGAGGAAGTCGGCCGGGCTGCTGTAGCCCTGGGCGAGCACGAAGCGCACGTCGTTGTACGGGAAGGAGTTGTACGGCACCACCAGGTGGCGCCGGCCGCCGACCTCCGTGAAGTAGGGCAGGTCGTCGTTGTAGGCGTCCGAGTCGTACACGAAGCCGCCCTCCTCCACCAGCAGCTCACGCGTGTTGACGCTGGGACCGTACCGGCAGTACCAGCCCAGCGGGCGCTCGCCACAGGTCTCCTGGATGGACTCGACGGCCCACCGGATGTGCTCGCGCTCCTCCTGGCGGCTGAGGAGCCAGTGCTCGATCCAGCGCCAGCCGTGGGAGCAGGGCTCGTGGCCGCTCTCCCGCAGCCACGCGGCGACGTCCGGGTTCCGCTCCAGGGCCACGGCCGCCGTGAAGAACGTCGTCTTGATCCCGTACTCGTCGAACAGGTCCAGGAGCCGGTGCACGCCGGCCCGGCTGCCGAACTCGTAGACCGACTCGGCGGACAGGTCCCGGTACTCCCGGCCCATCACGTAGCCGATCTCGGCCAGGCCCTCGTTGCGCCGATCCCCGGCGGGCCAGGCGTACTCCGAGCCCTCCTCGTAGTTGACGACGATGCTGACCGCGACCTTCGCGCTCTCCGGCCAGACCACCCTCGGCTTCCGCCTGCCGTACCCGACGAGGTCCCGCCTGGGTCCCGGGATGTCCTGGTCGACGAGCCGTGGTCGCGTCATGGGTCGCCTCCGATCCGGTGCGCGGTGCACCACTCACCGCTCGCGAGGAGTGTAGGCAGTCGAGGACCGGGTCGCCGCTCAGATGTGCGTCTTCGGCCCCGGCCCTGACGTCAGGGTGGAATCCGGACTCAGCTCAGCGTCGCCTCGAACAGGAACCAGGTTCTCCGCTCGGCCTCGTCGATGAAGTTCTCCAGGAGGCTGGTGCTGGCGACGTCGCCGGCTTCCGCGCAGACCCGGTGCGCGGCTCGCATCCGCTCGGCCAGGTCGCGGTTGTCCGTCATGAGGATGCGCAGCATCTCGAACGGCTCGACAAACATCCGGTCGTCGTCCTGGACCCGCTGCAGGCGGGCGATCTCACCGACGGAGTGGATCGTCGCCTGGCCGAGCTTGCGTGAGCGCTCCGCCAGCGCGTCCGTCATGTTCATGACCTGCTCGGCCTGCCTGTCGAGCAGGCGGTGGTAGTCGGGGAAGTGGGGCCCTGACACGTGCCAGTGGAAGTTCTTGACCTTGACGTAGAGTGCGAACGCGTCCGCAACCAGCGGGTTGAGAGCCTCCGCGGCGGCGCGGCGCCCCGCCGCGTCGAGATCGCTGGGGACGGCGAGCTGCCGGGGCACGGCGTGAACTTTGGTCGCGGTTCCGGTGTGTCTCATGCACCAACCCTCCAGGCGAGCGCGCATCGACGGCGTTTCGAGGCGCGGAATCTGTGATCGGGGTCCAGTCTGACCAGCCGCGCCGTCCGTGAGCGCCTGCCCATGGACAGATGCACGGGCCCTGCATCCGCCAGATCGCCGTCGCTCTCAGGACGGGCCGCGGCGGCCCCGCGCATGTGCTGGCCGTGACTCGCAGGTACGCTCCGAGTGCCCGCCCTGCGAGCGACAGCGAATCGCGGCCGTATGCTCGCGCCAGGAAGTCGACAGGTTTTTTTCGAGGAGATGTGGCAGGCGCAGCGCCCGTTCCTGGGCCACTTCGAGTCGGGCCGGACGGCCGCCGTCGGGACGGGATGACGGCCGTGATGAGTAGGGCCGCCGGGGTGGCGCGGCGGCTGGCCGCGCGCGCCCAGCGGAGCCTGCCAGGCCGGGTGGTGAGCCGGGTGCAGCAGGACAACGGTACGTCCCGGGCGGTCTTGATCGCCTGGAACGGCCTGCAGTCGCTCTTCCCGATCGCTCTGGCGCTGGCTGCCATCCTGGGCGCGGTCCTGGGCGCCGTCGGCGTCGACTCCAGGGTCGTCTACGAGGCGGTGGCCGCCGCGATCCCCGACCAGGCGGGCCGGGAGCAGGTGCTGGAAGCCCTCCGAGGCGTGAAGGAGCAGACCGGCCTCTTCGCAATCCTGGGAATCGTGGGCCTCCTCTGGAGCGCCTCGAACCTGTTCGGGGCCATGGAGGAGGCGTTCGACGCGATCTTCCACGTGCCCACACGCGGGTTCCTGCGCCAGAAGCTGATGGCCGTGGTCATGATGCTGATCTTCACCGTGCTGGCAGGAACCGCGGTCGTCAGCTCGACCTTTCTCCCGATGCTGGGCAGCCTGCCCGGCATCGGGATCTCGGGCCTGACCCACGGCACGGCCTCGGGGGCCATCCGGTTCGTCTTCGGCGCCACGGCCGGGTTCCTCCTCTTCTTCGCCATCTACTACGTCGTGCCCAATCGAGCGCAGCAGGTACGCGAGGTCTGGCCCGGCGCCCTGTTCGCCGGCATCGCTTTCGAGATCGTGACGCTGGCGTTCCCTCTCTACCTCGCCCTGGCCGGCCCGGGGATGAACAGGTATGGCAGGACGTTCGGGCTGCTGTTCGTCCTCATGGTGTTCTTCTACCTGGTGGGCCTGGTCACCGTGGTGGGCATGGAGCTCAACGCGGTGCTGCGGCCCCCGCCGGAGGCAGCGCCGAGGCCAGGGTAGATCTCTCCCCGGGGGTTGGCGACGGGACCACGGCCAGGCTCAGGACGAGGCCGACCAGCCCGGCGACCACCGCCGCCCCGGCCCAGAGGTGCACCGGCCACCACACGCCGTCCGCCGCGGTGAGGCCGCGGAAGTACAGCGCGTAGGTCAGCGTCGGAACCAGGAAGGCGAACAGCCGGAGCTGGGCGAGGCGGTCCGGCCCCGGCCGGAGTACCTTGACCAGCACGTCGGCCGCGAGCCCGCCGATGACGCCGACCAGGATCACCGGGTCGGCGCCCCTGATCATCGTCACGAACGCCGCGTTCACGCCCATCAGGAGCGTCAGGCTGCCGAACGGCAGGTCGAACCGGCGCAGGAGCACCAGCACCACGCCCATGAGGAGGCCGGTTTGCAGGATCACGCCGAGCACCCCGAGCTCCTCTGCGGCCTCTGCGGGCAGGGCTGGCTGTGGCGACGCGGCCCACTGCGAGGTGAAAGGGTGGTCGAACTGGGCGAAGAACGTGAGCATGGTCAGAGTGAGCGTGGCGGACGCGAGCGCGGGCCAGCCGATCCGGCGGCCCGGCCGGCGCCAGGCGGCGCGAAGCGGCCCGCTGACGATCAGCCCGCTGCTGGCGATCAGGATGAGATGCGTCGGGCTGATCAGCGCCTGGAGGCCCACCTCGATGCCGAACCGCAGGTGCCAGGCGAGGTCGAGGACGCCCCCGACGCCGAACAGGATGCAGCCCGCCAGCGAGAGGGCGTAGCCGTCCGGCAGGGCGTGGGGCCAGTCCCGGAGGCGCGCCCCGGTCCAGGCCGCGTTCAGGACGAGGAAGCAGAGCGTGGCGGCAAGGGACGCGTACAGCACGGCGTGCCACGGCGTGAAGAACGTCTCGAGCGTGGTGATGACGTGGCCGTGCGCCCACGAGTCGAGGTGGGCGCCGGCCACGAGCGCGGCCGAGAGGGCCACCATCGTCCACTCGAACCGCGGGCCAGCCCGCTCGGCGCGAGCCGGCTCGGCTCGCCGCGGCGCAGCGGGGTCGATCGTGGTGGTCGCCGTGGTCATGTCCAGATGATGGTGCCCGGCGACCCCGACGTCCTCCCCTGCCAGCGTGACCCGCCGCCCCCCACGAGGAGGAACGAGCCTCCACCTTCAGGGGGAGGGCCGGGAGCATGGCTCCCCCGTCGCCCGGCGGGCCCCGCTTAGGATGACAGCAGGGTGGGCCGGTCGCGGGGTGCCGGGCCGCCGGCGGTACCGCGATCCGGAGGGAGATGACGATGCTGTTCGAGCTCAGGCAATACCGCGCGCAGCCGGGCCGGCGAGACGACCTGGCCAGGCTGATGGAGGAGGTGGTCATACCGTTCCAGGCGTCGAAGGGCATGGTCGTCGCGGGCAGCTTCGTCGGCGAGTCGGACCCCGACCTCTACGTGTGGATCCGGCGCTTCCAGGACGAGCAGGACCGGGAGCGGCTCTACGAGGCCGTGTACGAGAGCGAGCACTGGAAGAACGAGATCGCCCCCCGGGTGGGCGAGGTGCTCGACCGGGAGAAGATCGTGGTTACCCGCCTGCTCCCGACTCCCAGGTCGGTACTGCGCTGACATGCAGGGGCCACCAGCCCCCTCCCAGGTGGCCCCCCTCCCCTCCGCGGGAGGGGTTGGGGGAGGGGGAGGACCTGCCGGAACCCCCCTCCGGCCCTGGCGGGCAGACCCTCCCCCGCGAGGACGGAGGGACTGTTCACGCGATGAGGGGGGCGACCTCGTCCATCAGGAGAGACAGCGCTTCGTCGTCCTCGAACACGAAGTGCTGCATCCAGAAGAGGTCGACGCCGAGCTCCACGTAGGGCCGCATCTGGGCCGCGATCTCCGGCGGCGTGCCGGCAAAGATCCGCTGCCGGGCGCCCGCCAGCACCTGCTCGGGCGTCAGGTCCCGGTAGGGAGGCAGGACCGACCGGAGGGCGTCCGCCCGACGCAGGAGGTCCTCCTGCGTCCGCCCCACCAGGAACGGGGTCTGGAACCCGCGCCGGATGTCATGCGGGTCGCGGCCGACCTCACGGCAGTGCTGCTCCAGCACCTCGACCTTGTGCCGGTAGGCCTCCGGCTCGGGGCGGCCGCCCAGGCTCCAGAGCTGAGCGTGGCGGGCGACGGCCCGCAGCGTGCGCCGTTCGCCCCCGCCGCCGACCAGCACCGGGATGGTGCCCCGAGGGGGCCGCGGGTTCCGCGACCCCCAGACCTCGCGCATCACGTCGAGCGACGCGTCCATCCGGTCCATGCGCTCTTTCAGCGCCGGGAAGGCGATGCCGAAGTCGCGGTGCTCGGACTCGTACCAGCCGGCGCCCACGCCCATCACCAGGCGGCCGCCGCTGAGCGTGTCCACGGACGCCGCCATCTTGGCCAGCAGCCCGGGCTCGCGGAACGTCATGGGCGATACGTTGGGCCCGAAGGCGATGTGCCGGGTCCAGGTCGCGATGAGCGGGAGCGACGTCCAGCACTCGACCGTGTCGCGGTCGAACTGGCCCATGACCGAGTAGAGATGGTCGCTGCGCCAGAAGGAGTCGAAGCCGAGACCCTCGTCGGGCTCGGCGAGGTGCTTCCAGAGCCGCCAGTCCACTCCCTCCTGGCCTTCGATCATGATCGCGAGCTTTGCCACAGCGACGTAGGGTAAGTCCCGGCAGAGCCGCGTGTCGTCGGCGGGGTCCATCCGGCAGATGGAGGATCCATCTCTATGCTCTGCGTCATAGCCGCCGTTCACCTTCGGAGTCCATCCTGAGAGTGATGCCGCGACAGCGAGAGGGAGGAACACCGCCGGAGAGGAGCACATAGCACTCCCGGATCGCGTCCTCACGCTGCGGCCCAGGACCTGGGCGATCGGCCTCTCGGGCCTGGCCGTGCTGACCGTCGCGCTGGTCGTCCTCCTGGAGAGCGATCTCCCCGCCGACCTGGCCACGGTCGCCGGGCACGGGATCAGGAGGATGGGCCACCTCGGCGTGCCCGCCAGCTTCGCCGGCCTCTACCTCGAGGAGTCGGGCGCGCCGGTTCCGGTCTCCGGCGACGTGTTCGTGCTCTACCTCGGGCACCACTTCGCGCTCTCGGTGCCCGGCCTCGTCCTCACCTGGCTGGGGCTGGTGGCCGCCGTCGTCGCCGGCTCGAGCAACCTCTACCTGATCTCCAGGCGCTGGGGCCGGAGCCTGGCGGAGGGCCGCCTCGGCCTGCTCTTCCACCTCACGCCGTCGCGACTGGCCGCCGCGGAGCGGTGGTTCGATCGGTGGGGGGTCCCGACCATCGTGTTCGGCAGGCACGTCTTCGGCTTTCGGGTGCCCATCACCGTGGCGGCCGGCGTGCTCCGCGTCTCCTACCCGGTGTTCGCGGCCAGTGTCGCGGTCTCCACGGCCGTGTGGGCGGCGGTGTGGCTGTGGCTGGGCGTCACGGTCGGTCGCCGGCTCATGGGCTTCGCGGCGGTCCACGGCTGGGCGTACGTGCTGCCCGCGCTCGGCCTGGCCGGGCTGGCCGTCGGCTCCCTCCTGGTGCGCACCCGGCGCAGGCACCCGTAGGCCCGGGCAGGAGACCCGCAGGCTCGTCTCTGCGAACGTTTGTTCGGTATACTCGGGGCCATGGTCGGGTGCCTCCTGGTCCCGTCGTTTCCCCTGGCCTGCGAGCTCGCGGAGCACCGGCGGCTGGTGGGCGCGCCGGCGGTCGTCGTCGGGGACGACGGCGTGGTGGAGGCGGCGTCTCCGGCCGCGGAGGCGCGGGGCGTGCACCCGGGCCAGGCGGTGAGGGAGGCGATCGGACGCTGCCCGACCCTGGCGGTGCTCGAGAGCCGGCCGGCTCACTACCTCGCGGTGTGGGAGGCGATCCGGGAGGCGGTGGAGCAGACGGTGTTCACGGTGGAGCCTGTCGGCCCGGGCCTCGTCTACGTCGCGATGGACGAGCTCCTGGTGTGGCACCGGTCCCTCGATGTCGCGGTCCAGGCGGTCCTGGGCTGCGCGCCCACGGCGCTCGGCCCCCGGGCCGGCGTGGCGCCGACCCGGTTCACCTCGCTGCTGGCCGCCCGCCGGGCCCCGGCGGGCGGGGTGGGGGTCGTCGGCGAGGACGGGCTGGCGGCGTTCGTGGGACCCGAGCCCGTGGAGGCCCTGCCGGTGGCGCCTGAGATGCTCCGGCGGCTGCGGCTCCTCGGCCTGCGGACCATGGGCGACCTGGGCGCCCTGCCCAGGTCCGCGCTCGCGGCCCAGTTCGGGCCCGACGGCATCCTGGCCTGGGAGCTGGCCCGGGGGCGCGATCGCAGCCCGCTGCGCGCGTGCCGGCGGCCGCCCCGGCTCACCGAGCGGCTCAGCCTGGAGACGCCGCTCGCGAGCCGGCCCGTGCTGCTCGCGGCCTGGGAGCAGACGCTGGGTCGCGCGGCGCGACAGCCGGCCTTCCGGGGCATGGCCGCTCGCCAGGCCGGGCTGCTGGCGGCCACGGAGCGGGGCCGCCAGTGGTCGCGCACGATCACGTTCAAGGAGCCCCTGGCCGACCCCCGCCGGATCTGGGCCGCGCTCCGCCCCGCGCTGGAGGAGGCGCAGTTCCCCGGCCCGCTGAGCGAGCTCGTCGTGGAGCTGCGGGGCCTCGCCCCGGCCGTCGGGCAGCAGCTCGCCCTGCCGAGCGCGCGCTCGGCGCTGAGGGGCCGGCTGGAGGAGGCCCTGCGCCAGCTGAAGGCGCGCTACGGCTACTGCCCGGTGGGGCGGGTCGTGGAGGTGGAGCCATGGAGCCGGGTGCCGGAGCGCCGGCTCGCGCTCATCGACTTCGATCCCTGAACGCGCCGACGCGCGTGGAGCTCAGGGCGGAGGCGGGCCAGCCGCGCGCAGTCCTGCGTCGCGCCCGGTGGTGCCGCGTGGAGACCGTTGAGGACGTGTGGCGGGTGGACGACGGCTGGTGGCGCCCGTCACCGGTGGCCAGGACCTACTTCCGGGTCCTCCTGGAGGGCGGCCTCGTGCTGACGCTGTACCGCGACGACCTGGAGGGCACCTGGTGGGCTCAGCGCTACTGAGCGGCTGCGTCGAGCTGCATCTCCATACCAACTATTCGCTGCTGGACGGCGCCTCCCACCCCGAGGAGCTCATCGGGCGGGCGAGCGGGCTCGGCTATCGGGCGCTCGCCATCACGGACCACGACAACCTCTTCGGCGCCATGACCTTCGCCCGGCTCTGCAAGGAGGCGTCGATCCAGGCCATCACCGGGGTCGAGCTGACCCTGGCCGACGACGACCGCTGCGCCGGCCGCCGCCACCACCTGACCCTGCTGGCGGCCAGCCGGCAGGGGTACGGCAACCTCTGCCGGCTGGTCAGCCTGGCCTGCGGGCTCGACCTCCCCGACCAGGACGAGCGCGAGCGCCGGCGGCGTGACCCGTGCCTGCCGGTTCGCCGGCTGGCCGACCACTGCGCCGGCCTGGTGTGCCTCACCGGCTGCCGGCAGTCGGCCGTCGCCGGGGCGATGGGGGAGGGCAGGGCGGCCGATGCCGAGGCGGCGCTCCGCCGCTGGATCGGCTGGTTCGGTCCGGAGAACGTGCTGGTCGAGCTGCAGGACAACCTGGTCCACGGCGACCGGGCGCGGAACCGGGCGCTGGCCCGGCTGGCGAAGGCAGTCGGGGTGGACGTGGTCGCCACCGGCGACGTCCACTACCACGACCCGGCGCGCCACCGGCTGCAGGACGCGCTGGTGGCGATCAGGCACCGGGCCACGCTGGACGAGTGCCACCAGCTGCGGCGGCCGAACCGCGAGTTCTCCCTGCGCACGCCGGAGCAGCAGGCCCTGCGCTTCCGGGAGTTCCCCGAAGCGGTCGCCAACGCCGCCCGGGTGGCCGAGCGGTGCTCCTTCGACCTGACGCAGGACCTCGGCTACCGCCTGCCCGAGCCGCCGGTGCCGACCGGCTTCACGCCGGACTCCTGGCTGGCGGACCGCTGCGCCCGGGAGCTGGCGCGGCGCTACTCGCCGGCCGAGCGACCGGCGGCCGAGGAGCGGCTCTCCGAGGAGCTGCGGCTGATCCGGCAGCACGGCCTGGCCGGGTTCTTCCTCGTCTACAAGGAGGTGATGGACCTGGGCCGCGAGGTGGCCGCCGAGGTGCGCGGCGACGCCCCGCGCGCGAAGGCGAACCTGCCGCCGGGCCGGGGCCGGGGCTCCAGCGTGAGCAGCCTGGTCTGCTACCTGATCGGCCTCTCGCACATCGACCCCATCCGCAACCGGCTCTTCCTCGGCCGCTTCCTCAACGAGGAGATGTCGAGCCTGCCGGACATCGACCTGGACTTTCCGCGCGACATCCGCGAGCGGCTCATCGAGCGGGTGCACGAGCGGTGGGGGCCGGATCGAGCGGCGCTGGTCGCGACCATCCCGCGCTACCGGGTCCGGAGCGCGATCCGCGACCTGGGCAAGGCCCTCGGCCTTCCCGAGGTGGAGCTGGACCGCCTGGCCAAGCTCAGCGAGGGCTACGGCTCGAGCCGCGCCCTGCGCGAGGAGATGGAGCGGGTGCCCCAGTTCCGGGGGCTCGTGGACGCGCCGGGGTGGAAGGAGCTGATCGAGCTCGCCTGGGAGATCCACGACTTCCCGCGCCACCTGTCGCAGCACGTGGGCGGCATGGTGATCGCCTCCGACCCGCTGGTGGAGTGCGTGCCCGTACAGCCGGCGGCGTGGCCGAACCGCTACGTCTGCCACTGGGACAAGGACTCCGTCGACGACGCCCGCATGGTCAAGATCGACTTCCTCGGGCTGGGCATGCTCTCGCTCGTGGAGGAGTGCCTCGACCTGGTGGCCCGGCACCGTGGCCTCCTGGTCGACCTCTCCCGCATCGACTTCGAGGACCAGCGCGTCTTCCGCCGCATCCAGGAGGGCGACACGGTCGGCGTGTTCCAGATCGAGTCGCGCGCCCAGGCGCAGATGCTGCCGCGGACGCGTCCACAGAACCTCGACGACCTGACCGTCCAGGTGGCGATCGTGCGGCCGGGACCCATTGTCGGGGGCGCGGTGAACCCCTACGTGAAGGCGCGCCAGGCGCTGCGCGAGGGACGTCCGGTCGAGCCGGCGGCGATGCATCCCAGCGTCGCCGACGTGCTCCGAGAGACGCTGGGCGTGGTCCTCTTCCAGGAGCAGGTGGTCCAGGTCGCCGCGACCATGGGCGGGATGTCGTCGGGCGAGGCGGAGCGCTTCCGGCGGGCCATGAGCCGGCGCGACTGGCAGCGGACCGCCGGATCGTACCGGGAGGCCTTCATGCAGGGCGCCCTGGGCCAGGGCGTGCCGGAGGACGTGGCCGCCGGCATGTTCCGGAACCTGGAGGGCTTCGCCGCCTTCGGTTTCCCGAAGAGCCATGCGGCGGCCTTCGGCCTGCTCGCCTACCAGTCCGCGTGGCTGAAGGAGCACCATCCCGCCGAGTTCTACTGCGCGCTCTACAACAACTGGCCGATGGGCTTCTATCCGCCGCACGTCTTCACGAACGACGCCCGCCGCCACGACGTCGAGGTGCGGGGCCCGGACGTGAACGTGAGCGCCGCGGCGTGCACGGTCGAGGGGGACGCGGTGCGCATCGGCCTCGGCTACGTCCACGACCTCGGTCGTGCAGGCGCGGGCGCGGTGGTTGCAGCGCGGGAGGAGGGCGGGCCCTTCCGCTCGCTCTTCGACTTCGTGCACCGCACGGGTGTGCGGACCAGGGCGGCCGAGAACCTCGTCCGCGTGGGCGCGTTCGGCCACCTCGGGCTGAACCGGCGCGAGCTGCTGTGGCAGCTGGGACTCTTCGGCGGCGGCCTGCAGCGCGGGCGGCTCACCTCGCAGCTTCGCCCGCGACAGCTCCGGCTGGCCCTGCCGACCGCGCAGGACCAGGTCTTCCTGCCCGACCATTCGGCGCTGGAGCGCGTGGCCGCGGACTACGAGATCCTCGGCCTGTCTCCCGAGGACCACCCGATGGCCTTCGAGCGGGCCCTCCTGGACGCCGCCGGCTCCGCCAGCTCTGAGGCCCTCCGGGCCATGGAGCCGAGGCGGCGGGTGGAGACTGCCGGCCTCGTCGTGTGCCGGCAGCGGCCGGGCACCGCCAAGGGCATCGTGTTCCTGCTCCTGGAGGACGAGCACGGGCTGGTCAACGTGCTGGTGCCCCGCGCGCTCTACGAGCGGGAGCGAGAGCGGCTGCTGGTGCGCTCGTGCGCGTTCCTCCGCGTCGGCGGCCTCCTGGAGGGCCACGCCGGCGCGGTCCCGATGCTCGTCGCGGACCGCATCGACCCGCTCCACGAAGAGCCACCGGCCGAGCTGCGAATGCCAGAGGGCAAGAGCTGGGGCTAAAAGCCCCTCCCCCCCAGCGGGGGAGGTGGCTCGGCCACGGGCCGGAGGGGGGGATCTCGACAAGCAGCCGCTCCAGCACGCCGTCGAGGTCGAACAGTATCTCGGTGGCCTGAAATCTGAGCACACGATATCCGCGGCTCTCCAGCCATGCGGTTCGAACAGCATCCTCGGC
>DATFRD010000222.1:0-2649 GCA_035263645.1 Candidatus Dormiibacterota bacterium | reverse complement strand
CGAGCTGGTCCGCGAGGAGGCGGAGGTGCGGTCGCGCCGGCGTCGGGCGCGGCGGGCGCAGCCCGCAGCCGCCCCGGCCGGGCGGCCGAGCCGGGGCAGGGCCGCGGAAGCCGACGAGGCCGCCGCTGCTGAAGCCGAGGGGGCGGGGGCGGGTGAAAGCGCTGTCGCGGCCGACTCGGTGGACCAGGCCGAGGCCGACACCGACGCGGAGGAGCCGGCCGAGGACGTCGAGGAATCGGCCGAGGACGCCGAGGACTCGGTGGAGGACGGCGCCGACGCTGACGAGGAGGCGGAGCCGGACGACGAGGGCGAGGGCGACGACGAGCAGCCCGACAAGGGCTGAAAACCGGGAGCATCCTGGGCCATCGGGGTCCGGGGTGTCCCAAGAGTCCGTCTCGGGGCAGCAGGGCCCGGCCGCGGCCCCCAGCGGCCCGCTGGAGGCTTCCCGGACCCAGGCCGGTGGCGTAATTACCCGGCTGCGCCTGGACCTGTCCTACGACGGCTCAGCCTTCCACGGCTGGAGCCGCCAACCGGGCCTGCGGACCGTCCAGCAGGTCGTCGAGGAGGCGCTCGGCCGGGCCCTGGCCCTCTCGGCCGAGCCCGCGCTGACCGTCGCCGGCCGCACCGATGCCGGGGTCCACGCCCGCGGCCAGGTCGCTCACCTGGACGTGCCGCCGGCGGCCTGGCCGCCGGCGGCAGATCATCCTCCCGCCCTCCCGCCCTCGCCAGCCCTCCCAGCCCTCGCCCGCCGGCTCGCCAGGCTACTGCCGGCCGACGTCCGGGTGCGCGCCATCGGCGGCGCCCCCGACGGCTTCGACGCCCGGTTCTCCGCGCTGTGGCGGCGTTACTCCTACCGGGTCTGCGACGCCCCGGCCGCCGCCGATCCGCTGCGCAGGCACGACACCCTCTGGTACCCCCGTCCCGTGGACACCGCCCGCATGAACGACGCCGCGCGGGCCTGTCTCGGCGAGCACGACTTCGCCGCGTTCTGCCGTCGCCGCGAGGGCGCCAGCACGGTGCGCGAGCTGCTGCGCCTGGAGTGGGACCGGCCCGCCCCTGGCGTGGCGGTCGCCACGGTGACCGCCGATGCGTTCTGCCACAACATGGTGCGAGCGCTGGTCGGCGCCCTGCTGACCGTGGGCGACGGCCGCCGCCCTGTCGGCTGGCCCGCCGAGGTCCTCGCCGGGCGGACGCGTGATCCAGCGGCGGTGGTCGTCGCGCCGCACGGCCTGTGCCTGGAAGAGGTCCGCTACCCGCCGGACGACGGCCTCGCCGCCCGGGCCGAGATCACCCGCCGCCCGCGCCCCGGCCAGCCGCTCCCGCCCGGCCAGCCCTGAGCCCGGGCTGGCGGCCGTCGGTCACTTACGATCGACCTTGTGCCAGACGACGCCGCATCGGCCGGTCCGCCCTCCTCGCCCTCCTCGCCCCCCTCGCCTCCCGCCGCCGAGACCGGGATACGAGGCGTGATCACCGACTGGGGCGGGGTGATGACCAAGCCGCTCGTGGACACGGTGAACGCGTGGATCAGGGCTGATCAGATCGACCGGGACAGCTACGCGGCGGTCATGCGGCTCTGGGTCGCCCAGGCGTACGGCGACGGCGACAGCAACCCGATCCACGCCCTGGAACGCGGGGAGTGCACGGAGGAGGAGTTCGAGCGGCTGCTCGCGGCCGAGCTGACCCACCTCGACGGGCGTCCGGTGGCCGCCGAGGGCGTGCTGGCCCGCATGTTCGCGGCCGGGGCCATGGCGGCGGCCATGATGGACCTGGTCCGCACGCTGCGGCAGGACGGCATGCGGACCGCCCTGCTGTCCAACTCGTGGGGTGCCGGCGACTATCCTCGGCACCTGTTTCCCGAGCTGTTCGACGTCGTGGTGATCTCGTCCGAGGTTGGCATGCGCAAGCCGGAGGAAAGGATCTTCCGGCACACGGCCGCGCTGCTCGGGCTCGAGCCCCGCGAATGCGTGTTCATCGACGACATCGAGGCCAACGTGGCGGCGGCCGAGGCGATCGGCCTCGTCGGCGTCCATCACCGCGAGCCCGGCCCGACCGCCGAGCGCCTGGCCCAGCTCCTCCGCCTGACCAAGCTAGCGCCCCCCGCGCACTAGGACAGATTCGGGCGGCGCCCGCCCGGCCAAGATCCGTTATCGTGGAAAGTTATCGACCATATGCGCTAAAAATACTCCACGATAAGGGGATCAAGCGGTTGCGGACGGGCCGAAACCTGAGCCAGGCCCCGACCGAAACCGGTAGTGGCCAGCAAGCGCAGGCCGCTGGCCCGAGCCACCGCCGCAACCGCGGAAATGCACCGCAACTGCTTCTCCAGCATGATCAGCTTAGGCTAAGGTCGCAGTGTGCTGTCAGAGCACTTTCCGAACACAGTTCCGGCTCCAGGCGGGTTACTGGCATGGGCCAGGGGTTGCGGCGGGGCGGATCGGCTCGGGGTCGGAGGTTGATCAAACGGGGGGATCGGCCGGCGGGGTGGGCTCTACGCTGAGGCACGTGGCTGAGTACCCGCATCCGTTGAGCGAGGGGCGCTCGGCCAACATGCGAGCCAACCGCCGCACCGACACCAAGCCGGAGATGGCGCTGCGCCGGGCGCTGCACCGGCAGGGCTACCGGTTCCGGAAGGACTACCGGCTCGACCTG
>DATFRD010000221.1:0-9457 GCA_035263645.1 Candidatus Dormiibacterota bacterium | reverse complement strand
AAGACGCAGGCCCTGGTCGACCTGTACGCCGCGCTGGTCGAGCGTCGGCTCGCCGGCCGGGGCGAGATCCTCGTGCTGACGTTCTCGACCGCCGCCGCGGACGAGGTCGCCCAGCGGCTGGATCGCCGGCTGGGCGACTCGTACGACGTGGCGTGGATCAGCACGTTCCACAGCTTCTGCGCGCGGCTGCTGCGCGACCACCGGCCCGATCCCGGGCGTCTGCTGATGAGCGGCTTCCAGGAGTGGCTCGCGATGCGCCGCACGCTGCAGGAGCTGGATTCGCCCGCCCTGGGCGGCCTGGCCCGGGTGGCCAGGACGGACGGCTTCGCCCAGGACGCGCTGGCCTTCGTGGCGCTCCTCAAGCAGAACCAGGTGCACCACGCCGGGCTGGCGCTGCTCGCGCAGACGTCGGGCACGCCGCGGCTGCAGGCGCTGTCCGAGATCTACAGCGCGTACCAGCGGCGCCTGGACGACGCGCACCTGCGCGACTTCCGCGACCTGGTGGCCGACGCCATCGCGCTGCTGGAGGCGCTGCCGGCGGTGCTGGACCGCTACCGCTCCAGGTTCCGCTATGTGCTGGTCGACGAGTTCCAGGACGTCGACCCCGCTCAATTCCACCTGCTGCGGACGCTGGCCCCGCCGGACCCGGCGGGGGGCGGCCCGCGCCTGCTGGTCGCGGGCGACCCGGACCAGTCCATCTACGGCTTCCGGGGCACGGTCCCCCGGCTGCTGGCGGAGGACTTCGAGCGCGTCTACGGCGGGCGCTCGGTGGAGCTGGAGGTCAGCCATCGCTGCCCGGCGGCGGTCCTGGAGGCCGGCCGCCGGCTCCTGACCGCGACGCAGCCGGTCAGGTGGGGTGGCCGGGTGGTGCCGTCGCCGCCGGCCCCAGGCGACCCGGGCGACTCGGACGAGCCCGCGGTGACCGTGGCTCACGAGGCGACTGCGGTCGACGAGGCGTTCTTCGTCGCCCGCGAGATCCGGCGCGAGCTGATCGACCATCCCGGCCTGCGGCCGGGCGACTTCGCCGTCCTGCTGCGCTCGACGACGTCGCTCGCAGCACCCTTCGAGGAGGCCCTGCGGGCCATGGGCCTCACCCCGGAGGTACGCGGCCTCGGCGCCCTGGCCCGCAACGAGGTGGTCCGGTTCCTGCTCACGTACCTCCGCGCCGTCCACCAGCCGGAGGAGCCGGAGTCCCTGGAGCGCCTCCTCGCGTCTGGCCTGAGCGGCGTCGGGCCTCGGGCTGTCGGGCGCCTGCGCCAGTACGCGATCGAGGAGGGCCGGGCCTTCCCGAGGGTGGTGCGCCGCCTCCTGTACTGGCTGCACTCCTGCGATCCTGCCGCCTGGCCGCTGCCCTGGGACGCACCCGGCCCTGCCGGAGGGGCGCCACCGGCGGTCGAGTCCCCGGCCGAGCGGCCGGCCGAGCAGCCGGCCGAGCGGCCGGTCGAGGCCCCGGCCGAGGCGGAGACCGCGGAGGCGTCGGCGGAGCTGCCCGCGCCGCCCCCGCAGTTCGCGGAGCACCTGACGCCGGACGAGCTCGGCGCGCTGCACCGGGCCGTCAGCGCGTACCACGAGGTCGCTCGCCGGGCCCGGCGGCTCCCCCTGCAGGCGCTCGCGTACTTCGTGCTGATGGAGGCCGGCGTGATGGAGCGCGTCCTCGCCCTCCCGATGACGGAGGACGAGCGGGCGGAAACGCTCGACGAGCTGCGGGCCGCGCTCGGGGCGTTCGCCGAGCTGGACACCGTCTGGACCCGGCTGGACGGCCGGCCGCCGCTGCTCGCGGACGTGGCCCCCCGGCTGGATTCTCTGATCGCCCGTGCGGTCGACGAGGCGGAGCCCGCCCTGCGCTCGCGAGAGGCCGTCCAGGTGATGACCGTGCACCAGGCGAAGGGCCTGGAGTTCGACTGCGTGTTCCTGAGCGGGTTCGCCCAGGGGATCTTCCCCGTCGCCTCCCGGCCCCACCCGCTGCTCGATGAGGCCGACCAGCGGTGGCTGGAGCGAAGGCTGCCGGGCTTCCGCCCGTCCTGGCCCTCCAATCCCGTGGAGCACGCGGCCGAAGAGGCCCGGCTGGCCTACGTCGGGATGACGCGCGCGCGGCGACGGCTCTGGGTGACCCACGCCGACGAGTACGACGGGACCGCGGGGCCCTCGCCCTTCCTGGAGCCTGCCCTGGCCGGCGCTCCGCGCAGCGACCTGACCCGCTCCCGCGCCGACGTCGAGGCCGGGGCGCTGCTCACCGTGGCGGAGGCAGAGACGTTGCTGGCGGGGGTGCCGCTGGACGAGCGGCTCCGCGAGCGGCTGGCCGGGCTCGGTGTCGACGTTGGCTTCGTGACCGATCCGCACGCAGGGCGCTCGTTCGAGCCCTATCGCACGCGGCCCGAGGCGGTCGACCCCGGTCACTTCAGCCCGACCAGCCTCAACGACTACCTCAAGTGCCCGCGACTGTACTGGTACAACCATCACCCGGGGCTGACCGCGGCCCCGCGTGGCGTCGAGATGGAGCGCGGCAGCTTCCTGCATCGCGTCCTCGAGGACTTCCACCTCCGCGAGGGCGAATGGCGGCACCTGCCGCCCGACGAGCAGCGGGAGTGGCTGGAGCGAGCGCTCGCCGGCCACCTGGACGCGTACCTGGACCGGGTCGACTCGATCCTGGACCGCCGGGCCGAGGAGCAGGAGGTCCGGCGCATCCTGGAGAACTACGTCAGGTTCGCGACCAGCCTGCAGCCGATCCGGAGGCTAGGCACCCTGACGGTGGAGCGGAAGTTCACGCTGCTGCTCGACGGCGCCGAGGTGAGGGGCAAGATCGACCGGGTCAACGACACGGGAGACGGCACGTGCGAGGTCGTCGACTACAAGACCGGTCGCGGACGCAGCGCCCAGAACGCGTACGACGACTACTTCGGGCCCGACCTGGCCGACGTCCAGCTGGTCATGTACTACTACGCGTGCCGGGAGGGGCTGGACGAGGAGGGCATGCCGATCGGGCTGCAGCCGCGCTTCCTGTCGCTGTGGTACCCGAAGGACACCGTGTTCGGGAGCATGCGGCAGGTCCTGTTCCCGCTCGGCGAGCCGGCGCTCGGAGTCCGCGACTGGATGCAGCGCGCGGTCGCGCGCGGGGACCTGGAGCGCGGTCGGGCCATCGCCGCCGACGCGATCAGGCGGATCCGCGAGGGGGACTTCGCGCCGGCGCCCAGGCCCTCGGTCGGCACCTGCCTGAGCTGGTTCGGCTGTCCGCACTCGCAGGTCTGCCCGTACGGAGGTCAGCCGCCCGAGTGAGCGCCGCCTCCATGGCCGGGATCCGGCCGGTCCTCACCGCCGAGCAGTCGGCCGCCGCCCGGGCCGGCCCCGAGGGGGCCTTCCTGATCGCCGCCGGACCCGGCACCGGCAAGACGTACACGATGGTCCAGCGGTTCCGCTGGCTGGTCGAGGAGCAGCGCGTGGCCCCCGAGGCCATCCTGGCCGTGACGTTCACGGAGGCCGCCGCCACGGAGCTGCGCGAGCGCCTGTCCGTCGAGCTGGGCCGCCCGCTGGACGACGCCTGGATCGGGACGTTCCACGGCGTCTGTACCCGCCTGCTGCGGGAGGACGCCTACCTGGTCGGCATCCCGCGGGAGGTGCGCGTGCTGGACGACGTCGGCCAGCGGCTGCTGGTCGAGCGGCTCCAGGCGCGCCTGCGCAGCGGCGCCGAGCCCGGCCTCGACCGGGACTTCGAGGCGCTGAACCCCGACGAGGTCTTCGACCTGATCAAGCACGGGCCCACGTTCGCGCTGAAGCTGAAGGGCCGCGGCGTGTCCCCGGACGAGTTCCTCCGCCGCTCTCTGGAAGTGCACGCGGCGGCGGAGCCGAACCGCCTGGGGCTGGCCGCCACCGCCGAGCGAGAGGCCATCCACGTGCTGGACACCGTCTACCGCGCCTACGACTCCCGGCTGCAGGAGGCCGGTCGCATGGACTTCGACGACCTGATCCTGGCGGTGTCGGGCGCGCTCCGTTCCATCCCGGAGTTCCGCGACCGCTGTCGGGCGAGATTCCAGCACGTGCTGGTGGACGAGTTCCAGGACACCAACCGGATCCAGCTCGAGCTCATCCGGCTGCTGGCCGCGCCGGGCTTCGCAAACGTGACGGCGGTGGGCGACGCGAAGCAGTCGATCTACGGCTGGCGGGACGCCGAGATCGAGAACATCCGCACCCGCTTCCCGGGCCGGAGGCTGCCTCTGACCGTCAACCGGCGCTCGGTCCAGGAGATCCTGGACGCCGCCACCTCGTTCATCCGGCGCGACCCCGACTTCGCCCACGAGCCGGACCTGCTGGCCGCCAGGGGCACGGGCGGCCAGGCCGTCAGCGTCGTCATGGCGGCTGACTCCAGGCGAGAGGCGCGGCTGGTCGCCCGCGAGATCCGCCGTCTGGTGGAGTCGGGCCGCCGCCCCGGCCAGATCGCCGTGCTGGCCAGCTCAGTGAAGCTGCTCCCCAGGGAGTTCGAGGAGGAGCTGCGCCGGCAGGGCGTCCCGTACGTGACGACCGGCGGCTCAGGCTTCTTCGACCGGGAGGAGGTCAAGGACGTGCTGGCGCTGGTGCGGCTGGTGGCCGATCCCATGGACGACGGCGCCCTGGTCCGCCTGCTCCAGGGCCCGATCGTCCGGCTGGGCGACGCCGACGTCTACCGGCTGGCGTCCCGGCGGTTCGGACAGTACAGCCTCCGGCTCCGGGACTGCATCGACGCCGCCAGGGACGAGGGCTGGCCCGAGCTCGAGCCGGCGGCCGCGGGCCGGGTCGAACGGGCGCTGGCGGTCACCGACGCGCTGGGCGCGGCCAAGGACGGGATCACAGTGGCCGACGTCCTCAACCGGCTGCTCGAGGGGACGGGGTACCTGCGTCACTGCCAGGTCAGGGCCCGCCGCGAGGGGCCGCGGGCGCTCCTCAACCTGCGCAAGGTCTTCCAGCTGGCCAGCCGCTTCGAGAGGGACGCCGCCCTGGCCGGGATCGCCGACTTCGTGGTCCACCTGAACCGGATCATGGAGGCGGTGGTGCCGGTCGCCGAGGCGGAGGTGGAGGCCGCGGACGCGGTCCGGGTGCTCACGGTCCACGGCGCCAAGGGCCTGGAGTTCGACGTGGTGTTCCTCGTAAACCTGCGCCGGCCGAACGCGCGCGACCTGGAGCGACTCTTCTTCGACCCCGACCATCTCGGCTTCGTCATGAAGTACTGGCGCGAGGGGCGGCACCCTCGCTTCAAGGAGCACGCCCCCGGGGCGCGCTCGGTCGAGCTGGCCCGGCAGGAGCGCAGGCGGGCGGTGTACGTGGCGCTGACTCGGGCCCGGGACCTGCTCTACGTCAGCGCCAGCCGGCCCGAGGAGGAGCCGGCGGGCGTCAGCGCGGAGAACGACGACCACTTCGGCGAGCTCCTGGAGTGGGCGCTCGCGCACCCGGAGGCGGCGCGCGTAGTCCGGGCGGAACAGCTCGAGCTGCCCGGGGCGGGGCACGGGACCGGCGGGGCCGGCGAGCCGTCCGAGGCCGTCGTGGGCCAGGTGCTCGCCCGGCTGGAGCTGCTCCACGCGGCGGCCAGCCGGCCCGCGGCCGGGCCCGGTGCCGCCGGCGCGGTGCGCCTGAGCTTCTCCCAGCTGCACCAGTTCGAGGTGTGCCCCGTCCGATACCGCTTCCAGGAGGTCTGGAGGGTCCCCGGGCCGCCCGACGACCTTCTCCCCCAGGCGGCCCGGAGCGGCGGAGGCGCCGACCTGGGGGCCGCGGTGCACCGCGCCCTGGACGCCTGGCACACCACCGGGGGCGACCTGCTGGAACGCTACGACGGCCCGGACGCCGGGCGCGACATGCTACGCGCGTACCTCGGTCATCCGCTGGCGTCCGCCCGCACCCTGGGCACGGAGGTGGAGTTCAACCTCCGGCTCGGCGACCGCGTCCGCCTGCGCGGCCTGGTCGACCGGGTCTGCGAGGTGGACGGGCGCAGCGTGCTCGTCGACTACAAGACGAACGCGCGCCTCGACCGGCGCCTGCGCGAGGCGTACGCGACCCAGCTGCGCGTGTACGGCCTGGCCGCCCGCCGGGGCCTGCTGCCCGGGGGCGACGCCGACCCGCGGCTCGTCCTCTTCGACCTGCGTCGGGCGGAGGCCGTGGAGGTCGCTCCCGATCCCGAGGAGGCCGAGCGGCGCGTCCTCGAAGCCGGGGCCCGGATCGCGGCCGGGGACTTCGAGCTGCGTGCCGAGCACCGCGACCGGCCGTGCTTCCTCTGCGCGTACCGGCCACTGTGCCCGAGCCGCAGGTAGGGGTTCCGGCCGCACCCCTGGAGGAGCGCTACTTCGAGCGCCGCCAGGTGCGGGAGGCGATCGCGTTCGCCGAGCAGGGGGGCATCGCCGTCCACCGGAACTTCGACTTCTACGACGGCCGGCCGTCGCCCCGCGGGCTGCTGATGCGGCGGCCGTTCGTGCACGTCATCGGGCTCAGACCCCGGCTCGAGGACTGGGGCCGCCGGCACGGGCTGCGGCCCGAGTGGATCCAGGCCGAGCGGCACCGCCGGGTGGCCCACTACGACGTGTTCGGCGAGTTCGCCCAGCGGCTGATCGACCGCCTCGATCGCTCGTGATGCACCGGCCCCCGGCTGCTGATCCCGCCACTCGTGCGGTGCTAGCCTGAGGTGCCGATGACGGTAGTCGCGACAGGCTCCGTGGCCTACGACCACATCTTCACGTTCAGGGGACGCTTCGGGGACCAGATCGTCCCCGGCAAGACGCACATCATCAACCTGAGCTTCCTGGTCGACCGGATGGAGCGGCGCCGCGGCGGCGTTGCCGCCAACTACGCCTACACGCTGGCCCTTCTCGGCCACCCGGCGGCCGTCCTCGCTACCGCGGGCGCGGATGGCGCCGAGTACCGGGACTGGCTCCAGGGCCTGGGCATCGACTGCCGGGGACTGCGCCTGCTCGCCGACGAGCACACAGCCACCGGGTTCACGACGACGGACCTCGACGACAACCAGATCACCGGCTACTACGGAGGCGCCATGCTGCGCGCCGCCATGCTGGGTCTCGAGGACACGGTCCCCGCCCCCGAGGCGGTGATCATCGGGCCCAACGCGCCAGACGCCATAGCCCGGCTGGTCCGCGAGTGCCGCGAGGCCCGCGTGCCCTGGGTGTTCGACCCCGCGCACCAGCTGCCCCGCATGACCGGGGCGGACCTGGAGGACGGCAGCCAGGGGGCCTGGATCGTGGTCGGCAACGACTACGAGCTGGAGCTGATCCGCCAGCGCACCGGCCGCGATGCCACGGGCCTGCTGGAGCTGGCCGAGATCGTCGTGACGACCCTGGGCCGGGACGGCTCGCGCATCGCGACGCGGGACGGCGAGTTCGTCATCCCGCCCGCCCCGGCCAGGCGCGAGGTCGACCCGGTCGGCGCCGGCGACGCGTTCCGGGCGGGGCTGGTCCACGGGCTGCTGACGGGGGCGGGCCTGGAGCTGGCGGGCAGGATCGGCTCGCTGGCCGCGACGTACGTGGTCGAGCAGACCGGGACGGTCGAGCACCGGTACACCCGCGACGAGTTCGCGGAGCGGTTCCGGGAGGCGTTCGGCGACGAACCCTGGTAGGCGGGCCCGGCCGTGAGCGTCGTCGTCCAGCTGGACCACGTCGGCAAGCGCTACGGCTCGGTCGTGGCCCTCGACGACGTGAGCCTCACGATCGAGTCCGGGGAGGTCGTCGCGCTGCTGGGCC
Organism: Candidatus Dormiibacterota bacterium; assembly: GCA_035263645.1. Lineage (GTDB taxonomy): Bacteria > Chloroflexota > Dormibacteria > Dormibacterales > Dormibacteraceae > CF-161. The sequence continues at coordinate 1,751 of DATFRD010000221.1, read as the reverse complement.
CCAACGGCGCGGGCAAGACGACCGCGATCAGCCTCATGCTCGGCCTGCGCCGCCCGACCTCGGGGCGCGCTCGCCTGCTGGGCCTCTCCCCGACAGACGTCGACGCCCGCAGCCGGTGCGGCGTCATGCTGCAGGAGTCCGGCGTGCCCGAGCTGCTGACCGTGCGCGAGCTGGTCCGCCTCTTCTCGACGTTCTACCCGCGGCATCTACCCTCCGCGGAGGTGCTCCGGATGGCCGGGCTGGAGGAGCAGGCCGGCACGCGGGTCGACCGGCTCTCGGGGGGCCAGCGGCAGCGGCTGTTCTTCGCCTTGGCCGTGACCGGCGACCCCGAGGTGCTGTTCCTGGACGAGCCCACGGTGGGCATGGACGTGGAGGGTCGGCGAGCGTTCATCGTCGCCCTGCGGGAGCGCGCGCGGCGTGGGACCACCATCGTGCTGACCACGCACTACCTGGAGGAGGCGGACCAGCTCGCCGACCGTGTGGTCGTGATCGACCGGGGCGCGGTGATCGCGGACGACTCGCCGGCGGCCATCAAGACGCGGGTGGCCGGCAAGCGCGTCGAGCTCCGATTCGACTCGGACGTGGGCGAGGAGCTGTTCGCCGGGCTGCCGGTGACGGGCCTCCGGGTCGACGGGAGCTCGGCCACGATGCTCAGCCCCCACCCGGCGGTGGTCCTGCGCCGGGTGCTGAACGCCAGGGACGACATCGCGGACGTCGATGTCTCGGGCGCCGACCTGGAGGACGCCTTCATCCACCTGACGAGGGAGGGCGGCAGCGATGGTGCCGGCGACGGCTAGGAGCGCCGCCGGCAGGATGCGCGCGCCGGTGCTGCGGATGCTGGCGGAGGTGATCAGGACCCAGGTGCTGACGCTCCTCCGCTCGCCCATCTACAGCATCTTCAGTCTGGCCCTGCCCGTCATCTTCTGGCTGTTCTTCGCGCTTCCGTACGCCCACACGAGGGTCGGGGGCGTCAGCGGCGGCGCCTTCCTGCTGGCCTCGTTCGGCGCGTATGCGGTGGCCAACGTGATGCTCTTCACGTTCGGGATCACGATTGCAATGGAGCGGGGGCGCAAGCAGGACCTCCTGCTCCGCGCCACGCCGCTGCCGCCGTGGGTCTACCTGCTCGCGCGCGTGGTGGCGGCCACGGTCTTCGCCCTCGCTGCCCTGCTCGTGCTCTCGGTGGTCGCGGTGATCACGGGCGGGGTCAGCCTGTCCGCCGCCCAGTGGGTGACGCTCGTCTCCCGGCTGCTGGTCGGCTCCCTGCCCCTGCTCGCGCTCGGCCTCGCCATCGGCTACCTGGTCAGCCCCAACGCCGCGCCGGCCGTCGTGAACCTGATCGGGCTGCCGATGTACTTCGCGTCCGGCATCTTCGTCCCGGTCAGCGCGCTGCCCGTCTTCATCCAGCGGATCGCCCCGTACCTGCCGACCTACCGGTACGGACAGCTGGCGTGGGGCGCGATCGGGGCGCCGGCCGACCCGGCGAGCACGGACCTCCTCTGGCTGGCCGGCTACACCGTCCTTTTCCTGGCCGTCACCCTGCGGGCCTACCGCCTGGAGGAGTCCAGGAAGTTCACGTGAGCCGGATCGCCTGGCAGGGGTGCCGCACCCCTGCTAGGAGCGCGGCCGAAAACCAAGCCGGATCTTTGGGGCCCATGCACCCCATCTCCGGCGTTGCCTCCTGCGGTGCTCGCTCACGCCCTGGAGGGCGCTCCCTGCGCTCCTCGTCGGCGCCACCGGATCTGGGGCACCTG
>DATFRD010000220.1:0-20884 GCA_035263645.1 Candidatus Dormiibacterota bacterium | reverse complement strand
ATCGGCCGGGGCACCCTCCGCAAGATGCGGCAGAACCTGGGCTGGGCCGTGGGCTACAACGCGATAGCGCTGCCCATCGCGGCCGGCATCCTCCAGCCCGCTTTCGGGCTCGTGCTGCGGCCGGAGATCGCAGCCATCTCGATGTCGGGGTCGAGCCTGATCGTGGCCCTCAACGCCCTCCTGCTGCGAAGGCTCCGCGTCCCTGCAGCCGCCGCGACGGGCGACTCGACCACGTAGACCGACCTTTCGTCCCGTCTCATAGGATCGAGAGCATGGAGACGGCGCAGAAGACGACGGATGCCGCCCGGTGGCTGGCTCCGCGCACCGTTGCCCGCCGGGCGCGGCGCCGCGGGTTCTCGCCGGCGGACGTCTACCGGCACCACTTCTCCGGCCGGCCGAGAAAGGAGCGCCTGTTCCTCGGCTCGCTCGGGTTCTTCACCGGATTCGGAGTCGCCCGCGGCATCACGCATGCGATCCGGGCTCAGGTGGGGCCGTTCCGCAACCTCTCGGTGGGCGGCCGGCACCTGCACCACCTGGTGTTCGGGATCGGCGGCCTGCTCGGCGTCGGGTACCTGTGGCTGGTGCTCCTGGGCACGGACCCTGAGAAGGAGCGGGCGGCCTCCCGCGCCACGGCCGCGGGCTTCGGCGCGGCCTCGGCCCTCACGCTGGACGAGCTCGCCCTGTGGCTGAATCTCCAGGACGTGTACTGGGCGAAGCAGGGGCGCGAGAGCGTCGACGCCGTGGCCGCCTTCGGCGGCCTGCTCTCGATATGCCTGTGGGGCGGCCCGTTCATCCGCGACCTCGCCCGCGAGTTCCGGAAGCTCCTGCCCTGACCTGCGCCGCCGGCCCGGCTCGTGTCGACGGGCCCGGAGTGGCTCAGGCCAGCGATTCGAGCAGGTCGGCTCCTGTGGCGGGAGCGTCGTACCGGGCGCACGCCTTCCGCAGCCCGGTCGCGGCGTCGACCAGCCGCCGGTCTGTGAGCGCCCGGTCCAGCGCCTGGCCCAGGCGCCGCTCGTCCAGGGCGTCGGGGAGCACGCGGACGGCCATGCCGGCGGCGACAGCCGACTCGGCGACGAGGAACTGGTCGTTGGCCCGGGGCACCAGGACGGCCGGTCGCCCGGCGCAGGCGGTCCGCGTCACCGTGCCGAGGCCACCGGTGGCCACCACCGCGCGAACTCGCGGCAGCACCAACCCGTGGGGGACGCTGAGCACCACGATCACCCCCTCGGCCAGGCTGGGGAGCTGGCGGGGGACGGAGAGCGTCGCGACGACCTGGATGCCCCGGTCCCGCGCGGCCCGCGTCGCCGCGACCAGGGTTCCGACGTCCTCGTACGTGCCCGCCGACAGGCTGACCAGGACCGCTGGGCGGTCGGCGCCCAGCTGCGCCAGCCAGGCCGGCGGCGGCGCCGGGAGCCCGTCCCACAGCGAGGGACCGACGTGGTGCACGGCGGCGGGGGCCGGGGCGGTGTGCCCGAGCAGCTCCGGCAGGCCGAAGACGAGGGTGGCGTGCGGCGACTGGTTCCACCAGGCGGCGTGAGCCTCGGCATCTGGCTCCGGCCCCAGGCCCATTTCAGCTCGCAGCCTGCACCACCAATCGATGAACAGCTCCCGCAGCGGCCGGTCGGGGCGGAAGCGGTCCCACCACATCTGCACCAGGCCCTCGGAGGTGGTCCGGTCGTCGAACTGGTGGTGGGTATAGGAGGCCCAGGGAATGCCGGCCGCGTCGGCGGCGAAGCCGGCGCCCAGCCGGAACCCGTCGGCGAGGACGAGGTCGAAGCGCTCCTGCTTCAGCAGCCCCGCAACGTGGTCCCGATGGGCGCAAGCTGCGTGGATCTTTCGCCGGAGCGCCTGGTCCAGGTCGGTCGGCGGCTCGTCGACGTGCCCGAGCTCCGACGGCCACGGTGCCATCTGGTCGGTGCGCGACTCGATGTTCAGCACCGCCAGCGTGGGGGCGACGGCTGGGCCAGACAGCCCGACGACCTCGTGCCCGCGCGCGCGCAGCTCGAGCACGAGCCCCACTGCCGGGTACCAGCAGCCCTGCTGGGGGTTGAACGACCACAGCACCCGCAGTCCCCGACGCCGCCAGGCCACGGCGGGCATCCTATGGCAGCGACGACTGGTCGGCGGCTCAGGGGCGCGTCGGCCCGCCGTCGGCTCTGGGGTGGTCCGACCCGTGACGAAATCCAGACGCGTCCGAGTTCCATGGGCGAGGCGCGTGCTGGTTGACCTTCCCGGCAAGGTGGAGCCGATGCTCCGGTCTCCCCTGAAGGAGGGCCATATGAACCAGGGCCATCGGTTGACGGTGACCGCGCTCGCCGTGATCCTGATCGCGGCCTCCTGCGGCGGCAGCGCGTCGAGGGTCACGCGGAGCACGGTCTCGACGGCGAGCGCGGGGGCGACCTCTGCCCCTCGGGCGCAGGCCAACAACGTCGCGACGGCCCCGGCGACGGTGGCGACCGGCAACTCCAGGCTGGGCAGGATCGTGGTGGACGGCCAGGGGCGGACGCTCTACCTCTTCGTCCCCGACAGGGGCACGACCTCCACCTGCTACGGCGCCTGCGCCGTGAGGTGGCCTCCGTTCCTGACCAGCGGCGCTCCCACGGCGGGTCCGGGCGCGAACGCGAGCCTGATAGGGACCACGAAGCGGACCGACGGCACCGTCGAGGTCACCTACAACGGCCATCCGCTCTACTACTGGGTCGGCGACAGCAAGCCGGGAGACGTCACCGGCCAGGCCATCAACGACTCGGGCGGTCTCTGGTACGTCCTCAATCCTGCCGGCACCGCCATCACCTCCGCCCCCAGCCCGGGCCCGCGGCCGTAGGGGTGCGGCGACGCTGACCGAACCTATATTGGGTCAGTGACGCTCGTCTGGCCCTGGGACCCCACGGTCCTCTTCGGTCTCGCGGCGCTGTCCGTCGGATACGCGTGGCTCGCGCGGTCTACGAACGCGCCGCGGCGCAGGGCCGTCTACTTCGGCATCGGGCTGGTCGTCGTCTGGATGGCGCTGGAGACCCCGCTGGATTCGCTGGCCGACGACTACCTCCAGAGCGCACACATGGCGCAGCACATGCTGCTCATGACCGTCGCGCCGGCGCTCCTGCTCCTCGGGCTCACCGCCCCCATGGCCGCGGTGCTGCTCCGAATCCCCCTGCTGCGCTCGCTGACCGAGCCGGTGCCTGCCCAGCTGGCGTACGCGACGGTCATGATCGGGTGGCACATCCCTGGGCTGTACTCCCTCGCGCTGAGCAACCCGAGCATCCACGTGGTGGAGCACCTCGCGTTCCTCGCCGCGGGCACGCTGTTCTGGTGGCCCGTCATCCGGGCCACCGGCGTTCACTCGCGGTGGCATCTCACCGAGCCGGCGGTGGTGCTGTACCTGCTGGTGGGCATGCTGCCGATGATGGCCGTGTCGCTGCCCCTCCAGTTCTCGCGCCAGGTCTTCTACCCGTTCTATGCCGGCGCTCCCAGGATCCTGCCCTCGATCACCCCCGTGCTGGACCAGACCATCGCGGGCGCGGTCATGATGCTGATGGCGATGGTGGCAACCGGCGTGGAGGCGGTGATCGTCATCTGTCGCTGGCTGGGTGAGGCCGTCCGCGCCGACCTCGAGGGCCAGGAAGCAGGCGGGGAGGGCGGTCGGCAGGCCATCGGCAGGTAGCCTGAGAACCGCTGCCCGCTGCAGTCCGCTGTTCATCTGCCGGGTGGAGCCTGTCCGGCATGGAAGCTTTCCCCACGCCGGAGCCCCGATGAGCGGCCAGGCTGCGGCCCTCGAGCTGACCAGCCTGAGCCGGTCGTACGGCGATCGCCGCGCCGTCGACGACCTGTCCTTCTCCGTCTGGCCGGGCGAGGTCGTCGGGTTCCTGGGCCCGAACGGCGCCGGCAAGACGACCACCATCCGGATGTGCCTCCACCTAGTCAAGCCCACCGCCGGCGAGGTACGGGTGTTCGGTCAGGACGTCTGGGGCCGGGGTTCGCCGTCCCTGCGCCGGGTCGGGTGCCTGATCGAGTCGCCGGCCACGCTCCCGTTCCTGTCCGGCCGCGACAACCTGGAGTTCCTCCGGTTGGCGCGCGGTGGGATCAGGCGGGGGGCGGTCGGACGAACCCTGGCGACCGTCGGCCTGAGCGACCGGGCCGGGGACCGCGTGGCCACGTACTCGCTGGGGATGCGGCAGCGTCTCGGACTGGGCCTGGCCCTCCTCGCCGATCCGGACCTCCTGATCCTCGACGAGCCGGCGACCGGGCTCGACCCGGCGGGGATCGTCGAGATGCGAGACCTCCTCCGCCGCCTGGCGGCCGAGGGCAGGGCCGTCCTGATCTCGAGCCACGTCCTGCGGGAGGTGGAGGAGACCTGCGACCGCGTCGTGATCATCAACCGCGGCAGGCTGGTTCGTCAGGGCACGGTCCACGAGCTGGTGGCAGGCACCGGCCTGTTCGCGGTGCGCGTCGCGGACCCGGCTGGCGCGCTCGCGACGATACGCGGGCAGGACTGGGGCGGCGCCGCCCGTCTCCGGGACGGCGTCGTCGTCACCCGCTCGCGGACCGGCCGCGGGGGTGACCTGGCCGACTTCCTCAGCCGCGCCGGACATCCACCCGAGATGCTGGTGGAAGACCGCCAGGAGCTCGAGGACGTCTTCCTCGAGCTCACCCACGAGGAGGGCGTCCAGCGATGAGCTTCGGACATGCGTCGCTCGTCCGCGCCGAGCTGTTCCGCATCGCTCGCCAGCGCAGCAACTGGCTGCTCCCGCTCGTGCCCCTGGCCGGACTGGTCATCCTGGTGGCGCTGACCGCCACCTCGTACGGGCTGACCAGCACGAATGGGAAGACGGTCCTCTCGCTGGCCCGCGACCTGACCGACACCGCCAGCCTGGTGCTGGCAATGACCCTGGGAGCGCCTCTGCTGCTCATCGCCGCTCGTGCGGCCGCGCACGACCATCACTACGGCACCGTGCGGCTTCTCGTCGGTGGCGGCGCAGGGCGCGGTCGCCTGGTCGCGGCCAAGCTGGCGGCCGCAGGTGCGATCGCGCTCGCCGCCCTCGCGGTCGGGATGGCGTGCGCGGCCGCAGCGGTGGCGCTGGGAAGCCCGTCGCTGGCGGGCAGGATGACGTCGCTGCCCCAGACCTACTGGCACGAGCTCCTGCTTGACGTGTTCAGCGTCGCCGTCAGCCTGGGCTGCTGCGTCATCCTGGGCACCTTCACCTCGACCGTCTCGCGGTCGCTCGCCGCCGGGCTGACCGCAGCCATGGTCTGGCTGCCCGCCGAGCAGGCGCTGACCGGCGTTCTCGCCTTCCTGGCCGGCACAGCTCACGCCGACGTGTTCACGACGGCGACGGGCTTGCTCCTGGCGCCGAATCTCGACCACCTTATGCAGGCGCTGCAGCCGTGGCGAGCGACCGTCGAGTTCGGCGCGCGCCCTGTCGGTCCAGGCCCGCTCCCCGCAGGCCCGGTGGGCGCGGAGCAGTGCCTGATCGTCATCAGCGCCTGGGCATCTGGCTTCCTGCTCGCCTCGCTGGTGAGCGCGCTCGGCCGCGTGGATGTCGGCGAGTAGGCAGCTCGAGCACGAAGCGGGCGCCGGCCTTGCATCCGTCGACGACGGTGATCCTGCCCCCGTGGGCCTCGGCGATCGCGGCGCAGATGGCCAGGCCGAGCCCGGCTCCGCCCGTGCCGGGGGTGCGCGCGTCCTCCAGCCGGGCGAAGCGGGTGAACAGCCTGGTCCGGTCCTCCGTGGCGATGCCCGGGCCGTCGTCCTCGACCTCGATCCGTCGCCCATCGGGGGTCACCACCCCGCGCAGGTGGACGCGGCCGCCCGGCGGCGTGTACCTGACCGCGTTGTCGAGCAGGTTGTCGATCACCCTGCGCAGCAGCATGCGATCGGCCGTCAGCTCAGCCTCGGCCGGCGCCTCCACCACCAGCTCCACACCCGCGCGCGAGGCGGCGGCCTGCCAGCGGTCGGCCGCCTCGTCGAGGAATTCGGGCAGCCAGATGCGCTGCGGCACGGGCGCCAGCGTCCTCGCGTCGGCACGGGCGAGCAGGAGCAGGTGGTCGCTGAGGCGGGCCAGATGTGCGATCCCGTCCTGGAGCGAACGCAGAACCGGCTCGCAGTCCGCGGCAGGCCGCTCCTGGCCGAGTGCCACCTCGACCTCGGCCTGCATCAGCGCCAGCGGCGCCCGCAGCTCGTGAGAGGCGTCCGCCGTGAAGCTGCGCAGCGAGGCGAAGCTGCGCTCCAGCCGGTCGAGCATCCCGTTGAGGGTGGCGACAAGCTGGCCCAGCTCGTCGCCGGGCACGGGTGTCTCCACCCGGCGGTGCAGGTCGCGCTCGCTCAGCGCGCGAGCTGTGGCCGCGATCTCGCTCACCGGCCGCAGGACGCGGCCCGCGGTCCAGTAGGTGGCGCCGCCGCCCACGAGCACGACGACCAGGCTGACGATCGCGAGGGCCGGGGGTAGCCAGCTCGGACCGTCGTACACCCCGGTGGGCAGCACGCCGTGGACCAGGACGACCGCGCCCGCTCCCGCCACGTCCGGATCCAGCGCCTTCCACGCGACCCGCCGGCGCCGTCCGCGGTTGTCGACGACGATGGTCTCGTCCGGGCCCTGATGCCGCGCCTGCGCCGCCAGGTCACGCATCTGCGCCGCCGAGAGCGACGGCTGGCGGGTCGCGAAGAGCAGGCTCGCCGGGCCTACCAGGTCGACCTCCAGCGGAGTCCCGTCGATTGTCGTCGCGGGCAGCGGCTGGCCGCCCAGCGTGGCCTGGGAACCATCCCAGTTGAGGCCACCGGCGATCAGGTCCACTTCCGTGTTCAGCTCCGCCAGAGCCTGCAGGCTGACGACACTGTCGGCCAGCCTGAGCGTCACCAGGTCGGAGACCGCGAGCACCGTCAGCAGCGCTCCGACCGCGATCAGCGTCAGCCGAACCCGGGTCGGCCACGGCCTGCGCCTCACGAGTACCGCGATCCGAACCGGTAGCCGGCTCCCCTGACGGTCGTGATCGGGTCGCCGGCGCCGGCCCGCTCCAGCTTGCGGCGGATCCGGGCCATGTACACGTCGACCAGGTTGTGCTCGCTCTCGACGTCGTAGTCCCAGTTGCGCACCATGATCTGCTCGCGGGTCAGCAATCGGCCCTGGTTGAGCATCAGGTGCTCCAGGATCGCGTACTCCTTGGGCGAGAGGGAGAGCTCCGCGCCGTGGACGCTCACCTGGTGGGCGCTGAGGTCCAGGACGAGCGGGCCGGCCGTCAGCCGGTCGGAGCGGTCCGGCAGGGTGCGGCGGACGAGAGCACGGATGCGAGCCACCAGCTCGCGCAGGGCGAACGGCTTCACCAGGTAGTCGTCGGCGCCCGCCTCCAGGCCTCGCACCCGGTCCTCCACGGCGTCCAGGCCGGTCAGCATGATGATCGGGACCGTCACCCGCCGAGCTCGCAGGCGCCGGGTCAGCTCGACCCCGTCCACGAGCGGGAGCAGGACGTCGAGCACGATCACGTCGTAGGCCACGGCCGAGGCGGCCGCGAGGCCCTCCTCGCCGTCGGCCGCGATGTCGGCCGTGATGTCCGAGTCGGCCAGCCCCCGGCGCAGCGTCGCCAGCAGCTGGCGGTCGTCCTCGACCAGCAGCGCCCGCACGACTCCAGTCTCCTCCCGATCATGAACGTCCGGTGAACGCGGCCGCCCCGGGGTAGCCCCCCCTCCCCGGCGGGCGGATCCCCCACCGGCCGCTGGCGCGGCCACCTCCCCCGCGAGGGGGGAGGGGCATCTGGGCGCCGGCCGCTACGATAGGCGGGGTCAGCAGGTTTTCGGCCAGGAGGCGGTCATGGACATGCAGGTTGCGGAGCGGAACGGGTTGGCGGCCGGCACCCCCGATCTCAGGTCCGTCGGGCCACTGGCCTTCGGTCCCGATGGCGTCCTGTTCGTGGCCGACAACGTGAGCGCCACCATCTTCGCGATCGCCGTCGACGACGGCGGCGGGGGCGGCGAGGGCGGCGCCGGACCGATCGAGATCGACAACGTGGACACCCGGCTCGCGGCCCTGCTCGGCTGCTCCCGGGACGACGTCGTCATCAGGGACCTGGCAGTGCATCCGGTCTCCCGGGCCGCCTACCTCTCGGTCATGCGGGGCCACGGCGCCGACGCCATCCCGCTCCTCGTCAGAGCGGCCCCGGACGGTTCGCTCACCGAGGTGTCTCTGAGCAAAGTCCCCTTCGCGAAGATCGCGGTCGAGGACGCGCCCGCCGCCGACGACGCGCGGCAGGTGATTCGCGTCGCTGAAGGCACGGAGCCCGCCGAAGAGCTCGACATCCGGGGCATCAAGCTGCGCATCGTCCGCGACAGCATGCGCGCGGTGACCGTCACGGACCTCGCCTACGCCGACGGCGTCCTCCTGGTCGCCGGCGCCTCCAACGAGGAGTTCACGTCGCGCCTCCGCCGCATCCCCTTCCCGTTCGGCGCGGCGCCCCGGTCCAACTCGCTCGAGATCTTCCACGTCTCCCACGGCAGGTACGAGACCGAGGCTCCGATCAGGAACCTGGTCCCGTACGGCGGCAGCACCAGCGTGCTGGCCAGCTACACCTGCACTCCCGTCGTCCACTTCTCGCTGACCGAGGCCGCCTCGGGGACCCACGTGGAGGGCCGCACGGTGGCAGACCTGGGCGCGATGAACACCCCGCTCGACATGGTCTCCTACCGGCACGGCGGCGAGGAGTACCTGCTGGTGGCCAACAGCCGCTACCCGCTCCTCAAGCTGGCCTGCTCGGACATCGACAACCAGGCTGCGCTGACCCAGCCGAGGGAGCCGGTGGGGGTGCCCCGCCGGCCCCTGCCGCAGGAGGGAGTCAGCCGGATGGCCACCCGCGACGCCGACCAGGTGCTGATGCTGCAGCGGGACCCGGCCGGGGCCCTGCACCTCCGGTCCTACGCCGGCGCCGAGCTCTGACGTCTCCCCGCATCGGGCTGACCTGGCGGAGCCGGGAGGGCCGGCTCTGCCTCTGCGCGGGCGGCTGGGCTGAAGACGAGCTGGCCCGTCTGCAGGCGACGGATCCCGGCCGCCGGCTGGCCGTCCTGCCCAGCGAGCTGCTCGCGGCCTCCGCCCCGCTGGCCGGGCTGACGCCGACCTCGGGCCGCTTCGAGGTGATCGGGGAGGAGGTCTGGTTCGAGCCGCGCCATCCCTTCCGGCAGGGAACCCGGTACTCGCTGCTCTCGACGGTGGGCTCCGCCGCCCCCACGGAGCTGGGATCGCTGGTGCTGCCGCCGGTAGACCAGGGGGCGGTCAGCTCCGTGCTCGAGATCTACCCGACCAGCCCGGAGATCCCGCTCAACAACCTCAAGCTCTACATCTGCTTCAGCGGCCCCATGAGCGAGGGCTGGAGCGGACGGGCGCTGCAGGCGCTGGACGAGGAGACCCGGGAAGCCCTGGAGGGCGTCTTCCTGCCCATGGAACCCGAGCTCTGGGACCCGGCGCGCCGGCGCCTGACCGTGCTGCTCGACCCCGGCCGCATCAAGCGCGGGCTGCGCGCGCACCTGGAGCTCGGCTACCCCCTGCGGAGGGGTCGGCGCGTCGCGGTGGTGGTCGGGCGTGGGTTCCGGGACGCGGCCGGCCGGCCCCTGCTGGCGCCGGCCGTCCGGCGCTATCGGGTCGGGCCGGCGGTGCGCCGGCGGGTCGACCCGCAGCGCTGGCGGTGGCGCTGGCCGGCCGCGCCCCGCGCTCCCCTGGAGGTCGCGTTCGACCGGCCGCTCGACCACGCGCTGCTCCAGCGCTGCATCAGCGTTCTCGACGCAGATGGCGCTGCGCTGCCCGGGGACCTCGGCGTCCCGGCCGGCGAGCGTGGGGTGAGCTTCCGACCCCGCACCCCCTGGCAGCGGGGCGCGCGCTATCGCGTGACGGTCGATCCCCACCTGGAGGACCTGGCCGGCAACTCGCTGCGGCGGGTGTTCGACCGCGACCTCAGCAGGCCGGGGAACGCGCCTGGACGGCCGGAGGACTTCAGCCTGGACTTCCTCTGCGCCTGGTGAGCCGCCTGCCGAGATCTGTGCAGGCAAGACTGGGAGGTGCCACCGTGGTCAGCTATTCCGTGCATGGGCCGGTAGCCGTCGTGATGATCGAGCGGCCCGAGGTCCGCAACGCCGTCGACCAGCCGACGCGTCAGGCCCTCGCCGACGCGTTCCGCCGCTTCGACGACGAGCCGTCCCACAGGGTCGCCGTGCTGACGGGCGCCGGGGGCGCATTCTGCGCGGGCGCCGACCTGAAGGCGAGGGCTGCCGGTCAGCGGAAGCCCTACGACGAGAACGGGGATGGGCCGATGGGGCCGACGCGCATGCGCCTGTCGAAGCCGGTGATCGCCGCCATCGAGGGTCCGGCGGTGGCCGGAGGGCTGGAGCTGGCGCTGTGGTGCGATCTGCGCGTGGCCGCGCGCGACGCCACGCTCGGGGTGTACTGCCGGCGTTTCGGCGTACCCCTGATCGACCTGGGCACGCTGCGCCTGCCGCGGCTGATCGGCCACAGCCGGGCCATGGACCTGATCCTCACGGGCCGCGGGGTATCCGGCGAGGAGGCCGAGCGGATCGGGCTCGTCAACCGACTGGTCGAACCGGGAGAGGCGCTGGCTGCGGCGATCCGGCTGGCCGAGGAGCTGGCGCGACTGCCGCAGACCTGCATGCGCAACGACCGCATCTCGGCGATCGAGCAGTGGGAGCTGGGCTGGCAGGACGGCATGCGCAACGAGCTGCGCCTCGGCCTCGCGACCATGGCGTCCGGCGAGAGCGAGGCCGGCGCCGCTCTCTTCGCCAGCGGCGCAGGCCGGCACGGGTCGCCGCTGGCGGGGTAGTGAGGCGAGCGCTCGCCGGTCCCGGTCCCGGGAGCGTTCCGGCCCCATACTGCGTCGCATGGCTTCCGCCGCGCTGCCCGAACTGCTCCGGGAGGTGGGACTGCCGGCCGACGCGGCCGCCCGGACCACCATCACCGGCGCCGATCCCGTGGTCGCTGCCAGGTTCCCGGTCGGCGAGGCCGCCGCCACGGTCCTGGCAGCCTGCGGCGCCGCGGCCGCACTCCTGTGGCGGGAACGCGGCGGCGGCGACCAGGACGTGCGCGTGGACGTCCCCAGGGCGGCCGCCTCGCTCGTGAGCCACCGCTTCCTGCAGGTGGATGGGCTCCCCGCCCCGCCCCGCCCGGCCAACCCGCTGGTCGCGCTGTACGAGTGTTCGGACGGGCGGTGGATCCACCTCCACGGCTCGTTCCCGGGGCTGGCCGCGCGGACGCTGGAGGTGCTCGGCTGCGAGGCGGAGCGCGAGGCCGTAGCCGCCGCCGTCGGCCGCTGGCGAGCCCAGGACCTCGAGGACGCACTGGCGGCCTCCGGCACCTGCGGAGCCATGGCCCGGGAGGCAGGCGAGTGGCGGGCGCTCCCACAGGCGCGCGCGGTGGCCGGGCTGGGCCGGGTCAGCGTCGAGAAGATCGGCGACTCGGCGCCGGAACCGGCGGGAAACGGCAGCCGACCATTGGGCGGCGTTCGCGTGCTCGACCTGACGCGCGTGCTCGCCGGCCCCACCCATGGCCGGACCCTGGCGGAGCACGGCGCCGACGTACTCCTCGTGAACTCGCCGGCGCTGCCCAACCCGCCGACCTTCGTGATGGACACCAGCCACGGCAAGCTCTCCACCTTCCTGGATCTCCAACGTGAGGAGGACTCGGGTCGGCTTCGGGCGCTGGCCGGCACCGCCGACGTCTTCGCCCAGGGCTATCGCAGCGGCGCGCTGGCGCGGCGCGGTCTCGGCCCGGCGGAGCTGGCCCGGGCCCGGCCGGGCCTGGTCTACGTCACGATCAACTGCTACGGCGACGCCGGGCCGTGGCGCGAGCGCCCGGGCTGGGAGCAGCTGGCACAGTCGGCGACGGGGCTGGCAGCCGCCCAGGGGGCGCCGGGCGCGCCGGCGCTCATGCCCGCCGCCGCGTGCGACTACACGACCGGCTACCTCGCCGCCCTCGGCACCATGGCGGCGCTCTGGCGCCGCTCGAGGGAGGGCGGCAGCTACCACGTACGGGCCTCGCTGTGTCAGACGGGCGCCTGGTTCGCGTCGCTGGGCCCAGTGTGCGATCCGGAGGCCGCCAGCGGCCTGGACGGCGCCTCGGCCTGGATGGTCGAGCGTGACACGCAGTGGGGCCGGCTGCGCTATCTCGCCCCGGTGGCCGAGATGTCGGGGACGCCGCCGCGCTGGGACCGCCCGTCGGCGCCGCTGGGCGCCCATCCGCCCGAGTGGCCGGAGCCCGTCAGGCCCGGATCGTGAGCCGGGAGAGCCGCGCCTTCGCCGGCGCTCTCCCCTCGGTGTTACGTTCGTTCCAATGCAGCAGGACGCGCCGGAGGCCCAGCGGATTCGCAGCTACCTGCTCACGCAGGCCGCCAGGCTGAGCATCCCGGAGCTGGTGGAGAAGCTGCGGCGCGACGTGCTGCCGCTCCGTGACGCCGCCGGCCGGGTGCCGCCCGACCGCTTCCACGAGCAGCCCGCTCCCGGCGAGTGGTCGGCGGCCGAGGTCTTCACGCACGTCCTGGAGATGACCGAGCACGGCGACGCGGCCATATCGGCCATCCTGGCGGGCGGGCAGTCGCCCGCCCGCGTGCGGGACGCCGTCTCCGGAGCCGTGCGCGAGGGCCTGGGGAGCGCCGAGGACTACTGGCGGGCGTTCGAGACGCTCCGCGAGCCGTTCTACGCCCGCGTGCTGCGGGCGCGCGGCGACGAGCACCTGGAGGTGAAGATCGTGCACCCCACGTTCGGACCGCTGAGCTGGCGGGAATGGCTGCTCTTCATGCGCGTGCACGACCTGGATCACATGCGGCAGATCCAGGCGATCGCCGAACGCTTCTCGAGCTGACGCGGTGCGCGTCGCCGTCCCACTGCAGCGAGACGAGGCCGAGGGCTGGGACGGAGCCGCCGCCTTCGCGGCCGAGGCCGAGCGGCTGGGCGTGCACTCGGTGTGGACCGCGGAGGCCTGGGGATTCGACGCGGTGACGCCCCTGGCGTTCGTGGCGGCCCGCACCAGCCGCATCGGCCTGGGCACCGGCATCATGCAGGTCGGAGCCAGGACACCCGCCATGGTCGCGATGACCGCGCTCACGATGCGCTCGCTCACGGGCGGCCGGTTCATCCTGGGCCTCGGCGCAAGCGGTCCCCAGGTGATGGAGGGCTGGCACGGAGTTCCGTTCGACCACCCGGTCCAGCGGACCCGCGAGGCGATCGAGATCGTGCGCAGGGTGCTCCGCGGCGAGCGGCTCGAGTACCAGGGCGAGGTGTACCGGCTGCCGCTGCCGGGGGGCAGGGGCCGCGTGCTGCGCAGCGCCGCGCCGCCGGGCGACGTGCCGATCTACGTGGCCTCGCTGGCGCCCCGAAGCCTGGAGATGACCGGCGAGCTGTGCGACGGCTGGGTCGGCGCCAGCTTCGTGCCGGAGTCCGCTGAGGTGTTCCTCGGCCCGCTGCGGGCCGGCGCGGAGCGGGCGGGGCGGACCCTGGACGACCTCGACCTCCAGGTGCCGGTGGCAGTCGAGTTCGGGGATGACGTGGAGGCGGTCGCGAGACGCCACGCCCGCGGGTACGCGTTCACGTTCGGCGCCATGGGCTCCCCGACCCGCAACTTCTACCTCGACGCGTTCGTGCGCCAGGGTTTCGGCGAGGCCGCGCGCGCGGTCCAGCGCCTGTGGCTCGACGGCAGGCGAGAGGAGGCCGCCAGCCGGGTGCCGCTGGAGCTCGCCCTGAAGACCAACCTGCTGGGCACTGAGGGCGCCGTCCGCGACCGGCTGCGGGCCTACCGATCGGCGGGCATCACCACGCTGCGCGCGACGATCCGGGGCGAGACGCCGGCCGCGCGCATGGAGACCATGGGCCGGCTGGTCTCACTCGTCCGCGAGGTGGACGCCGAGGCGGGCGAGAGTCGCCTCGCCGCCCCCTAACCTGACCGAGCTCAGACGACCAGCTCGGTCCCCACGCCGCGCGCGTCGATCTCGAACTCGAAGTCGACGAGCGGCGGGCGCGACGGGAACCAGGAGATGCCGTGGATGGCCGCCGCGCCGAACGCATCCGCCACGTCGGCCGCCGGGGCCCCCGTGACCCCGTACAGGTTGATCGCGGTCGAGTCCGCCCAGGAGACGCCCAGCTCGGCCAGCCGCGGGTCCAGCTCCTCGACGATCGAGCGCAGCCGGTCCGCCGCCGAGCCGCTGCGCCTGGGCTCCGTCGCGCCCGACAGCCGAAACGCAGGGGCCGATCGGCTCCGGCCCGGGACGGTGTACGTGAACGCGTACAGCGACGGCTCCGAGACGCCGCCGGTGGTGGGCGCCACGTTGGTGCGGGCGGTCACCCACTCGCCGTCGCTCGTCAGGCCCAGGGCCCTCATCCGCTCGACGTAGGGCGCGTTGAACGCGGCGAAGCCCTCCTGGGTGAGCGGTTCGGGGATGCGCAGCTCGAACGCGGCGAGCGCCGCCACCGGCCGGCCGGCCGCTTCGACGTGCCGGCGGGCGGCTTCCAGGCCCTCGTCCAGCGGGACCGGCCGGAAGAACACGGCGTGGACCAGGTCGAAGCCAGGGTCGGCGACGACACCCGAGGAGAACGGGCGTCCGGTCGCGACGAGGAAGCGGTAGTCGCCGGGGGCGAAGCGGGAGAGCACCCCGACATGATCGCGAATCGACCGCCCCGTTCGTGCGGTGGTCCAGGGCGCGGATCCGCCCGGATGCGGCCGCCGGGCGGGTCGACGTCGCCTGACGCCCGTGCGCGTCTAGAGCTGGCCCCGGACCTCGCCGCTCGGGAACTTGTTGGTGGGGACGTTCACGTAGTAGGCGCCGGGAGACTTGACGAGGCCCCGGGCGAGCGGCGGCCCCACCCGCTTGCAGCCGTGCGACGAGCCACCCGCGGGCGGGGACAGGAAGAGCACGTTGGGGCCTGCGTGGCCGGCCGGGCCTCTGTTGATCGTGGCCTGGCTGGCCGTGCCCTGCAGCTTGTGGACCGACAGGCTCCAGCAGACCTGGTTGCGCTGCGCGCCCACCGTGACCGTCGCCGTGCCGGTGCCGGGCGACTTGTTGGGCGGCGTCGCGCTGGTGCCCGACAGCTTGGCGGACAGGGAGTTCGCGACGGTCGGCCTGGGCGAGCTCACGGCGGTGGGCGTCGGCGCGGGAGGCGTCTTGGCGGGGGCGCTCCTGGCATACGCGCCGTGCCCTGCGCCAGCCAGGGCCACGACGACCACGGCCGTGGCGGCGGAAAGAAAAGCGCGCATCATCCGGCTTCCTCCTCGGGGCCTGCCATCGGGACCGTCTCGCAAACCATCGGCTCATATCCCGTCATTCGGTCATGCCCTGCCCGACGAACGTATCTGCCCCGAGGGCCGATCGCCACCTCCATCGAGAAGGCGAGGCCTTCTGTCGGACGTCACAGCGCGTCCATCGCCGATGCGCTCGGGCTCGCCGATCGGCTCGGGCGCGCCGGTGCGCGCGGGTCACCTCGCCGGTTGACACTGCCCGGGGTGCCGGGTATGGTCGCGCCGGCGACTCACAGCTGAGCCGGATTCCACCGCGCGAGCGGACGTCCGGTGCCGAGTCGCGTGTCGTCGGTGGAATCCGGCCAAGGGGGGGATGGACATGCGCTGGCTGGCAACTCGACGTTCGCTGTTCTGCGCCCTCGCCGCGGGCCTGGCCGTCGCCTGCGGCTGCTCCGGCGGCGGCACTCCGCGCACTGTCGACCCCAACATGGTCAGGGTGTCCGACGGCGCCCTGAAGGGCCGGGTCAGCGGCGGCGTCCGGACGTTCCTCGGCATTCCCTACGCCGCGCCGCCCGTCGGGCCGCTGCGCTGGAAGGCGCCGCAGCCGGCGGCGCCCTGGACCGGCACGCGCGACGCGACCGCGCCCGGAAGCCGCTGCGCGCAGTCTGCGGCCCAGGGGGTCAGCACGACGGAGGACTGCCTCTTCCTGAACGTCTGGACTCCGGTGCCGGTGCGGTCCCGCCTCCCGGTCATGGTGTGGATTCACGGCGGCGCCTTCACGGGCGGCTCGGGCAGCGACTACGACGCCGGGCTCCTGGTCCAGAAGGGCCGGGTGATCGTGGTGACCATCAACTACCGTCTGGGCCCGCTCGGCTTCCTGGACCTGCCGGCCCTCGCCGACGAGGCCGCGGACCACTCGGCGGGCATGTACTGGCTGCAGGACCAGCAGGCCGCGCTCCGGTGGGTGCGAAGCAACATAGCGGCCTTCGGCGGCGACGCCCGCAACGTGACGATCTTCGGCGAATCGGCGGGCGGGCAGAGCGTGTGCTATCACCTGGCCTCGCCGCTGTCGGCCGGCCTGTTCGAACGCGCGATCACCGAGAGCGGGCCGTGCGCCGACCGGACCCAGACGCCGGCGGCCGCGCAGACGACCGGCACCCGGTTCGCCCAGCAGTTGGGCTGCGGCGATCCGGCCACCGTCCTCGCCTGCCTTCGCGCCCTGCCGGTCACGACCCTGATCAACGCCCCGGTCGGAGGGCCCGCGGCCATCGAGCCGTGGACGGGGAACGTGGACGGCGTCGAGCTGAAGGCCTCGGTGGCGGACGCGATCAAGTCGGGAGCCTTCAACCGCGTGCCAACGATCGAGGGCACCACGCACGACGAGTACCGGCTGTTCGTGGCCCTGCTCTACGACGACCGGGCCGGCCCGGTGACTGCCGGCCAGTACACGACGACGATCCAGACTGTTTTCGCCGCGCGCGCCGAGCAGGTCCTCGAGCAGTACCCGCTGAGCGCCTTCGCCTCGCCCAGCCTCGCCCTCTCGACCGTGATCACCGACTCGGTCTTCTCATGTCCGGCGCGGTCTGCCGACCGGGCGCTGGCCGCGGCCGGGGTGCCCACGTACGCCTACGAGTTCGCCGACCCGACCGCGCCGCCGCTGGTGCCGGACCCGGTGATGCCAATGGGCGCCTCGCACGCGTCGGAGCTCGCCTACGTCTTCCAGCGCTCGGCCTCGGGACTGACGTCCACCGAGGTCGCCCTGTCGGACCGGATGATCGGCTACTGGACTACCTTCGCGGCCAGCGGCACACCCGGCGGCGCGGGGGCTCCCGCCTGGCCTCGCTACTCGGCCGCCGGCGACCAGTTCCTAGAGCTGACGCCGGCCGGGCCGCGGCCGTCGGCCGGCTTTGCCCAGGACCACCACTGCTCGTTCTGGGCGCCCTGAGACGAGTCGGTCGGTCGGCTGGAGCAGACGCCCGGAGCCCGAAGCGGCCGGCTTACACTCCGGTGATGGACACCGAGCAGCGGGCGGAGGAGCCCGCGACCTTCCGCGCGCGCCGCGCCGAGGACTTCGACGCACTGTACGCCGGCACGCCACCCTGGGACATCGGCCGTCCCCAGCCCGCGCTCCTTCGCCTGGGTGAAGCCGGCCTGCTGCGCGGTCGTGTCCTGGACGTCGGCTGCGGCACGGGCGAGCACGCGCTCATGGCCGCCAGCCTCGGCCTGGACGCGACCGGGATCGACGCCGCTCCCGCGGCGATCGACCTGGCGAAGCGGAAGGCGGAGGCACGTGGCCTGCGCGCGCGGTTCATCGTCTGGGACGCGCTCCAGCTTCCGGCTCTCGGTGAGCGGTACGACACCGTGCTCGACAGCGGCCTCTTCCACGTGTTCGACGACGGCGACCGGGCGGGGTTCGTGGCCGGCCTCCGGGCGGCCCTCCAGCCGGGCAGCCGGTACCACCTGCTCTGCTTCAGCGAGCGGCAGCCGGGTGACTGGGGCCCGAGGCGGGTGCGGCAGGAGGAGATCCGGGCGAGCTTCGCCGACGGCTGGCGGGTGGAGTCGGTCGAACCCGTCACGATTGACGTCACGATCAGTCCCGAGGGCGTCCACGGGTGGCTTGCGAGCATCAGCCGGACCTGATCGTCGACCCCCCCCGTCCCCGGGGTACGGGCGCGCAGCCAGGAAGATGAGCTCTGAGAGGAGACACGCACATGAGTGGTGAGGGCTCGCCCCAACTGAAGGTCGAGGAGTGCCCGGACCTGCGCGTCGGGGTCGTCGCCGCGCTCTGGCACGAGAAGGTGATGAACGGCCTAGTGGACGGCGCGCTGCGAGCACTGAAGGAAGTTGGCATCACCGAGCCGACCATGGTGCGCACGCCGGGCTCGTTCGAGCTGGGGGTGGTGGCCAGGGCGCTGGCCGATCGCGGCCACGATGCCGTGGTGGCCCTGGGCGCGGTCATCCAGGGCGGCACGCCCCACTTCGAGTACGTCTGTCAGGCCGCGACCCAGGGCCTCACCCGCGTCGCCGTCGACACGGGCGTCCCGGTGGGCTTCGGTCTGCTGACCTGCGACTCCGAGCAGCAGGCGCTGGACCGCGCCGGCCTCCCTGGCTCGACGGAGGACAAGGGCTACGAGGCGGCCATGGCTGCGGTCGCCACCGCCCTGGCGCTCCGCAGCGCCTGACCTCGGGATCCGGCCGCACCTCTACCGCGGCTCAGTCCCAGCGGAAGACTCGGCCCGCGCCGATCAGGAGGACCGTCGCCCAACCCAGCAGCCAGGCCAGGTCCGGCTCGACGGCGCCGAGCGTGCCTCCCTCGCTGAGGCGCTGCATCCCGTCGGTGATGTAGGAGACCGGCAGGAACCGGGTGAAGGCGGCGATGTCGGCCGGCAGAGCGGCGGACAGCAGGGCGACGAAGATCATGGGAAACGCCACACTCTGGGCCACCGCGGTGGCCCGCTGCGGATCGCGGATCCAGCCGCTGATCGCGAGGCCCAGGGCCAGGAACAGGAGGTAGCCGAGCGCCAGCAGGAGGAACAGCGCCACGAGATCGAGGTGGACGCTGAAGAGGAGCTCGGCAGCGACGAGGATCGCCGCCGTCTGCAGCATCCCCAGCACGAACGAGGCCGTGGCATGGGCCAGGACGAAGGTCGGGGAGCCGATGCCCGTCGCCTTCAGCCGCCGAAGCACGCGAGTCGCCTTGTAGTTGGCGAAGGTCCCGGCGGCCAGCATCAGGGCGCTGCCGATGATGTTGAACGCGACCACGCCGGGCAGCAGGAAGTCGATCGGTCCTGTGGCCGGCGCGCGCACGGCTGAGACCGTCACAGCCACCGTGGGGACGTCGCCCAGGACGGCCTCGTCGTAGCCCTCGACAACTCCTCTGAGCAGGGGAAGGCTGGTCTCGCCGGCCGTTCCGGACCGGTAGGTGACCTGCAGGCGAACGGGCAGCAGACGACCGGTCCCGTCGCGTTCACCGAACCCGGCAGGGATGACCACCTCCAGGTCCGCCTGGCCCTGCTCGAGCCGGTCGCGTGCGGTCGCCGGCGTGGCCTCCGTGACGTCGAAGCTGCCGACCGCCCGCAGGTCCCTCACGAGCGCGGCCGCTTCGGCCGCGCCGGACGCGACGGCGACGACCACGTTCGTGTGCGGGCCCTGCCCGCCCAGGACGAGCTTCATCAGCACCAGGAGGGCGATCAGCGCGACGAAGAGGGAGGAGGAGGCGATCGGGTTCCGCAGGTACATCTTCAGGTTGGCGACCGTCAGCGAGCGGTAGGCGCGAAGCGCGGCGGTCATCTCACGCCTCCCGCGGCCGCCGGCCGGTGAGCTGGAGAAACACGTCCTCGAGGTCAGCCGGCTGTGCCACCACGTCCTTGCGGAACCCCGTCGCCAGCAGCCGCTCGACGAGGTGCGCCGGCGTGTCCAGCGCCAGGATGCGCCCCGCGTCCAGGATCGCCACGCGGTCGCACAGGCGCTGGGCCTCCTCCATGTAGTGGGTGGTGAGCACGACCGAGCGGCCCTCCAGGCGAAGGAACTCGATCAGGTCCCAGAGGCTGCGGCGGGCCTGCGGATCGAGGCCCGTGGTCGGCTCGTCGAGGAGGAGCAGCGGTGGGTCGTTGACGAGGGCGACCGCGACCGCGAACCGCTGCTGCTGGCCGCCCGACAGGGTCCTGACCTGCCGGGCCGCCTGCTCCCGGAGCCCGACGCGCTCGAGGAGCCGATTCACGCGCTCTCTCGTGTCGTAGAGGTCCGCGAACAGGTGCAGCAGCTCGGCCAGCGTGAGCCGCTCGAAGAATGCGCTCTGCTGCAGCGAGATGCCGATCCGCCGCCGCACCCGCTCCGGCTGGCGTGCAACGTCGATGCCGTCCACGGTCACGCTGCCGCGCTCGATCGGGAGCATGCCCTCGATCGTCTCCAGGATAGTGGTCTTGCCTGCTCCGTTCGGCCCCAGCAGGCCGAACACCTCGCCCCGGCGAACCTCGAAGCTCACCTCGCGAACCGCGTTCACCGGACCGTACGACTTCTCCAGGTCGCTGACGGCAATCATCAGCGCTTGCGCGGCCGCCGGCGCCTCGAGCGCTGCTGACATGCCGATCTCGGTCACGTCCCCAGCCTGCCGGTAACCGAGCGTCTCCGGAAGTACCCGGGGTCAGCGGTCGGCCGTGACTCCGGTCACGATCTCTTTGGGTGCGCGGTCACTTGAGGGGCTCCAGGCCCGGTGGTATCGTCGGGGCGCCATGGGCTGGGCCGCCAGGCTGGGAAGGGTCTTCGCGCTGGCGTGGCTGGTGCTGCTCTGGCCGGTGGTGGCCGCGTTCTACCACGGCCACCTCCCCGCGCCGCGGATGGCCGCTCTGATCGGAGCTCTCGTCCTGTACAGCGGCGGCTACGCCTACTACTGCTTCTGGGGCCACCGACGCCGAAGCCAGTCGCTCGTAGCCGCCGAGGTGGTCGGACTCGGCTGCCTCGCGCTGGCGATCAACGAGCTCTCGGGCCTGAAGACGCCCAACTCCTTCCTCGTACCGGTGTTGGTCGCCGGATTCGGTTTCCGCGCCCGGCTGGCGGTGGTCGCGATCGCCGTCCTGTCGGCGATCTCGCTGGCAGACACGGTCGTCGGCGCCGGGCTCCCCGCCGAGGAGACGGTGGTCGAGGTCGTGGTCCTGCTCCCCCAGGTCGTGCTGTGTGGG
>DATFRD010000219.1:0-5461 GCA_035263645.1 Candidatus Dormiibacterota bacterium | reverse complement strand
CCAGGCGCGCCGTGTGCTCGCCAACGCGGCCGCGGGACCGCTGGCTTCGGGCGTCCAGGCGGTCGGCGCCAGCCTGGCGCTGGGCGCCGCCGACCTGCTCGCGGGCGACCCGCACGGCGCCGTGGAGCTCGGCCACGCGATCGAGGCCGCCGAGGCGCAGGGCATCGGCTTCTTGACCAGGCTCGGCCACGCCTGCCGGGCGCTGGAGCTGGACCGGGAGCCGGAGGCGGCCGCCGCGGCCCGGTTCGCGTGCGAGCGCATCGGCGACGGCTGGGGCGCCGCCCTCGCCGGCCTGCTCGAGGGCTGGGTGCGCGCCCATGCGCCTCGCCCGGTCGAGGCGAGGACGGCTGCGGCGCTCCTCGCCGAGTCGGCGGACTGGTTCGAACGGATGGACGCACCCGTGCTGCAGGCCTGGGCGTCCGCCCTGGGAGCGCTCGCCCTCGCCCGCGCCGGCGGGCCGGCCACCACCGCGGCGCTGCGCGCGGGGCGGCTGGCCCAGGCGCGGGGGGTCGAGGGCGCCGGGCTGTTCGCAGACGCGGCCCTCGCCCTGTCCGACCCGGCGAGGCGCCTCGGGCTCCTGACGAGCCTGGCGACGAGGCGCGCCGCGACGGGGTTCGGCGCAGCGTGGGCTCCGGTCCTGGCCGCCCGCCCGCAGGTCGAGATCGGCCTCTTCGGCGGGTTCCACATCGAGATGGACGGGGCTCCGGTCGACATAACCGGCCTCAAGCCGCGGGCGCGGGCCCTGCTGCGGCTGCTCGCGGTCCAGGGCGGTCGCCCACTGCACCGGGAGGTCATACAGGCGGCGCTCTGGCCGGAGGCGACGGCGGAGTCGGCCGCCAGGAACCTGCACGTCGCGATCTCGAGCCTCCGGCAGGCACTCGAGCCCGGCGTGGCGCGGGCGGGGTTCACCCTCCTGGTCCGCGACGGCGACGCGTACCGGCTGGCCACCGGATCGGAGGTGAGCGTCGACCTGGTCGCCTTCGAGGAGGACGTGGCCGCGGGACGCCGTGCGGACGCGGCCGGGGACGCCGAGCGTGCCATCGCCCGCTTCGGGTCGGCGCTGGACCGCTGCGCGGGCGACCTCCTGCCCGAGGACGGCTCGGCCGAGTGGCTTCAGGACCGGCGGGAGTGGTGCCGGTCGGCTGGCTCGGAGGCGGCGCACCGGCTGGCGGAGCTCCGGCTCGCGCGCGGCGACTTCGCGGGCGCAGCAGCAGCAGCAGCAGCAGGCCTCCGCATCGACCGCTATCACGACCCGCTGTGGCGGCTCCTGGCCGCCGCCCGGGAGGAGGCCGGCGACCACGTGGCGGCCAGCCGCGCCCGCGCCGACTATGGACGGGTGCTGGCCGAGCTGGGTGTGGACCCGGCGCGCCTGGTGGCGCCCGACCGGGCGGCGCGGCTGCCCGGTTGACTCCGCGTTGACTGCCCGAGAAGTCACGTCTGCGACACTCCGCGGGCACATGGAGAAGGACGTCGAGGGGCGGTCGGGCATGGCCTGCCTGGAGCCGGCCCGAGATCGCATCGCGCTGTTCGTGTCTGCCTGCGACCCGCTGTCACGGGATGGCGTGGCCAGCCAGCTCCGCGGTCACGGGGTCGAGCTGGTCGACGAGCGGGACCTCGGTCCCGACACGGTCGCAGTCGTCGTGGTCGACGAGATGGACCCCCAGGCTGCCGCCGGCGTCCGCTCGCTGCGCCGCCGGGGGGTGGAGCACGTGGTGGTCGTGGCCGCACGCCTCGACGACGCCGGCCTGCTGGCCGCCGCGGAGGCGGGCGCATGCGGCGTGCTGCGCCGCGGCCAGACCACCCCGCAGCGCCTGCTGGCTTCGATCCGCGCCGCCGCCGCGGGCGAGGGCTCGCTGCCGCCGGACCTGCTGGGCCGGCTGCTCGGCCAGGTGGGACGGCTGCAGCGGCAGGTGCTGGCCCCGCGCGGCCTCACGTTCTCGGGCCTGACCGATCGCGAGGTGCGCGTTCTGCGCCTGCTCGCGGACGGGCTGGACACGGCCGAGGTGGGCCGCCAGCTGTTCCTCTCGGAGCGCACCGTCAAGAACGTGGTGCACGACCTGACGAGCCGCCTGAACCTTCGCAACCGCACCCACGCGGTCGCCTATGCACTGCGGCAGGGACTCATATAGACGAAGGTTTGGACCCCCTCCCCTCGCGGGAGGGGTTGGGGGAGGGGCTGGGCGCTCAACCCCCCCACCGGCCCTGGCGGGCCACCCCAGCGGGGGGAGGGACACAGGAGGGTGCCCGAAGGGGCAGCGATTCTGCTCGCTCGGCGCTTGACGGGGGTGGGCGCGCGCGCTGTGATGCGCTCGATGGATGCGCACGAGTTCGAGCGTGCGGCCGTGCGGGCGATGCGGCCGCAGCAGCGGCCGGCGGACGTCGGCGACGCGTCCCGCCACGACCTCCCGTCCTCGGTGCTCGGGCTGCAGCGGCTGGCCGGCAACGAGAGCGTGAGCGCCCTGCTGGCCGGCGAGGAGGAGGCCGGCGTCTCGCCGGTGCGTGAGGTGGTCGGCTCCGGCGGCGGCAGCCCGCTCGATCCCGGCGCCCGGTCGTTCCTGGAGGGCCGCCTGGGCGCCGACTTCTCAGAGGTGCGGATCCACACCGGGGCCCGGGCGGACGAGTCGGCGCGGTCCGTCAGCGCCCAGGCGTACACGGTCGGCGAGGACGTTGTGTTCCGCAGAGGCGCCTACCAGCCCGACACCCCGGCCGGCCGGCACGTGCTCGCTCACGAGCTGGCGCACGTCGTGCAGCAGAGGGCCGGCCCGGTCGCCGGGATCCCGGCTCCGGGCGGCATCAGCGTGAGCGAGCCCGGCGACCCGTTCGAGCGGGCAGCCGAGCGAGCCGCCGACCAGGCGATGGCGGGGGAGGGGGTGGCCGCCCAGCGCGCCGGCGCCGGCGAGTACGACGAGGAGACGCTCCAGACGCTCGTGGCCCAGCGGGCCGCAGAGGTCGAGGAGGAGAAGGAGGTGGAGGACCTCCCTGCCTGACGGGGGAGCGCGCCGCTCCGCGCCGTGCGCCAGCCGCCAGGTCAGCTGCGTCTGACCAGGTCGTAGTAGCGGCCGAACTCCGATTCCACGACCATCCGACCCAGCTTGCGGTACTCGCGCTCGGTGGCCCGGGCGAGATGGCCCATCGAGATCGGGGTGCCGTCGTCTGCCGCCGCGTACGCGGCGGAGACCACGATGTTCCGGATGTTGCCGCCCGAGAGCTTGAACGCGCGGGCGAGGAACTCCAGGTCCAGGTCGTCGGCGCACGGCGCCGCGCTGCCCAGGCAGCGGCGCCAGAGCCGCAGCCGGTGCTCCGCCTCGGGCTCGGGGAAGTCGATCAGCAGGTCGAGGCGGCGGGCGAACGCCTCGTCCAGGTTCGAGCGGAGGTTGGTGGCCAGGATCGCGATGCCCTCGAACAGCTCCATCCGCTGCAGAAGGTAGGCAACCTCGACGTTCGCGTAGCGGTCATGGGCGTCGCTCACCTCCGACCGCTTCCCGAAGAGGGCGTCCGCCTCGTCGAAGAGCAGCACGCCGTTCACGCTCTCCGCCTCGGCGAAGATCCGGTCCAGGTTCTTCTCCGTCTCGCCGACGTACTTGTCCACCACGCTGGCCAGGTCCACGACGTACAGGTCGAGGCCCATCTCGCCAGCCAGCGCCTCGGCCGCCATCGTCTTGCCGGTCCCCGACGCGCCTGCGAAGAGGGCGGTGAGGCCGCGACGCCGGGACGACGCGCCCGCCATGCCCCACCGCTCCAGCACGAGCTCGCGGTGGCGCGCCCGCACGGTGAGGTCTCGCAGCTGCCCGGCCACGTCGGCGGGCAGGACCAGGTCGTCAAATGAGACAGCCGGCTCCATGCGTCGGGCCAGCCGCTCCAGCCCGGCCGCGTTCTGGGCCCGGGCCCCGGCCCGCAGGTCGTCCCCGTCCAGGGGCCGGCCGGCCGCTCGGGCCTGCAGGCGCGCCGCCGAGGCCGCCCGCCGCACCTGCTCGGACGTCAGGCGGAAGGGCCGCGTCACCGCCGCGGCGTCCAGGCCCGGGGCGCCGGCTTCGTTCAGCTCGGCCGCCCACAGCGCGGCTCGGGCGTCCGGCCCCGGCGGCGGCGCGTCGCACCGGTACGGCACCTGCCGGGACCACGCCGGGTCCCACGTTCCGGCGCCGAACAGGATCACGGTCCCCGGCAGGTCGGCGAGCGCGCGGACGGCGCCGGGGTCCCTGGCGGCGATGGCGTCGATGGGGCCCGCCACCAGGCCGGCGCGGCGCAGCAGGGCCTCGCGCGCCGCGACGGCGGCCAGCGCGCCCAGGTCCTCGTCCGGACGGAGGCCCCGGAGGTCGAGCGCCACCACCTCGAGGCCCACCGCCACCAGCGCGCCGGCCGCCAGGGGCGCCGCGGCCGACCCGTGGCGCTCGCGCAGGTGGACGAGCCGGACCCCGCTCGCCAGGGCGCGTGCCAGGGGCGTCTTCGACGCCGGTTCGGGGTCGCATTCCCGGACGAGCTCTTGCAGGGCGGCGTCCGGCGCGTCCTCGCCCACGAGGAAGGCGGCGATGCGGTCGGGCACCCTGAGCGCCCTGGTCAGGAAGGGCCGCTCCGGCTCTTCGACCAGGACCAGCCGGCAAATGGTCAGGGGGGCGCCGGCCGCCAGGGCCCTCCACGCCGCCGCGCTCGCCGCCTCCAGCCCGCAGAGTTCCAGCCACAGGCCGACGCTGGCGCGGCGCCGGGAGACGTCGTCGTGCAGGTAGCCGTACAGCCGCTCGAACCGGCGGTCGAGGTCCGGCGCCAGGGCGATCAGCAGGAGCTCCACCTCGAGCTCGGCGAGGCCGAACGTCCGCGCCAGGCGGCGCAGCCGGAGGTCGGCTCCTGCCGCCTCCGCCCGGTCGGCCCTCGCCTCGACCGCGGCCAGCAGGGCGGCCGACTCGGCGTCGGGCGGCACCGGCGGCGGCTGGCCGGCCAGCAGGGCCTCGACCTGGGCGGGCGAGATGTGGAGGCCGCGGAACCGGTCGCCGGGGTCGGGGTCGGCCGCCCGCCGCCACCGCACGGCGGCCCCCACCCGCCGGCCCACCACCTCCAGCCGGCCCAGCAGGTGCGCCAGCGAGTCGGCACCGGTGCTGACGTCCCTCCCCCCTTGCGGGGGAGGTGGCCCGTCAGGGCCGGACCCGGGGTCCCCAGGAAATCGCGGTGGTGGGGTGCGGATTTCCTGGGGTGGGGAGGGGGGGTCCGCAGCAGACGTACCGTGCACCACACCCGCGCTGGAGCTTCCGTTCATCGGCGGACCAGGGGAGCGCCCTCCCAATCCGGACCCCCCTCCGGCCGCTGGCGCGGCCACCTCCCCCGCAAGGGGGGAGGGTCCTTTCATCACCGCCGGACGCGCAGCCGGACGGTGCGTCCGGGCTGCCGGTCGCTGCCCGAGCGCACGGTCTCCTCCGCCGGCGCCGGCCGGTCGGCCCCGGCCGCGTCCCGGCGCCCGCGGCGGGCGTGCGCC
>DATFRD010000218.1:0-17865 GCA_035263645.1 Candidatus Dormiibacterota bacterium | reverse complement strand
AGGCACACCATCTCGCGGCCCGGCTTCTGCGCTTCTCGCTTACGCACTCTCCGAGTGCGCGCGCTGCGATGCTCGGCGCCGGACCACGATCTGGCGCACCTGGCCACCAACTCGCTCGCCGCGAATCGGTGGATCCCGGCTTATCCGAGCGCGGCCTTCAGCACGCGGCACGCCCGCAGGGTCACCCACTTGCTGGCCGACCGCTTGCGCTCGAACGGCACCCAGGTGAGGCGCTCGTACGCGTACTCGTTCTTCCAGCGGCCCTGGTCGTCCTGCCTGGACAGGACGAACTCGATCGCGTGCGCCAGCCGGGGGTCCCCGGCGTGGCCGAGTTCGGCGAGCACCTCCAGGTTCTGCAGCATGTCGGCGACGTAGCCGGACGGGAACCCGAGCTTGAACCAGTTCGGGCTCACCCGGCTCCAGGCAGGGTAGTCGGCGACCGCGGGGTCGCGAGAGAGCAGGAGCTCCACGCCGTCGGCGATCGCTCGACGCACGGGTCGTGTCCTCCGCCGCGGCGGGATCCTCGCCAGGCCTCGCAGCGCCTTGATGGCGCCCCACGCGCAGGGCAGCCCGCCGTTGATCCCGCACGAGAACCCCGGCCCGCTCGTGGCCCAGCGATACCAGGAATCGAAGCCCTCGCCCGTGATCGATCCCGCCTGCCATTCGACCGCGGCGCGCACGCGCTCGTCGTCGAGCAAGCCGAACCCGACCAGGGCCCGGAGCAGGTTGCCGTGCAGGCAGTGCACCACGCTGCTGTTCCCGCTCCCCATGCCGAATCCACCATTCGGCGTCTGGGTGTGCTCCAGGACGTAGGCGCATGCCCGCCGGATCCCGGCGTGGCCGGGATCGGCGCCGAGCTGGTCGAGGAACATCAGCGACCAGACCGTCCCGGTGTACTTGGGCGTGTAGCCCGGGCCCGGCCTGGCCCAGTACCCCTCCGGGTGCTGGGCCGCAAGCGTCGCCGCTATCGGATCGGCCCGCATCGCGGCCGCGCTGGCCCTCCGGACCGCCGGCGAGCTCTCCGGCTCGTCGAGCAGCCACCGCAGGGCCACGTGCCGCACCGCCGGCGTCTCCTCCTCCAGCAGCCACGGGAGCGGGTCGGCGTGCAGCGCCCGGCGCCAGGCTTCGGCGGCCCTCATCGATGGACATCATGCTCTCGCGCGCGGCATGGCTGGACAACGTCGTTTATCCACGAGCTCAGCGGGCGCCCCGGGCTGCGTCAGGCCGGGCCGCGTCGCTGCCCGCGGCTGCGCGCCTCTCGCGCTCGGCGCCGCGCCTCGCGCAGCGGCAGGGGCGTCCGCGATACCTCGCACATGGCGAGCACGACGCCCGCTGCAGTAACCGGATCGGTCCGCCAGCCGGCGGATACGCAGACCGGGCGGACGGACGCCCGGGTGCGCAGGCGGAACCCGACCAGCCTGCCGTCCCACCGGAGCTCGGAGCGGTCGCCCCGCTCGGGCCCGGGCCCGGCGGCCGCGGCGGCGAGCGCGCGATCGGTCACGCCGATGGTGGGGATGCCGACGGCCGCGCCCAGGTGGAGGGCCAGGCCGGCCCGTCGCGGATGGTCGCGGCCGGTGGCGTTGACGAGGAGGACGTCCGGCGTCCTGCGCAGGGCCCTGACGGTGCGCTCGAGGAGCGCCAGCTGGCGGAGCGCGAGGTAGCCCGGCTGATAGGGGGCGGTGAACGTTCCGGCTGCCACGACCTCGTCGACAACCTCGCCGCCCTCGACGACGACGGCCGCCGCCCACGCCGGATCGGCCGCCGTCCCCACCCCGGCCAGGCCGTGGAGCGGGGCTGCGAACACGCCGCCGACGCGCAGGCGGCGGCCTTCCGGCGGGCGCCAGGGGGCAGCTCTGTCCGCCGCCATTGCGAGCCGCCGCTGGAGCGCCTCGAGCGCACGGGCGCTGGGGCCCGGGGCCTCGGTCGTCAGCGGACGATCCCCCGCCGTCTCATCGCTGCCTACAACGATGGACCAGCGGGGGCTCAGTCCTCCCCCCGGGACGGGTCCAGCCGCCAGGGCGGGAAGCGCCGGTTCCGGCCGGCGCTGAAGAGGCAGATCGCGTTGCCATCGGGGTCCCGGAGCCGGGCCTCGCGCCAGAGCCAGGGCTGATCGCGCGGGCCGAGGTCGAAGGAGATCCCGGCCTGCTCCAGCGCCGCCGCACGGGCGTCCAGGTCGTCGCACTCGAAGTACACCACCACCCCGGGCGCGGCTGCGACCTGATCGACCCGCTCGATGGACAACGTCGCCTCTCCGTCCGGGCACTCGAACCGGACGTAGTCGGGCAGGCTGTCCACGATCTGGAGCAGCCCCAGCCTGCGGTAGAACTCCGCGGCGCGCGCCACGTCGATCGCGGGCACGGTCACCTGGTTGAGGTTCACCAGCGGCCCTCCGGGCCGGTCGTCCTGCCGCTCGACATCGCCTGCCTGGTGAGGGTACAGGCTGGCCCGGCGGCCCGTCGAACGTGGGGCTCACGCCATACTGGTCCCTGGAGCAGCCCGGCCGGGGGCCGGATGGGAAGGAGCGGCGCGCTGATCGGACCTCGACCTGGAAGCCCATGCTGACCTCGTTCCGCCACGCGCCGTATCGGTGGCTCTGGTTCAGCAACCTGGCCGGATCGGCCGGCAGATGGGCCCTGGTGCTCGTCCTCGGGACCCAGCTGCTCGAGATCACGCATTCCTCCTTCTGGGTCGGCCTCGGGCTGTTCCTGACCCAGGGGCCCGTCCTCCTGATGGCTCCGTTCTCCGGCGCGCTGGCCGACCGGTTCGACCGGCGCACGCTCAACGTCGCCTCGGCAGCGGCCTCGTCGCTGACGACTGCGCTGTTCGCCGCAGCCACCTGGCTGGGCGTGCTGACCCTGCCGCTCATGCTCTGCCTGAGCCTGCTGTTCGGCCTCTCCTTCGTCTTCCAGATGACGCTTCGTAGCACGCTGGTGCCCAGCCTGGTGCCGCCGGCCCGCCTGCTCAACGCCGTCTCGCTCTTCCAGGTCGCGACCCAGGGAGCACAGTTCCTCGGGCCGGCCGTGGCCACGCCCCTGCTCGTCCTGGGGGGCCCGGCGCCGGCCTGGTGCCTGTGCTCCCTCCTCTACGCGGCCGCGGCGGCGCTCTGCGTGGCGGTCGGCGAAGCGCGCGCCCCCGGCCGGCCCGCGGCTGCCCGACCGGCTCTGGCAGCCTCGCTGAGCTACCTCCGAGCGCGGCCGCTCGCCTGGACCGCGATCTGGGGCGTGGCCCTGCACTGCTCGCTGACCATGGCCTACCAGGGCATGCTGCCCATGTTCGTGACCATGGACCTGGGGGCGGACCCGTCCGGGTATGGTGTCCTGCTGACCGCAATCGGGGTGGGAGCCGTCACCGGCAGCCTGTGCCTGGCCCACCTGTCCGACCGGCGACACCGCCCCGCCCTGTTCGCCGCGTCGCTGGTGGGCAGCGGGGCGGCGCTGGCGGTCATGGGGGCCGCTCCGGGCCTCACGGTCGCCATCGTCAGCGGCCTCTTCGTCGGCAGCACGCAGGCCATGTTCATGTCGATGACGCTGGCCCTCATCCAGTCGTCGGTGGACGACGGCTTCCGGGGCCGGGCGACCAGCTTCTACCAGATGATCACGCTCACGCCGATGGCTCTGTTCGGATGGGGCATGGGGGGGCTGGCCGACGTCACCGAGCCCCGGCCGCTGCTGGTGGCCGGCGGCCTCGTGTTCCTGGTCGCGATGGCGGCCTACGCAAGCCGCTCGCGGTCGCTCCGAAGCCTCTTCAGCGGCGAGGGCTGGCTGCCGGCAGCGGACCGCGCGCCGGCCGCAGCATCCGAGCTCCCGCTGTCAGCCCCATGAAGCCCACGTCGCCCGGTCACAGGCCGAGGCGGATCGCCCAGTTGAGATAGAAGACGAGCAGCTTCGGTACTTCGAGCAGGAAGAAGTCCAGGCTCTCGCGTTCCAGCAGGACCACGGCGACGGCGTCGTGATAGACGTGGACGTCCACGACGCCGGCCAGCGGGATCGTCACCCATTCCCTGCTGCCGGCGAAGGCCAGCTGCCGGCTCGTGACGACGAGCGTGCCAGCGTCGACGTGGTGCAGCGCCTGGCGGGGCGCCGAGCCGTCGTGGAACAGGCCGATCCAGTGCCGGATGCCGGTCAGCTCGGCAGGGGGGTTGGAACCGCCGCCGCTGCCGACGAGCGTCTTCCCGGCCGGGGCCCGCGCCAGCTCGGCCGGGACGGCCAGGTACGCGACCTCGTCCGCCTCGAGCTCCACAGGCGCGTCGATGCCCGGCAGCCCATGTGCCGAGAAGTAGGCGGCAAGGTGGAGCGAGTCGAACTGCATCCGCTGCACGGCCTCCGTCCGCAGGCCGATCTCCCGGTCGAGCGCCTCCAGCCGCTGCGATCGCAAGGCCAGGTCGGCCCGCAGCGTCCCCGCCTGTGCCTCCAGCTGGAAGGCCTCCTCCAGCAGCGGCTCGACATCCGGGACGTGGGCGCCCTCCTGCCCGCCGAACTCGACGACATTCAGCAGGCTCTCGCGGAGCCGCGCCGCCGACCGCCGGCGCTCCCTGCGCAGCACCGGCCCGACGAGGGCCGCGAGCAGCCGGCTCCGGCTCTCCAGCCGCGCGATCCGGTAGTCCAGCCGGGAGACCCGGACCGCGAGCAGCTCCGCCCTGTCCAGCCAGGGGGAGAGCTCCGTGGGCACCGGCCACCAGGCTCGCCTGGGCACCAGCAGCGCGCCAGCGTCTGCGCGCCGATCCTCGGCCACCCGCTCGAGCTCGGCGGCCTCCCAGACGAGGCGATCGGTTTCCGCCTGCTCGGCGTACCGGGCGGCGCGCAGCTCGTCCAGGCTGGCCATGGAGACCAGGCCCGCGACGGGGACGTCCACCTGCGGGAAGCCCGGGTTCGCCGGCGGCGAGGCGGCCGCCCGCTCAGCCATTCTCGTTGTTGGTCACCGTGATCTGCGTGCTCACGGTGTTGCTGCCGCAGACGACGGTGATCGGCCAGACCCCGGTCGGCGCCTGGCGCGCCACCCGCCAGGACCAGCTGACGGCGCCGGTGTCGTCAGACGTCGCCGCCAGCAGGTGGGGACCCCCGGTGTAGCCGGCGCTCAGCGTGCAGTCTGTGTTCGGCGCCGTCTGGGCCTGCAGGGTAACGCGCCCGCCTGGGGTCGTCGACAGGGGCGCGTCGAGCAACCGGATCGCGCCGAGGGTGGGCGTGGGCCGCGGCGTCGGACTCGGCGTGGGGGACGGCCGCGGGGTTGGCGATGGCGATGCCGACGGCGGGCCGACGACCGGCACCCCGGACGGCGACGCCGCCGCCGTCCTGTTCCGGCCGGCAGCCAGCCCGGAGTCGGCGCCTCGGGGCGCCCCGACGCCGCCCGGCACCGCGAGGAACACGCCGAGCAGCAGCAGCCCGGCGATGACCGCCCAGCCCCCGGCGGCGGTCAGCTCGTTCGCAGAGCCCAGCACCGGGGCCCGCCGGCGCAGCCCCCAGGCATCGACGCCAAGGAGGACTGCGGCGGGCACGACGACCGCGAGCAGCGCGAGCGCCGGCCGCCAGGGCGACAGCACGAGCAGGACCAGGCCGGCCGCGCCGGCGGCGGCGACCAGGACCTGCTTCCAGGCGGGCCAGCCGCGGGCCTCGGCGGCCAGCCGCCGCCAGTGCGCCAGCTCAGGCAGGCGCTGGCCAGCCGGGCGCGGCTCCGTGGGTCCGGCGGCTCGAGCATAGAGCGAGGCGGGAATCGGGTCGGGCAGCGATGCCCGGTTCGGATCGAGTGGATGCAAGGCAGCTATCCTCTATCGCGTCGCTGATCGCGCACATGATGCCGCAACGGCCCTCCCCCAGGAAAGGGCTAGACGCCACTTCAGCCCGAACGCCCGGGCTCGGGCGCCGCGCCCCTGGGTTTGAGCGACTCCCCCGAGCAGGCGGCGGAGCCCGTATCGAGCGCCTGGCGCGACTGGTAATATCGCCCATCACCGGCTGCGGGTCGACGGTCCTCACGGCCCACCTGGCGACCATGGGAGGGCACCATGCCTGTCTACATCATCAATACGACCACCGGCGCCGCAGTCGCGGTCCCCGGTGACCACCCGCGTCTCACCAAGATCGACACCGACCTCTTCCGGGTTGATGACACCCTGACCGACACCACGACGGGCTACATCAGGATCGACCCCGGCATGATCGTCACCATCGGTGACGAGCCGCCCTCCTTCATCTCGCCGGTGGAAGAGGAGGAAGAGGAAGAGGACGAGGAGGACTAGGGGGACCGGGTGTCCGGTCGCGTCTGGTGCGGCCGGGCGAGCTCACCGGCCGCACCCGGCGTCTCACCAGCCGTTGCGCGGCCACGACCCGGCGCCCAGGTTCCTCGCCTCCTCGATCTGATCCGACGGCACCCCCAGCTCGCTGAGCAGCCCGAGGCTGGCCGCTGTCTCCAGGGACACGAGAGGCACCGCATAGCGTTCCGCCACCCCTTCCAGCGCGTGCCAGTGCCGGCGATCCTGCAGCGTGCCGGGGTCCGACTCGTCCGTCCGCCCGGTCTTGCGGCGCCACCACCTGGCCAGCCAGCCCGGTATCGAGGAGCTCCAGGGCCGGTCCGTGAACAGGCACTTCATCGCGGCCCACTCGGCCCGAAACCCCTCCCCGTCGTGCAGGGCCACCGTGCCCCAGCCTGCGATGAGGCCCATCACGTGCCAGGGCGGCTCGGCCGCGCTGCACACCCTGGCCGCGCAGCGCCGGGGGCTCCACACCGCCCAGAAACCGCACTGGCAGTGCTGGCCCGGCGACGCGCTGCACGCCCGCCGACCCGGCGTCAGGCACGTGGCGCGGTTCTCACCGGGCTCCCAGCAGTAGTCGACCGCCCACGATCCCAGGCGTCCGCTTCGGAGCTTCCAGACGCGCCAGCCCAGGACTGGATCGGTCACCGCTCCGCGGTCGAGCCAGCGACGGGTGCCGGCTCGCTCGGAACGGGCTCCTGCTCCGGCTGCGGCGCCGGGACCTCGAACGGCTCGGGTCTCGGGATCACGATCCGCTCCGTCTCCGGCCTGGTCAGGCCCATGCCGGCAGCACGGCGCCCGCGCGTCCCCACGATGCCGCCACGGGGGTCGCCCGGCCGGCTGTCGGGATCCGCGGCGGGTCCGGCCATCGAGCCGACGGTCGTCCCAGCCGTGCTGCTCAGGTTGCCCGCCGTCTGTGCCATATCACGCGACTCCTTCGTCTTGAGATGGTCTCTCGAGGCCCCGAGGTCGCCCGGCAGCTGGTCCTCTTGCCAGCCACGATATCGGCAAACATGCGGCCGAATGAAGCGTGTAATGTGAGTATTCGATGTCTGAAGCAGGGCAGATGCACGGCCCTGCTCCCCATCGGGAACCCGGCGACGCTACGCTTCGGGGCCGCCTAGCGCGCGGAGCAGACCGTCGGGATCGAGGCGGTGCGCGGTGATGCCGTCGCGGCCCGTCATCGTCTCGGCGGCCAGCAGCGCGTTGAGGATCGCCTCCTCGGTCGCCTCGACCACGGCGTCGAAGAGGGAGGTGATGTAGGTGTTGGAGAGCATCTCCAGACCGACCGTGACCGGCGTGGCCTCGCCCAGGTCGCTCGCCGGGAGGCCACGGTTGGCCGTCGAGAAGGCGACGAACAGGTCCCCGCTCCAGTGCTCGCCGACGCCTCCGGCGCGCGCCACGCCGAGCCCGCAGCGCTGGGCCAGGCGGGCGCACTGGGTCGGGATCAGCGGGGCGTCGGTGGCCACGACCGCGATGATCGAACCCGCCCCGGCCGGTCCCGGCGCATCGGCCCCCGGCAGCGGGACGTCTGCAGCCGTGATGCGCTCGCCGACCGGCGCGCCGTTCACGCGCAGCCGCTCCCGGCGTCCGTGATTGGCCTGGACGAGCACGCCGACCGTCCAGCCGCCGACGCCGGCCTCCAGCCGGCGGGATGCCGTCCCGATGCCGCCCTTGAACCCGTGGCAGATCATGCCGGTCCCCCCGCCCACGTTGCCCTCGGGGACGGGACCGCCGGCCGCGGACGCGATGGCGGCGGCCACGTCTGCTGCCGTCACGTGCTGGCCGTTCACGTCGTTGAGCATCCCGTCCCAGGTCTCTCCGACGACGGGGAGCCCCCAGAAGAGGTCCTGGGCCGGCCGGCCGCGCGCCTCGTGGGCGATCAGTGCGTCGCGGACCACGCCGACCGAGTGGGTGTTCGTAAGGGCGACGGGAGAGGTGAGCAGGCCCGACTCCCGCATCCACTCGAGCCCCGTCACCTCGCCGTTCCCGTTCAGCCGGTGGCACCCGGCGAAGAGCGGCTCGCTCCAGATGCTCCCCTCGTGGGGCTGGATCACGGTCACGCCGGTGCGGACGGGTCCCTCGCCGACCCGCAGGGGACCCTCGCCGCGCACGAGGGTCGTGTGCCCGACCCGGACCCCGGCCACATCGGTGATGGCGTTGCCGGGCCCCGGCACGCCGTTCCCGACCCGCACGCCCAGGTCGCGGGCCCTCAAGCCCCGGGCACCGGGGCGCCGACGGCCTCGCCGGCGTCGTCTCCTGTGTCCGCGGCCACCGGCCGCAGCATCACCCAGGCGGTCGTGGGTCGGGGACGCAGGTAGACGATGTAGTAGACCGCGGCGGCCACGACGAACGCGGCCACGATGCCCAGGTCGCGCAGGCTCTGCTGGAGCGCGACGATGACGATGCCGACCAGGGCGACCAGCGGCGGCAGCGGCCAGAGCGGCATCCGGAACGGCCTCACGACGTCCTTCTGGGTCAGCCGGCTCACCAGGGCGGACAGCGCGATCGTCCCGTAGATGATGACGAGGATCACGCCGGTGAACGTGACCAGCGCGGCCAGGTTCGACACCGCCGTGAGGACGGCGCCCACCACGCCCACGAACGCGGTGGCGACCCACGGCGTGCGCAGCGTCGGGTGGATCGCCGCGATCGCGCGGCTGACGGGCCCTGGCCATGCCCGGTCCCGGCCCGAGCTGTACAGCACCCGGCCGAACGCCAGGTTGATGGCCAGCGTGGCGTTGAAGATGGCCACCGCCACGCCCAGGCTGAGGATCATGTTCACGGTCGAGCCGCCGGTCGCGGTCACCATGTACTGCATCGGCGTCGCGGCGTTGACCAGCTTCGCCAGCGAAGGAGCGGAGAGCAGCGCCATGGTGACCGGGATCAGCTCGGCCGCGACCGTGATGCCCAGCGACCAGAAGACGGCGCGGGCGATGCCGCGCCGGTGGCCCTCGGTCTCCTCCGAGTAGACCACCGGCGCGTCGTAGCCGTTGTACGCGTAGATGCCGGTGGCGACGCCGGTGAGGACCAGGGCCAGCGAGGCCGCAGTGGCATTGCCCTTGGCGTCGAAGACGTGGGGCTGGAGGATGGCCGTCACCGGCTGGCTCACGTGCGTCAGGCCGAGCAGCGTGACCGCGGCAACGACCGCCAGCTCCAGGGCGAGGAAGACGCCGGTCACCCACGCGTTCAGCTGGATGGACAGGATGGCGATGCCGGCCGTGACGATCATGATCGCGGCCCCGACCCAGTTGGCGTTGACGCCCGGCCAGATGACGCTCAGGTACTGTCCGGCGCCGAGGGCAATCGAGCTCGGGATGATGATGGCGGTGACCAGCACGCACACGAAGACGACGAAGCCGACCGGTCGGCCGAGGACGCGGGCCACCAGGGCGTACGAGCCGCCGACGACGGGATAGGTGGAGCCCAGCTCGCCCCAGCACATCGCCATGCCCAGCCCGATCACGGCCGCCAGGACGAAGGAGTAGAAGGCGCCGCTGCCCTGGGCCGCGAACGCCACCGGGGCGATGATGAACACCGAGGCGGTGGGCGTGATCCCGGAGACGCTGATGGCGACGTTGCCGAGGATGTTGATCGCCCGCCGCAGCTGCGCGCGGTACTGGCCGCCGGCCGGCCGCTCAGCCATAACCCTCCTCCTGCCTCCGGTGGACGGCGCGCCGGCGACCCCGGCGATCGCCCTCATGACGTAGTCTGCGGACGCCCGGCGGGCCTGTCAACGCGCCTTTACCGTGCGTCGACAGAGCAGGCCCTAGCCGGTGGATCCCGGCTTCGCGGGCAGTGGGCCGTGGCGCCTCCCGGCGGGCCAGCCATGTCCTACCGTCTTGACAGCCGCCGGGCCGGCGGAGTAGTCCATAAGAGAGGGCCCGCCGCCGGGCCCGCCGCCAGGGGGGCGATGGAATGCGGCGACCACGATCTCCGGCCGGCCAGCGCGGGCCACCGCGGGGCGGCGTCCGCAACCCACGGCGCACTGGGTCAGTCCGGAGGTGAAGCCCGGCCGTGCCGGGCTCGGGAGATGGGCACGATGGCGGTGACGACCAGCACGATCACCGACGTGGAGCGGCGACAGCTCAAGCTGTACTTCGAGGAGACGCGGCCGATGCCGCAGCTGCTGGCGACGCTGCGCAGCCGGCGCGTGGCGCGAGGCTACTCCATCGAGAGCGGGGCCGAGGAGGTCAGAGCCGCGACCGGCCGCACGCTGAGGCAGGAGCGGGGCCCGCTCGCGTTCGCCTCGGAGCACCCGGTCCTGCCGCTGACGGAGGTCGAGGAGGCCATCGTCGCCTGGTCGGCCCTCGGCCCGAATGGGATGGCGCACTGGGACATCGCCGCCCACGGCGGGTTCCACGAGCTGACCTGGATCGCGGGCCGGACGGCCGCGGCCCCGGGCAACTCGTTCGCCCACGACCTGCTGGTGATCAAGGACGACGGCGCGTTCATCTACAACCCCGGCCTCGAGCGCAGCAAGATGGTCGAGATCGAGTCCGAGGCCGACTACGACAAGATCCTCTCCTGGTACCGAACGGGCCTTCACCGGGTCCTGGACCGGCGGCCCGACATCGACTGGGGGACGCGGATCCCCGGCGCCCCGAACGCGTCCCTGTTCGGGCCCTACCAGTTCAACGTCAACCGGGAGGGGACCACCTGGTTCATCCCCATCACGGACGTGGGCTGGCTGTACTTCAGCGTGCTGCTGAACCTGTTCGACGTGTGGCACCTGTACTTCCTCGACGACGCCACGCAGGAGCCCGCCGGAGTGGGGGCGTGGGTCGGCGAGGGCAGGCTCGAGTTCCCCGTCACCATCAGCCAGATCGAGCAGTTCCTGTTCCAGGTCGAGACCTACCCGCCGGGGTCATACGTCCAGAACATGCGGCTGGCGGCCGAGGCCATGGGGCTCGGCAACTGGATCTTCTGCGGGTTCTTCGACGACCTGCTGATGGGGGCGTTCCCCGACGTCGCGAAGGGCCTCCGGTTCCAAGTCGAGCAGCCGAACACGAAGGCTCCGGCGGTCTCCGGAGCCCTCAAAGTGTTCGGGGTCGAGGGGGTGAAGGAGGCGACGTACGTGCCGTCGCCGCGCTACCGCGACGGCCGGGCCGTCATCGAGCACATGGTGGCGGAGAAGTACGGCAGCGGCGGCACCCTGGCCCGCGACGGGGACAACTGGATGCTGACCCACGGCGGCCCCTTCAAGCCCGAGGTGGTGCGCGAGCTGGTCCAGCACCCGGCCGTGCAGGTCTCCGACTGGGCGATCGAGGCTGCGGTCGCCTACGTCGACTACTGCGTCGAGCGCTACGGCCAGTGCCCTGTTTACTTCAACCCCATGCAGTGCAACTTCGGCGCGGTGATCCACCACGTTGACGAGGCGTTCTACGACCGCTACTACGTGGGCGGCGGCAACATCACGAAGCAGATTCGCGAGCACATGCGGCGCTGGCACTGACGGCGGCGTCTGCAGGGAGGGTCCAAGTGGAGTACAAGCAGGTCATCGGCCGGAGGAGGTCCATCCGCTACTTCGTGCCCTACCGACCGGTCGAGCGGGAGAAGATCCAGGCGATCCTGGAGGCCGCGAGGATCTGCTCGCAGGCCGTCAACGCCAACTGGGCCAAGGCGATCGTGGTCAGGCGCGACGACCTCTCCGAGGAGGACCGCGAGGCGCTGAAGACGCCCACCACGACGGCGCAGCTCGACCTGGCGCCCGTGTGGATCTTCTGGTACGGCGACCCCTCGGCGCCGACGCTCGGCCAGACCACGCTGAAGGGGCTGGTCGACGTGGGCGCCCTCAACCCGAGCCACGGCTGGAGCCACGCGTACGTGGACGACGTCGTCTGGACCCAGGTGCTGACCCCGATCATGGGCAATCAGGCGGCGCTGCTGGCGCTGACCGGCTGCGAGGCGGGTCTGGCGATCTGCCAGGCCATGCTGATGGCCGTCGACCTGGGCCTGGGCACCGGGATCAACGCCTTCAACAGCGAGAAGGCCAGGGCCATCCTCAACCCGCCCGACCACTGGATCCCGCTGTGGGTGCAGCTGGTCGGCTACCCGGCGGAGTCGCCGGACGGCGGCGGCCAGCGGCCGCGTCAGCCCTTCGAGAGCCTGTACTTCGAGGGCAGGTACGGCGTCCCGTTCGAGCGGGACGAGAGCGTTGTCAACGAGCTCACAGACGCCGGCATGCTGCAGCCGCCGGCGCCCCTCCCGTGGCGGCTCGACGAGGTGAGGGCCCTGGCCCGCATGTTCGGGCTGCCTGAATGACGACGGAGGAGGTCGGCGGATTCGCCACGGTCGAACAGTGGCTGCAGGCGCACGGCAGCCACTGGAACCGTACAGCGGAGGAGGCGGAGCGGCTGCGCCGGCTCGAGATCCTGTGCCGCTATTGCGAGTTCGCCGAGCGCGACCCCGACGCGCTGGTCGCCAACCTCCTCCGCGAGACGCCGACCGGCCGGCGGATCTGGCTCAAGCGCCGCCGGGCCGAGATGGCCAGGATCGACGCGTTCGAGGGGATCGTCGCGGACGGCAACCCCCGCCGCGGCCGGGATGCCGGCAACGTCGTGCGCAGCTTTTTCATCCACAACGGGGTGGCGCTCACCGCCACCCCGTTCCGCTAGGAGCCCAGGCTCCTGATGTCAGGAGGCGGCGGGGTGCCATGAACGAGGTCTGGATCCGCGGGGCTGCGATGACGCGCTTCGGGAAGCACCTGGACCGCACCGCGCGGGACCTGGTGGAGGAGGCGGTACGCGACGCCCTCGCCGACGCCGGGGTGGAGCCCCGGCAGGTGCAGGCCGCCTACGTGGGCAACGCCGTCTCCGGGCTGATGAACGGCCAGGAGTCCATTCGGGGCCAGGTCGTCCTGCGCAACACTGGCCTGATGGGCGCGCCCATCGTCAACGTGGAGAACGCCTGCGCCTCGTCCTCCACCGCTCTGCACCTCGGCTGGCGGGCGATTGCCAGCGGGATGGAGGACTGCGTGGTCGTCGTCGGTTACGAGAAGCTCTACGACGAGGACAAGGCCAGGTCGTTCAGGGCCTTCAACGCGTCCATGGACCTGTCCGAGCTGGACCGGCGGTTCGGCGGCGATGCGGGCCGGGAGCGCAGCGTCTTCATGGACCTGTACGCGTCCATCTCGGACGGCGCCGGCGGAGCCCCGGTGGACCAGGAGGCGCTGGCGCTGGTCTCCGTGAAGAACCACCACCACGGCGCGCTCAACCCGTTCTCCCAGTACCGCGACGAGGTCACGGTCGAGCAGGTGCTCGGCGCGCGCCGGGTGGCCGGCCCGCTGACGCTGCTGATGTGCTCGCCGCTCAGCGACGGCGCGGCCTGCCTGGTGCTCACCTCCGCGGGCTTCCGGCACGGTCATGGCGGCGGCGTCCGGGTCGCGGCCTCCGTGCTCACGTCGGGCCGCGGCGACGACACGGCCCAGCGGACCGCCGTGGAGCGGGCCGTGGCCGGCGCCTACGCGGCCGCCGGGGCCGGGCGGGAGGACCTGGACGTCGTCGAGCTGCACGACGCCACCGCCGTGGCCGAGCTGCACCTGTACGAGGACCTGGGCCTCTGCGAGCCGGGCGGCGCGGCGCGCCTGGTCCGCGACCGCGTGACCTGGCTGGGCGGCACCCTGCCCGTCAACCCCAGCGGCGGCCTGCTGTCGCGGGGCCACCCGATCGGCGCCACGGGCGCCGCCCAGGTCGTCGAGCTCGCCTGGCAGCTGCAGGGTCGCTGCGGCGACCGGCAGGTGCCGGGCGCGCGCCTGGCGCTCGCGCAGAACGCCGGGGG
The DNA here is from genome assembly GCA_035263645.1 of Candidatus Dormiibacterota bacterium. GTDB lineage: Bacteria > Chloroflexota > Dormibacteria > Dormibacterales > Dormibacteraceae > CF-161. Next base: position 3,845 of record DATFRD010000218.1, on the reverse strand, counting down.
CTGGGTGGGCACCGACGCCGCGGCGTGCGCCGTGCACATCCTGCAGACGTGATGCTGCGTCTGCCCCTCCCCCGGGGGGAGGTGGCCCGCCGGGGCCGGACGACAAAAGCCCCTCCCCCCTTGCGGGGGAGGTGGCCCGCCAGGGCCGGACGACAAAAGCCCCTCCCCCCTTGCGGGGGAGGTGGCCCGCCAGGGCCGGAGGGGGGTCGATCATGTGGCCCCCTCCCCCAACCCCTCCCGCGAGGGGAGGGGGGCCGTTTCTGAATGGCTGAGATGGATGACGTCCTGAGCAGCGCCGTCCTGGGGCGGATCGTGGCCGGGCGGGCCGAGCGCGAGCCCGACCGCCTGGCCCTCGTCTTCGAGAACGGCGGCCTGCCGGCCGAGCGCGTCGCCAACCGCGACATCGCCATCGCCGGCAACAGCCTCGCCGCCGGCCTGCGCGGCGCCGGCCTGGCGAAGGGCGACCGCCTCGGCATCATGCTGCGCAACCACCCCGAGTTCGTGTACGGCCTGGTCGCCGCGTCGCGGCTGGGCCTGCCGGTGGTGCCGATCGACCCTCGGGCCCGGGGCGAGAAGCTGCGCTACTTCCTCGAGTTCGCCGGCTGCTCGGGCCTCCTGACCGCCGACTACGTGGTGTCCGACCCGGCCGTGGCCGCGGTCGTCCGCTCCACCGGCGTGCGCACGCGCGTCCTCTCGACGCCCGAGGGCCGCGCCCAGGGCCTGGCGGCGGAGGGGTGGCCCAGCCTCAACGAGGTGCTGGAGGGGCCGGAGCGGCCCGATGTCGGCCAGCACGTTCACGACGTGGGCGAGCCCTGGCTCCTCGCCTACACGTCCGGCACGACCGGCGACCCGAAGGCGATCAGCTTCAACTACGACCGGATGCTGTTCTACCGGCTCGTGCCCGGCTTCTTCACCTACACCGAATCCGACGTGCCCTACACCGGCCTGTCGCTGACGCACGGCAACGCGCTGGTCGTGACGCTGATGCCGGCCATCTGGGGCGCGGTCAGCCACTCCGTCTTCAGCCGGTGGTTCACGCGGACCCGGATCTGGGACGTCTGTATCGAGCACGGCTGCACGACCTGGTCCAACCTGGGCGGCATCGCGACCGCGGTCTACAGCCAGCCGCGGGCGCCGAAGGACCGCGGACACCGGGTCCGGCTGGTCGTCAGCGCCGGCATGCCCCGGGACCTGTGGGAGCCGTTCGCCGAGCGCTTCGGGGTGGCGATCCTCGAGTGGTACGGCACCATGGAGGGCGGCCTGGCCTTCAACCCGCCCGGCATGGGCCCGGTGGGCTCCTTCGGCCGGCCGCCGCGGGGGCTGATCGAGATGGCGATCGTGGACGACCAGGACGAGCCCGTGGCTCCGGGCATGATCGGCGAGCTGGTGACGCGGCCGGCGGCGGGCCCCGCCACCCTCACCTACTACCGCAACCCCGAGGCCTCGGAGCGGAAGACGCGCGGCGGCTGGCTGCACACCGGCGACCTCTGCTGGCGCGACGAGCAGGGCTGGTTCCACTTCGCCCACCGCCGCGAGGAGGGCGGCATCCGGAAGCTGGGCGAGTTCGTCTCCGACGGGTTCATCAGGCGCGTCGTGGCGGAGCACCCGGACGTGCTCGACCTCCACGTCTACGGCGTGCCGTCACGGTCGGGGGCGCCGGGCGAGAGCGACGTCGTGGTGGCCGTCGTGGTGCGGGACCGGGACGCGTTCGACGTCGGCGCGCTGTTCGACCGCTGCCAGCGCGAGCTGGAGCGGTCGCACGTCCCGGACTACGTGCAGGTGCTGGACGAGCTTCCCAAGACGGCGACCGAGAAGGTCCAGACCCGCTACCTCGCTGAGGCGTTCGACCCCTCGGCCCGCGGGGTGTTCACCCGCCCTGGGGCCGCGGTCTGAGCCCGGGTCAGCGCGCCAGACGCCGGGCCGGCTCCCGGCCCGGCGGCTGCGGCGGCGCCTCCCGCAGTGCCGCGTCCGGGATCGGCAGCGTGACCGGGGCCTCCGGGCCGACCGTGACCCGCTGGCCGTGGTGGCCGATCTCCAGGGCCTGGCCGGCCAGCAGCGAGTAGGTCGCCTCCGCCGCGGTCACCTGCACGTGGAGGAGGCGGCCGCGGTAGGTGAGGCGGAAGACCAGCCGCGGGATCGCCTCGGGCAGCCGGGGCGCGAACGTGAGCTGGCGGTCGTGGTCGCGCATGCCGCCCAGCCCGGCCACCGCCGCCAGCCAGGCGCCGGCCAGGGAGGCGATGTGGACGCCGTCCCGCACGTTGTGCTCCAGGTCCTCCAGGTCCATCAGCGCGGTCTCGGCCAGGTACTCGTGGGCGAGCTGCAGGCAGCCGACCTCGGCCGCCATGACCGACTGGGTGCAGGCGGACAGCGAAGAGTCGCGCACCGTCAGCTGCTCGTAGTAGTCGAAGTTGCGCGCCTTCTCCTCAGGCGTGAAGGCGTCGCCGCGCAGGTGCATCGCCAGCACGAGGTCGGCCTGCTTCACCACCTGCTTGGCGTAGATGTCGAAGTAGGGGAAGTGCAGCAGCAGCGGGTACTGGTCCGGCCGGGTGTGCATGAAGTCCCAGCTGTCGAGCCTGGTGTACCCCTCGGCCTGCTCGTGGACGCCGAGGTCCGGGTCGTAGGGGACGAACATCGCCTCGGCCGCCCGCCGCCAGGCGGCCGTCTCCTCCGGGGCGATGCCCAGCGAGCTTGCCCGCTCTGGATGGCGGTCCGCCGCCGCCGCGGCGGAGCGCAGGTTCCGCTGGGCCATCAGGTTCGTGAAGACGTTGTTGTCCTTGATGGCGCTGTACTCGTCTGGCCCGGTCACCCCGTCGATTCGGAACCGGCCGTCGCGGTCGTGGTGGCCGAGGGAGCGCCACAGCCGGGCGGTCTCGACCAGGATCTCCAGGCCGACGTCGCGCTCGAACGCCTCTTCGTCGGTGGCCGCCTGGCAGCGGACCACCGCGTCGGAGATGTCGGCGTTGACGTGCACGGCCGCCGTGCCGGCGGGCCAGTAGCCGGAGCACTCCTGGCCGCGGATCGTGCGCCAGGGGAACATGGCGCCGGCGTAGCCGAGCTGGCGGGCCCGGTCCCTGGCCAGCGGCAGCGTGGAGTGGCGCCAGCGCAGCGCGTCGGCTGCGGCGTCCGGCGCCGTGTAGGTGAGCACCTGCATCACGTACGACTCGGTGTCCCAGAACGTGTGGCCGTCGTAGCCGTTGCCGGTGAGGCCTTTGGCCGGGATCGCGCGCTGCTCCGCCCTGGCCGCCGCCTGGAGGACATGGAACAGCGCGAACCGGACCGCCTGCTGGACCTGGGGGTCGCCCTCGATCTCCACGTCCGCCCGGTGCCAGAACTCGTCGAGGTAGGCGCGCTGGGCCTCCAGGAGCCAGTCCCAGCCGCGGAGGCGCGCCGCCGCCAGCGCCGCGTCGACCTGGTCGCGCAGCGACGGCGCGGAGCGCTGGCTGGACCAGCCATAGGCCAGGAACTTGACCAGGCGCAGGCGGCGCCCGGGCTCCAGCTCGGCGGCCACGGTCAGGCGGGCCAGGTCCGGGTCCGACTCCGTCCTGGTGTCGAAGCGCACCGCGCCCTCGACCTCGTGGTCCATGCCGGCCGCCATCCGCAGCCGGCTCGCCTCCGTGACGTGCACCAGCACGGCCCGCCGGTCATGGTGGCTGTGGTGCTCTCCCTGCAGGGGCGAGCTCGACAGGGCCGCCTGGCGTGGGTCCATGCCCATCGCCGGGACGGGCTCGTTCGCCACCAGCTCCGACTGCACCACTACGCTGAGGGGGCGGTCAACGGGCTCCACCTCGTAGAGGATCGCCGCGACCGCGCGCTGCGCGAACGACACGAGCCGCGTGGAGGACACA
>DATFRD010000217.1:0-16497 GCA_035263645.1 Candidatus Dormiibacterota bacterium | reverse complement strand
GAGGCGCTGGTGTAGAGCGGCGCCGCGGCGCCCCAGTTCGCCGCCATCACTGACGCGATCCGGCTCAACGACGCCACGACGGAGGAGGCCTGGGACAACCGGGCGATGGTGGCGGCGACCGCCGATCCCGGCATGCTGATCGACGGCGACGGCTGGACGGCGGGCCCCGAGAACATGGTCGCCCATGCCGTCTCCAGCGCCGTGTACGGCGTCCCCGCGTTCTACTTCGTCACCCACTGGATGGGCCAGCAGCCCATCCCCACCAGCCTGCTCGCCCAGCTTGGCCAGATCGCCGAGCTGGCCGAGCGCAAGGGCCGGGGGATAGCGGTGCCGCTCTCCGGGGGCGGCTGGCTCTACCAGGTCGATGGCGCGGTCACCGCCCAGACGTTCGACGGCGACCGGGGGCTCGTCGTGTGGGACGGCGCCGGCTGCGACGGCGGAGTCTGCGCGACCGTCATCAGCATGAGCGGCGGGCCGCAGGACATCCCGCTGCCGGCCCAGGCGACCGGTGGCGCCCGCGTGATCGCCCCCGATGGACGGGAGGTGCCGGCGAGCCGGCGCGGCAGCGTGGTGGAGGCCGACCTCGCCGCCGGCGTGAGCTACCGGCTCGACCTCGGCTGACCGCCGGTCCGCGGCAGCGCGGGCCCGGCAGACCGGCTAGCCTTCCCGGCGATGGCGGAGGAGGACGAGGAGCGACTCGCCGGCGCGGACGCCGACGCCTACGACGTCGGCCGGCTGCTCGCCCTCAGCGACGGCGTCTTCGCCATCGCCATGACCCTGCTCGTCCTCGACGTGCCCATACCCCGCCTGGCGGCGCCCACGGACGCCGCCCTGCTGGCGGCGCTGCAGGGCGACCTGCCCAACCTGGCCTCGTTCGCGCTCAGCTTCGCGCTCGTCGCCGTCTACTGGGTGGCGCACCGCCGCCTCCTGCGCGGCCTCGTCCGGACCGACACCTGGCTCGTCGGGCTGAACCTGGCCATGCTGCTGCTGGTGTGCGTGGTGCCGTTCGCCGCCGGCCTGCTCAGCCGGTACGGAGACCTGACCACAGCTGTGGTCGCCTACGCGGCCAACCTGGTCCTGCTCGGCCTCCTCAGCACAGCTCTCCAGGTCCAGTCCTGGCGGGGCCGACTCCTGGCCGATATGCCGGGCCCCGCGGCCCGGCGCCGCGCGACGATCGCCGCCCTGCTGCGCTCCGCCGTGTTCGCTGCCTCCATCCCCATCGCCTTCCACAACCCGACATGGGGCGAATACACGTGGGTGATCCTCCCCGTGAGCGGCCCGGTGGCGCGCCGGCTCCTCGCCGCCCGTTCTAGAGCTCCTGGGCGGCGAGCAGCGCCCGGTCGACCGGGTAGCTGAGCAGCTCCGCGGCCTCCGGCGGCCGGAGCCAGCGGAGCAGGTCCACCTCGCCGCCCGGCCGGAACCCGCCGTCCAGCGGCCGCATGACCCAGTAGCAGACGACCTTGTCGCGACCGCGGCCGTCCACGTAGGCGGTGCAGCCCGCCGGCCGCACGATCTCGCAGCGGAGCCCGGTCTCCTCCTGGACCTCTCGGAGCGCCGCGTGCTCGGCCGACTCGCCCGGTTCGAGCTTCCCCTTGGGCAGGGTCCAGTCGTCCTGTGCGGGCCGGTGGATGACCGCGACCTCGGTCAGACCGTCCGGTCCCGGCCGGCATATGAGTCCGCCGGCTGCCCGGACGGCGGCCGCGGCGCCCGGAGTCGCCGCGTCGAAGCGCCTCACGTCGGGGTGGCCGCCATCCAGGAGCGCATCCGGCGCCGCGCGAGCTGCCGCCACGCCTGCGGCCAGCTCCGGCGCGCCGCGGCACCGATGCCCGCCTCGAGCGCGGAGAGCTGGCCGGCGACGAACGCCCGGCGCTGGCCCCTCGCGGCCGACCGCAGCCACGCGCGCGCCACGACGCTGTCCTGGTGCTCTCCCAGCACGGTCTGGAGCCCGGCGGCCAGGCGGGCGAGGCGGCCCGCCCCGCCGCCGACGGCGGGCGTCACCGCCTCCGCCGCGTAGCGGACCCGCTTGGCGAGGATGCGAATGCGGTGCAGGTCGTCGTCGTCGGGGTGCGCGTCGAGAGCTCGGACCGCCGTTGCGAGGGCCCGCCACGGCCGGCGGGCGAGCGGCAGCAGCGCCGCAGGCGCCGGCGCGTCCAGGCGCTCCGGCGCCTCGGGATTCGGGACCGGGTGGTCCGCCGCCGCGACCAGCCGTTCGAGGAGGTCGTAGTAGCGCTGGCTGGAGATCGCCTCCAGCAGCCGGGCCCGGCCCGCCTCGACCGACGCCTCCAGCTCCCTGAGCAGCGCCCTCACCGCCCGCTGGTCCACGTCCGGCAGCTGGCGGGCCAGCTCCCGGAGCCGCTCCAGCAGCACCTCGGCGTCCCGCACGACCCCCAGCTCGCCGGCCAGCCAGCCGAGCTCGTCGCGGAGCGAGTCCGTCCACTCCCGGTCCAGGAGCGGACGGAACGTGCGCAGGTGGGAGCGCAGGCGCCGGGTCCCGACCCGCATCTGGTGCACGTCCTCGGGATCGCCGCCGACGCGGACCCGCGGGTCGTGCCGCAGCACCAGCTGGGTTCCCGCGGCCAGCGCATTGCGGACGACATCGACGGCCGCCGGGGCGGCGGGGAGCCGGCGCACCGCGACGTCCGGCGGACCTGTCGCCGCCGGGCCCAGCGCGCGCACGTGCTTGGGCGTGGGGTCCGCCCGGCCGGCCCCCGCCTGGCGCAGCCGGTCCAGCACCGGTCCCAGAAGGCCTTCGCCGCCGGGGCGAAGCTCCACCTCGACCTCGCGGAACCGGGCGGCCACGCGGCGGCCGCTCAGGACCGACACCTCGTCGTCGACGACCTCCGCCAGCTCGCCGCCGCCGGCGTCCAGGAGCGGGACCCGGCGGCGCCACGTGGAGAGCCTGGCGACGCGCTCGACCGGCGCCCCGCGCAGGTAGGCTCGCACGAGCGCCAGCGCCTCCGGCGGCGGGCGGCGCGCCGTCCCCGCGAACGTCACCTCCGACCGCGCCAGGACAGGGCCGTCCAGGGAGTCGGGCAGCTTCAGCGTCCACCCGTCCACGTTGCGATGCCGGAGGCTCAGGCCCCAGCGGGCCAGGCGCAGGTCCGCCGTGTCGTAGTACGTGGCCTCCAGCCGCCGCTCCTGCTGGGGACCCGCGGTCACGCCGTCGGCGACGCCGGCGAGCTCGGGCAGGCGGAACGTGGGCGCGGCGCCTAGCTTGACCTCGCGCTCGGCAACCGCCGACCGCCTGCCGTGGGTGCCCGCCGGGGCGCGGGAACTCCGGCCGCGAGGGAGGTCCCGCCCTCCCGTCGTCCTAGCGCCGGCGCACACCGTGGTCCCGGGCCTGCTCGTGAGCCAGCGCCATGAAGCGCTCCTGGGCGTCGAGGTCGCCCTCGATCTTGGACCACAGCCCGTCTGGCTGGAGCCGCCAGGACAGGCGCTCGTCCTCGAGCTCCGCCTCCAGGACCTGATCGAGCCGCGCCTGCAGGACGGGGTCGCAGACGGGCACGACCGCCTCCACCCGCCGGTCCAGGTTGCGGTCCATGACATCCGCCGAGCCGATGTAGAACTTCAGCCCACGCGCCTCGGAGCCGAAGCGGAGGATCCGCGAGTGTTCAAGGAACCGGCCCACGAGGGACCGGACCCGGATGCGCTCGGAGAGCCCGGGCACGCCGGGGCGCAGGCAGCAGACGCCACGGATGAGCAGGTCGACCCTGGTCCCGGCCCGGGCGGCGTCGTACAGGGCGTCGATCATCTCGATGTCGACCAGGTTGTTGGCCTTGATGACGATCCGGCCGTCGGCGTGCTCGGACTCCTCCCGGATGAGCCGCAGCAGCCCGGAGCGCAGGCTGGTCGGAGCGACCATCAGCCGGCGGTACCGGCGCTGACGGCTGTAGCCGGTGAGCAGGTTGAACAGCTCGCTCACGTCCGCGCCCAGGTCCGGGTCGGCGGAGAGCAGGCCCAGGTCCTCGTAGCCGAGCGCGGTCATGGGGTTGTAGTTGCCGGTCGCCGCGTGCACGTAGCGGCGGATGCCGGCCGGCTCCTGGCGCACGACGAGCGTGAGCTTGGCATGCGTCTTCAGGCCGACGAGCCCGTACACGACGTGCACACCGGCCTGCTCCAGCATCTGGGCCCAGGCGATGTTGGCCTGCTCGTCCCCCCTGGCCTTGAGCTCGACGAGCGCCACGACCTGCTTGCCGGCCTCGGCGGCCCTGGCCAGCGCCAGCGCGATCGGGCTGGCCGGCCCCGACGTCCGGTACAGCGTCTGCTTGATCGCCAGCACGTGCGGGTCCGCGGCCGCCTGCTGGGTGAAGGCCACCACGGACGTGGTGAAGGACTCGTAGGGGTGGTGGACCAGCACGTCGCCGACCTTGAGGGTCTCGAAGAAGTCGGCGGGCTGTCCGTCGGCCCGGCTCAGCCGCGGCGAGTTGACCGGGGCGTACCGTTCGGCCTTGAGCTCGGGACGGTCCAGGTCGTTGAAGAAGCCGACCGCGCTCATGTCGAGCAGGCCATGGACGACGTAGACGTCGTCCGGCGTGAGCTCGAGCTCACGGACGAGCAGGTCGCGGACCTCGTCCCCCATGTCCGGGTTGATCTCCAGCCGGACCCCCCGCGCCCGGCGCCGGAAGCGCAGGAGCTCGGTCTGGATCGTCACCAGGAGGTCGTCGGCCTCGTCCTCGCGAACCTCCAGGTCGTTGTCCCGAGTGACTCGGAACGCCGTGTGGCTGACGATCTCCATGCCGGGGAACAGCGACTGGAGGTTGGCGGCGATCACCTGTTCCAGCGGCACGAAGCGTTCGCCGTCGGGCAGCGCGATGAACCGCGGCAGGAGCGGCGGCACCTTCAGACGGGCAAAGCGGGTCTGCCGCCGGAGCGGGTGCCTGACGATGACCGCCAGGTTGAGCGAGAAGTGGGAGATGTAGGGGAACGGGTGGCCCGGGTCGACCGCGAGTGGCGTCAGGACCGGGAAGATGCTCCGCCTGAAGTACCGCGAGAGGTGCTCGATATCCTTCTTCGAGAACTCGTCGAAGTCGACCAGCCCGATGCCGGCCACGGCCAGGCTGGGCCGCAGCTCGCGGTCGAACAGCCGCTCCTGGCGCTGATAGAGGTGCTCGACCCGGCGCCGGATCTCCTGCAGCTGCGCCGTCGGCGACAGCCCGTCCGGCGACGCGGTCTCGGGCGCGGCCTCGAGCTGCTCCTTCAGGCCCGCCACCCGGATCTGGAAGAAGTCGTCCAGGTTCTGCCCGAAGTAGTGCAGCGACATCACGCGGTCGAGCAGGGGCAGGGTGGCGTCCTCCGCCCTCGCGAGCACCCGCGTGATGTAGTCGAGCAGGGAGAGCTCTCGATTGAGGTAGCGCACCTCGGCGAGCGCGACGTCCCCCGCGGTCGCTCGCTCGGCGACGGCCGCATCGGATGGGGTGCCCGTGTCGCGGAGATGTGCCTGGCTGCTGCCCACTGATCAGGACAAGGCTACCGCCTGCAGCGGACCAGCGACGGTCAGGAGGTGGGACCGGTCAGGCCGGGCGGGGGCGGACCAGGCTGGCGGCCACCAGGCTCGCCACGGCGAGCACGCCGAACAGGATGGCGTGGTCGTAGTGGTTCTTGGCGTTCGGGTGCGTGGTCAGGAAGTTGATGATGCCCTCGGCGTAGAGCACAGCCAGAGCCACGAACACCGCGGCGAGGACGATGAGGAGGGCCATCAGCGGGCCGCTGCGCAGGTTTTCCATGGGGCGTCAGCGTAGCAAGAGGAGGCTGACCGCGCCGAACGCCGCGCAATAGGCGGCGTAGGGGTCGAGCCGCCCCGAACGGAAGTAGCGCACGAGGAAGCGGGCGCTGACGTAGGCGGCGCAGCCGGCCAGCACCGCCGCCCCGAGGTAGACCAGCCAGCGACTCCCGTCCAGGCCCTGCTGTACGAGCTGCGGCATCTCCAGGAGGCCGGCCCCCGCGATGATCGGGGTCGCCATCAGGAAGGCGAACTTGGCCGCGTCCTGGTGCCTGAGACCCGCCACCAGGCCCCCGGCCATCGTGATCCCCGACCGCGAGATCCCGGGCACGAAAGCGGCGGCCTGGAACAGCCCGACCAGCGCCGCCGCCCCCATGCCGATCTGGCCGAGCTCCTTGAAGTCGCCTTCCTGCTCCTCGCGGCTCAGGTGGCGGCGCTCGGAGCGACGGCGAAGAAGCTCCGCGCCGAGCAGGACGACCGCGTTGACGATTAGCATGGCGGCGGCTACGCGCGGGGTCGCGAAGAGGTGGGTGAGGGGCTGCACGAACAGCTCCCCGATGGCGGCGCCCGGGATGGTGGCCACCAGCAGCAGGATGGCCATCCGCTCGTCCGCCGTCTCGATCCGGCCCCGTACGACCGCCCGCACGAAGCCGGCGACGATACGCACCCACTCCCGCCAGTACAGGATGACCAGGGCGGTGGCGGTGCCCAGGTGGAGCAGGACGAGGAAGGGCACGAACGTGGGGCTCGACTGGTCGAACGGCCAGTGCAGCAGGCTGGGCAGCACGACGGCGTGACCGAGGGAGGAGACCGGGAACAGCTCGGTCGCCCCCTGGAGGAGCCCGATCAGCAGTGCCTGCCAGCTCGCCACAGGTCCGTAAGCAAAGCAGAAACGGGCGTGCTCCCGCCACGGCGCCGCCGCGGCCTGGCGGCGCGGTCAGGCCTGCTCTGGTGACGCCAGGTCAGCCCGCGATGCGGGACAGCTCCTCGACCACCTCCAGCACCCGCTCGCGGATGTCGCCCGTAATGCTGGCCTCGTCCAGGGTCCGGAGCAGCTCCTCGGCCTGGCGCCGGGCCCGGCCGGCTGCATGGTCAGAGGCGCCTCCCGGCTCTCCCTCGGGCCCCGGCGGGAGCGGCTCCACGTACCCCTCGTCCGGGCCGTCGGCCGCCTGACCCGCCTCCCCGAAGCGCCGGAGATGGGCGCTCGAGAGCTCGCCCTCCTGCAGGTAGACCGCGGCCAGCTCCGCCTGGGAGGCCTCGGAGAGTGCCGAGGCCGCGAACGCCACCGGCGCCGGCAGCCGGCCCTCGCGGAGGGCCTGGCGCAGCGTCGGATGCAGCTCCAGCAGGCCCAGCAGGCGGCGCAGGCGACCGCGGCCCAGGCCGCTGGCGCGCGCCAGATCCTGCTCGTCGACGCCGTTCTCCATCAGCACCTGCAGCGAGTCCGTCTGGGCGGCGACGTCGGCGGCCCTGGCCTGGTTGAGTACCAGCGCCAGGAACGCGGCGGAAACGTCCGACAGCTGCAGCGCGCGAACCGGGACGCGGTCCAGGCCCGCCTCCCGCGCGGCGCGGATCCAGAACGCTCCGGCCAGCACCTGGTAGTCCCCGTCCTCGCCGTCCTCGGTGACGGTGACGAGCGGGCGCTCCGGAAGGCCGAACCGCTCTACCAGGCGAATCTGGGCCGGGCTCAGACGGGGTCCCGACAGGTCGTACGGGAGCCGGTCCTCCTCGACCGCGATGTCGGCCGCCGGGGGCGGGTCGGACGGGAAGAGGCTGAGCTCGAAGCGTTCGAGGTCGACTGCTGCGGCGTTGCTCGGAAAAGCCATTCGACAAGGGTATGCCGCCGCCCGTACGCTCTCCTGCGGCCGGGGGAGGGGAACCCAGCGAGGAGGAGACCGTGGAGACGACCAGACCCGCGCGCCCGGAGGGAATCGCGCCGAGAGCCGGCACGATCCGGCACCTGGGACTCGGCAGCTACTGGTTCGGCCAGTTCTTCGTCATCACGCCGGTCTACACCGTGCTGCTCCAGTTCCAGGTCACGCAGACCGTGCCCCTCTCCCGGCAGGGGACCGCGATCGGGGTGGCCACGGGCCTGGGCGGGCTCTTCGCGCTGGTGCTCCCGCCACTGGTGGGTGCCTGGTCCGACGGCCTGACGACGCGCTGGGGTCGCCGCAGGCCGATCATGGTTGCCGGCACGGCGGGGCTCGTGCTGGCCCTGCTGGTCATGCTCGGCGCCGGCTCGTTCCCGCCGCTGCTGACCGGGTTCGTGCTCGTTGTCGCCTTCGTCAACGTGGCCGGCGCCGCGTACGTCGCCGTCATCCCCGACATGGTTCACGGCTCGGAGACCGGCCGGGCCAGCGGCTTCCTCGGCTTCTTCGTTCAGCTCGGCAGCGTGCTGTCGCTGCTAGCCACCCTGCTGTTCGCCCGCGCCGGCCAGACCCGATCGACGTACTGGGTGCTGATCGTGGTCGTGGCCCTGTCGCTCCTGCCCTCGCTGTGGGCCGCCGCCGGCGAGGGCGGACGACCGGTGCCCACACGCCTGCGCACCGGGGTCCGCGAGTTCCTGAGCCCGCTCTGGACGGGCGACTTCGGCTGGGCGTTCGCCACCCGGTTCCTGAACGTGGCCGGGCTGTACACGACGCTGCCGTTCCTGTTCATCGCGTTCCGTGACCTGCTTGGTGTGCGCCACCCCGACCAGTTCACGCCCGAGTTCGAGGCCATCGTCACCCTCACTGCGGTGCCGCTGGCGATCACCTGCGGCTGGCTGTCGGACCGCCGGGGCCGCAAGCGCTTCATCTACGCCGCCGGCTCCATCCAGGCCGCGGTCCTGCTCGTCTTCCTCCTCGGCTCGGCGATCCCGGTCGCCGCAGTGCTCCTGCTCGGGGTCGTCTACGGGCTTGGCTACGGCGCCTTCAGCGCCGTCGACTGGGCGCTGGGCCTGGACACGCTGCCCGACCGCGACCGGCCGGCCAAGGACCTGGGCCTCTACCACGTGGCCGACTCGCTGCCCCGGGTCCTGCTCCCCTTCGTCATGGGTTTCGTGCTGGACACGTTCAACCGCGTCTCGCCGAACGCCGGCTACCGGATCACGTTCGTCGTGGCCGCCGCGCTCTACGCGGCGGGCGCCATACTGGTGACGCGGATCCGGTCCGTTCGCTGACCATGACGGCACGGCGCGGGAAGAGATAGAAGCCGGGGCGCCACGAGGACGCCCCGGCGGGACGGGAGAGAAAGAGGTGGTGGTCTGCTCGAGTAGGCAGCGCTCGCAGCAACGACTGTCGGACTACCTACACACGTCAGGAACCCCCCGGGTCGCCCGGCGATTCCATCAGAGAGCCGCCCCGGGCCTGCCTATACTCCGCCCGTGACCTGGGAACGCCGGGACGACCAGTTCGAAGCGCTGCTGGAGCGAGCCCCGGTCATGGCGCTCCTCCTGGACGGCGACCGCCGCGTCATCGCCGCCAACGCGGCCGCCCGCGCCTTCTTCCGTTTCGCGCGCGAGCAGCTGCCGCTCGGGCTGCTCGACGCCACGCGCGAGGGCCGGCTGCTCGAGGCCCTGCGGGACGGGACGCCCTCCGGCGAGCTGCGTCTGACCCACCGCCAGCGAACCGTCCAGATGGAGGTGGCTCCGAGACCGCCGGGCACCCTGGTCTTCCTCACCGACGTGACCGAGCTGCGCCGGCTGGAGACGGTTCGCCAGGAGTTCGTGGCCAACCTCTCCCACGAGCTGCGGACCCCGCTCACGTCGCTGCGGCTGGCGGTCGAGAGCCTGCTCGCCGATCCGCCGCCTGCGGCCAGGGAGCGGTTCGCGGCGCGGGCGCTGCTGGAGACCGACTACCTGGCCGGCATCGTGGCCAACCTCCGCGAGCTGGCCCACATCGAGGCGGGGCGGACCGCGCTGACGCTGTCCCGCTTCGGTGTCCGCGACCTGGTCGAGGAGGCGGCCAGCCGGCTGCGGCTGGGGCGGCCGCTGGAGCTGAGCATCCCGGACGGCCTGCACGTGACGGCAGACCGGATGAAGCTGGCACAGGTCCTCGACAACCTGCTCGACAACGCCGCCCGGTTCTCCCCGCCGGGGTCCCCGGTCGTAGTGGCGGCGGCGCTGGACGACGGCGAGTTCCGACTCACGGTGCGGGATCACGGTCCGGGCATCTCGCCCGAGCACTGGCCGAGGGTATTCGAGCGCTTCTACAAGGTCGACCCGGCCCGCTCACGGCCCAGACGCACGGACGGCCAGGGGCCGCAGGGTGCCCGGGCCACGACCGGCTCTGGCCTGGGCCTGGCGATCACCAAGCACCTGGTGCTGGCACAGGGCGGTCGCGTGTGGACCGAGGCCGCCCGGGATCGCGGCCAGATCTTCGGCCTGGCCATCCCGATGCCGATTAACAATGCCGTAACCCATACTTAATCAATCCAACCGTATCGTCGCCCTCGGGAGACCGAGGATCCATGGCTGATAATCCGCGCACCGTCCCCTTCCTCGCCCGTGCGCCGGTGACCGGGGAGACGTTCTCCCGGGAGCTGGAGCAGCTGCGCGAGTCCCTGCTCCGCATGGCCGGCCTCGTCGAGTCGCAGATCGACGAGGCGCTCCTGGCACTGCGCTCGTTCGACCGTGTGGCCGCCAACCGGGTCAGGATGCAGGACCAGTCGATCAACGAGCTGTTCCGTCAGCTCCGGGAGCGCGTCTTCCAGGTCATCTCCGCGCAGCGGCTCGTCGGCCGGGACCTCCGCACCCTGATGGGGGTGCAGTACATCGCCATCGAGCTGGAGCGCATCGGCGACTACGCCGTCCGCATCGGCCGCCGCACGTCGACGCTGGCCAGCCTGCCCCACGGGCCCCTGCGGCCGGAGTTCGGGCTGATGGGCGAGCTCGCCAGCCAGCAGGTCCGGGACATCCTGGACGCACTGATCGAGGAGGACCCGGCCCGGGCGCGGGAGGTGGCGGCCAAGGACGACGAGATCGACCGGCTGTACCACCGGCTGTTCGACAGCCTCGTGGAGGACTTCGGCCAGGGCGCCGACGCCGAGGACGCACTCCGGGTGGTGACGCTGATCAACATCGCCCACAACCTGGAACGGATCGGCGACCGGGTCGTGAACGTTGCCGAGGACATCATCTTCCTGGACTCGGGCCAGGTCGTGGAGCTTGGATAACGTGCAAGGGTGGGCGGGCCCCCCCTTCCAAAACCCCCCCTCTATCTGGGACGCTCGGGGCACCTTCGGTGCATCCCTTCGGGGCTTTTTGTGGTGTCGTCGGCGTCAGGAAGACGGACTCACACGCTCGGCAAAGCCCTTGCTTACGCTCCCACCTGGCTTGTCTCGGGAGGGGGTGGCATGACCGACAGGGTCCTGGTCGTCGAGGACGACGACGGCATCCGCGAGACGCTGAAATATCACCTGAGCGCCGCCGGCTACGCGGTGTCGGAGGCCCGCGACGGCGCGGTGGGGCTCCGGCTGGCGCGGACCTCCCGGCCCGACCTCATCCTGCTCGACCTGATGCTGCCGGGCATGGGCGGCATGGAGGTCTGCCGGGCGCTGCGGCGCTCCAGCCGCGTCCCGATCATCATGGTGACCGCCCGCGAGGCCGAGATCGACAAGATCGTGGGCCTGGAGCTGGGCGCCGACGACTACGTCACGAAGCCGTTCTCGGTCCGCGAGGTGCTGGCCCGCGTGAACGCGGTGATCCGGCGCAGCCGGGCCGAGATGGCCGAGCGCTCGGTCCCAGAGCGGGACGAGATCGGCGGCTTCCTGATCGACCGCCCCGCTCGCCGGGTGCTGGTCGACGGTCACGACGTGAAGCTGACGGCCCGGGAGTTCGAGCTGCTGTCGTTCCTGGTCGCCCACTCCGGGCGCGTCCAGTCGCGGGACGTCATCCTGCAGCAGGTCTGGGGCGCCGGCTTCCTCGGCGACCGGAAGACGGTCGACGTTCACATCCGCTGGCTGCGCGAGAAGTTCGCCGGTCGGGTGCCGTTCGAGATCGTGACCGTGCGCGGCGCGGGCTATCGCCTGGACCGGCTGACGCCCCAGAGCCCTATTCGCGCAGGCTCTTAAGCGTGACGCTCTAGATGCTCACCGGCCTCCGGGGCTGGCGAGCCCGCGAGCGCGCCGTGCTGGGGGTCCTCGTCGCCGCGCTTGTGGGTTCGCTGGTCTTCTACGCGCACTCCGCCTACGGCCACGGAGATGTGACCCTCTACCACCGGTACGCGCAGGCGTTCTGGCTCGGGTCGCCGCCGCTGCGCTCGCTGCCGGCGGAGTACCCTCCGCTGTCGCTCGCGCCCTTCACCCTGACGCTGCTCCCTCCGCTCCCCGACTGGGTGTCCGTGTTCGCGCTGTGGATGCTGGCGCTCTTCGTGGCCGGCTATGCCGCCATCCGGCGCCGCGAGTCGGCGCGGGCGGCCGAGGTCGCCGGCGTCTACCTGGTCCTGGCCGGCTTCGGCACCCTGCTCGGGCGCTTCGACCTGGTGCCGGCGGCCGCAACGGTGGTCGCGTACTGGGCCGCTACCGAGCGCCGCTTCGGCCTCGCATACGCGCTGCTGGCGGCCGGCACCCTCCTCAAGCTCTACCCGGCGGCCCTGCTGCCCGTGGTGGCGCTGGAGCAGTACCGGGCGCTGGAGGTGTCGCCGCTTCGCGGGCGGCCGCCGTCGGCGGTCCTGCGCGGGGTGGGGCTGTTCGTCGGGGCGGTGGCGGCGGGGCTGGCCGTGTCGGCCGCGCTGGACCCCACAGGCTGGCTGGCACCGTTCGTATACAACGCCCGCCGCCCGCTCCAGGTGGAGTCGGTGCCGGCCACGCTGCTCTGGCTGAGCGGGTTCGTCGGCCTGCCGGTGGCGCCCGACCACTCGTTCCACTCGTACAACCTGGTGGGCCCCCTGGCCGGGCCGCTGAGCGCCGGCGCGGACCTCGCCCTGGTCGGGGGCTGCCTCGGGACGTACGGGCAGCAGCTGACCGGCCGGCTCGGGTTCGGGCAGGCACTCGCCACGTGCCTGATCGTCCTGGTGTGCTGCAGCCGCGTGCTCAGCCCCCAGTACCTGATCTGGGTCCTGCCCCTGGTCGCGATCGTGGCAGGCGAGTACGACCCCGCCTGGCTCGCCGTCTGCGCGCTGACGACGGCCATCTTCCCGTTCGCCTACCTGGCGGCCGGCCTCGTGGGCCCCGGCGCCCCGGCAAGCTACCCGCTCGCCTTCTGCGCGCTGATCGCGCTGCGCAACGTGCTGCTGCTGACCGCCGCCTACCGGTTCGTCCGGCGGTCGCTCGGCAGCCGGGCCGCGGCCCCCAGCCTGGACACGGCCAGACCAGCGGCCTGACAGGCGCGCCCGGTCAGCTCAATGCGAAGGAGCGGAGGTCACGGCCGGCGGGCACCACCAGCCGGCCGGCGCTGGCGCTGGCGGACGCAAAGTGCTCGCCGGGGCCGACGGCGATCGTCGTCGTCGGATGGCCGCTGGCCGGGTCCAGCCCGTAGACGACGCCCCCCTGGTAGTCGAACGACCACACCAGTCCTCCGGCCACGATCGGAGACCCGGCTGCGAATCCGGGCCCGCGCCAGGCGAAGTCGAAGCGGCTGCCGGAGACGCGCAGCGCGACCACGCCGTTCTGGCAGGGCACGTAGAGGAGGGGCGCCTGGTAGGCGACCGCGCCGATCGCGAGACAGCCGCCCTGGATCGGCGCGCTGAAGAGCTGGCCGCCCACCCCGCCCAGGTGGTTCGCGTCGAGCAGGTAGCCGACCCCCTCCTTGCCGACCTGGAACAGCCGGGCGCCGCCGTCCAGGATGGCCGGGCTGACGCTGCCCAGGTCCAGGTCTTCCGCGTTGAGCTGGGCCCAGTTGGCGGGCGCGAAGAAATCCTTCCGGCGGAGGTCCGGGGAGAGCCGGACGACGGCCTCGCTGCCGTCGTAGACCTTCTGCTCGCCGGTGTTGCTAGTGGAGACCAGGAGGTCACCGCCTGGCAGCACGGCCGGGCCGCCAGGAGCCCAGATCGCGCCCTCCCGGCTCGCGGAGGCCTGGAAGAGCAGCTGCGGCCCTGTCCCGTCCTGGGCGATGCCGACGACGAACCCGTGGTAGTTGGCGCAGTCCCCGATCCGGCCGCCGAACGAGGCGTAGGCGTGGCCGTCGGCCAGTGCCACCGCCGGCCGGCTCAGCTGCTGGACCACGAGGCTGTTCGGCAGGTCGATCCGATGGCGCCAGCGGATCCTGCCGCTCGCCAGGTCGATGGCATCCATCTCGTAGCGGCCGGGATCGAGAAAGGGCACCGCGTACACCGTGCCGCTGATCGGGTCCACGGCGGGCGTCGCGGTGACGCCCAGCTCCGGGGTGATGTTGTTGCACTCCAGGTGGTGCGTCGTGACGTCGAACGGCGTGCCCAGCGAGGTCCGCCAGTACCGGCAGCCGGTGGCCGCGTCCAGCGCGTAGACGGAGTCGTGCTCGGTGGCCTCGATCACCAGTCCCTGCACCTGGAGCGGCTGGGCGAACATCGCGCCGTCGAGGTGGTCGTCCCAGCGCGCGGTCGCGTGGGTCGTGGCCGCGGCGGTGCTGGGGTCCACGCCGGCCCGGTCCGCCTGGTGGTCGAAGACCGGCCAGTCGGCCGGGCCGGGCGGGCTGGCCGTCAGCTGCGGCCGTCCCGGGCAGGGGGCGGGGTCGTGGCCCGACGCCGGGAACCCGGTGCTCGGGCTCGGGGGCTGGGAACCCTGGGAACCCTGGCAGCCGGCGGCCAGGGTCAGGACGGCGCCGGAGAGCAGGGCCGCGACGATCCCGCGCCGGGCACCGGCCGGGCGCCCGGCCGGAGAGAGGGCAGCCACGGACGGGGATGGTACCGCTTCGGCTCGGGAACACGGGCAGGGCGGACGCACCGCCTGCGTGATAAGCTCACGCCACCGTGAGCGGTGGCTACTGGCGCTATCAGTTCTGCTTTACCGGGCCGGCGGGAGGCCGGAGCCGGACGATGTAGCGCCCCCTCGTCCCCACTCCGCCCGCCGGCCCGCAGGTTCCGCCGGTCGGGGGTTGAATCGGAGCCAGGTGGAGACGAGGACATGGTTGAGTTAGAGCGTCCGAGGGTCGGACCCACGCGCAGCGTGCGAATCGGCGGTGTCACCGTGGGCGGCGCCCGCCCGGTGCTCATCGCCGGCCCCTGCTCGGTGGAGCCGGGCTTCGCGGACCAGGCTGCGGACCTGGCCGAGGCCGGGGTTGACGCGCTCAGGGCGGGCGTCTTCAAGCCCCGGAGCCATCCCGACAGCTTCCAGGGCCTCGGCCTGGAGGCCCTGCCGCTGCTGGCCGAGGCGCGCCGGCGCACCGGCCTTGCCCTCGTCTCGGAGGTCCTCTGTCCTGAGGACGCCGAGGCCATCGCCGACCACGTCGACGGGTACCAGGTTGGCACCCGCAACATGCAGAACTACCGGCTGCTGGAGGCGCTGGGCGACCTGGGCCGGCCGGTGGTCCTGAAGCGGGGGCTGTCGGCCACCATCGACGAGTGGGTGGGCGCCTCCGAATACATCCGCCGCCGCGGCAACGACGACGTCGTGCTCTGCGAACGGGGCATCCGCACGTTCGAGACGCGGACCCGGAACACGCTCGACATCAGCGCCGTCGTGGTGGCCAGGGAGCTGACCGACCTGCCGGTCATCGTGGACCCCAGCCACGCCGCCGGCCGGCGGGAATGGGTGCCGGCGCTGGCCAGGGCGGCGCTGGCGGTGGGCGCCGATGGGCTGCTGGTCGAAGCGCACCCGGCGCCCGCCGAGGCCTGGTCCGACGGAGCGCAGACGATCTCCGTTGAGACACTGGCCTCACTGGCCGGCCACGTGCGGAGCCTCCGGGAAAGGCCGCTTCAATGAGACCTGATAGTCTCGATGTATGGTCGGGCTGGCGCGGGCTCCGCGGTGGTTCCTGGCTGGACTGATCGGCGCCCTCCTGCTGGGCAGCTGCGAGATGGCCCCGCCGCCCCTGGCCGACGGCCCGCTGCCGCTGGACGGGGGCGTGCTCATGGCCGGCGTCGGCGGCCAGCGGGTGGTCGTGGCCGTGTTCTGGCCGCCGGCCAGCATCGTCCTCCTCCGCGTCGATGGCTACTACCTGTGGGCGACGCCCAGCCTGGGGGTACGCAACGTGTACCTGACCGACAGGGTGGCGGGGCACCAGGTCGGGAGCCGAGTGCTGGACGTGAACGCCACCGGCACGACCGACTACGCGTACACGTTCAACTGGAGCGGCTGAGCCGGGTCCCACCGCCGGCTCAGCCGGAAAAGCGGCTCAGCGATAGCCGCTGAAGTCCGGCTTCCTCCGCTCCGTGAACGCCTGGACGCCCTCCCGCGCCTCGTCCGTCTTGACGAAGACGTCCAGGGTGTCGAACCCCAGCGAGCCGATGCCGGCGATCGACTCTGAATCCGCGTTGAACGAATGCTTCAGGACCCGGAGCGCAGTGGGGCTCTTCTCCAGGATCTCGTCCGCCCAGCGCCGGACCTCGGCGCGCAGCTCGGCCCCCGGCACGACCGCGTTGACCAGACCCCAGCGCTCCATGGTCTCGGCCGAGTACCGCCGGCAGAGGTACCAGACCTCGCGGGCCCGCTTCTCGCCCAGGATGCGGGCCAGGTATGCGGTGCCGAAGCCGGCGTCGAAGCTGCCGACGCGAGGGCCGGCCTGCCCGAAGGTGGCGTGCTCGGCGGCGATCGTGATGTCGCAGAGGACGTGCAGGACGTGGCCGCCGCCGATGGCGACGCCGTTGACCGCCGCGATCACCGGCTTGGGTATGTCCCGGATGGTGCGGTGGAGCGTCTCGACCTCGAAGATGCCGGTCTCGGTCGGG
>DATFRD010000216.1:0-2172 GCA_035263645.1 Candidatus Dormiibacterota bacterium | reverse complement strand
GTCTCGACGGCGGGACCGGCGGCCGCCTCATCGGGCACGCCGGCGTCGATCACCGCGCGTGCCTCCTGTACGGCGGCGTCGAGGTCGTCGTCGCTGACGCCGGGCGGGGCGATCAGCGCGATGGTGGCGCTGACCGGCACGTCCTCACCGACTCTCGCGATGATCCGCCGCAGGGTGCCGGGGTCGGCCGCCTCCAGCGTTCCGGCGATCTTCTCCGTTTCGATGTCCGCGAGATCGTCGCCGGCGCTCACGTCGTCGCCCTCGGCCGCGATCCAGCCGGTGATCTTGCCCAGCTGCATCGACAGGCCCCACTTCGGCATGGTGACGGCGACGATCCGGTCGTCGGTCATCGGGCCCACTCCGCCACCGACTTGACGGCGTTCACGATGCGCTGCGCGTCGGGCACGTAGAGGTCCTCGAGCGTGTTCGAGAACGGCACCGGCGTGTGCGGGGCCGTCACCGTCTCGATCGGGGCCCGCAGCGCGCCGAACGCCTTCCTGGCGGCGAGCGCGGCTATGTCGGTGGCCACCGAGCACCGGGGGTGCGCCTCATCCACCACCACGAGCCGGCCGGTACCCTCGACGCTCTCCAGCACGGTGTCCTCGTCGAGCGGGCTGGTGGTGCGCAGGTCGATGACCTCGCATTCCACTGCGGCGGCGGCGAGCTGCGTGGCCGCCTCCATCGAGGTGTGCACCATGCGGCCCAGCGCCACGATCGTGACGTCGCCGCCCTCGCGCACCACGTTCGCCTCACCGAACGGCACCACGTAGCCCTCTTCCGGCACCGGCCCGGCCAGGTCGTAGAGCGCCTTGTGCTCGAAGAACATCACCGGGTCGTCATCGCGGATCGCCTGCGTCAGCATGCCCTTTGCGTCGTAAGGCGTCGACGGGAGCACGACCTTCAGTCCAGGGATGTGCGTGAACAGCGGATACAGGCATTGCGAGTGTTGCGCCGCGGCCCGCAGGCCCGCCCCGTACATGGTGCGGATCACGACCGGCGTGACCGCCTTGCCGCCGAACATGTACCGGAACTTCGCCGCCTGGTTGTAGATCTGGTCGAAGCAGACGCCCATGAAGTCAACGAACATGAGCTCGGCAACCGGGCGCATCCCGGCCGTCGCCGCGCCGATCGCGGCGCCGATGAACGCCGATTCGGAGATCGGGGTGTCGAGTACCCGGCCCGGGAACCGGTGATACAGCCCCTTCGTGACGCCGAGCACGCCGCCCCAGGCGTCCATCTCGCCGGGCGACCCCTCCCCGCCCGCATTGTCCTCGCCCATGACGATGACGCTCTCGTCGCGCTCCATTTCCTGGGCCAGTGCCTCGTTGATCGCCTCGCGGTAGGTGATGGTGCGTGCCATGGCCAGCCTCCGATCAGTAGCGGACGTAGACGTCGGTGAGCAGATCGGCCTCGGTCGGCAGCGGGGCAGCCTTCGCCTCCGCCACGGCCTGGTCGATCATCGTCGCGACCTCGGCGTCGACGGCGTCGAGGTCGGACCGGGTGAGTTCACCGGTCTCGGTCACCCGGGTGGCGAACCGCTTGAGGCAGTCCAGTTCGGCCCGGGCATGCTCGACCTCGCCGGCCCGGTAGCTCTGCTGGTCGCCCTCGAAGTGGCCGAAGTAGCGGGTGAACTTCATCTCGAGCAGCGTCGGGCCGCCGCCGTGCCGGGCCCGGCTGATCGCCTCGCTCGCCGCCTCGTGTACCGCGAAGAAGTCGAAGCCGTCGATGATGACACCGGGCATGCCGAACCCGGCGGCCCGGTCGGCGATGTTGTCACTGGCCACCGACCAGCTGCTGGACGTGGACTCGGCATATCCGTTGTTCTCGGCGACGAAGATGGCCGGCAGATTCCACACCGAGGCCAGGTTCAGCGACTCGAGCGTCGTGCCCTGGTTGCTCGCGCCGTCACCGAAGAACACGACGCTGACGCCGCCGGTGCCCTTGATCTTGGCGGCCAGCGCCGTCCCGCAGATCAGCGGCGGCCCGCCGCCGACGATGCCGTTGGCGCCGAGCATGCCCTTGGACAGGTCGGCGATGTGCATCGAGCCGCCCTTCCCATGGCAGCTGCCGGTCTTGCGGCCGTAGATCTCGGCCATCATCTCGCTCACGTCGACGCCCTTGGCGATGCAGTGGCCATGACCGCGATGGGTGCTGGCGATCGTGTCACGGTCG
>DATFRD010000215.1:0-10720 GCA_035263645.1 Candidatus Dormiibacterota bacterium | reverse complement strand
GTGTCCCACCAACAACTCCGCCACCGCGGCGCTGTGCGAGTTCTCGGACGCGAACTGCATGCCGGCCGGCCCGCGCACCGCGAGCGTCAACGGGCGCACCGAGACGTTCTCGTGGCCGGTCAGCGGCTGCCAGACCAACGTCTTCCAGAACGGCGACCTGGACTTCGATGGCAACTCGTACCAGCGCGACTGGCCGGACGGCTCGCCCGGCCATCCGACCGCGTTCCAGTACCTTGGGCCCTTCAGCAGAGGCCGAACCTATCCGGACGTGCAATTCGAGACGGACCTGGCCGCCTCCGAGATCCTCTGCAACGTCGCGACGGGCGCCGGCTGCACGGCCCCGCCCATCGGGGCGGCGTTCTACCCGTTCTGGACGCTGGGCTCGCCCCAGGGCGGCACGGATCGGCTTGCCGACAGCGAGTGCGTCTGGAACTTCGGGAACGTGATCCCGGGGACCACTCTGCAGTCGTTCGGGGGCGCAGCCGAGTACGGGACGCCGGACGTGGCGCGCTTCGGCGGCACGCTGACCAGCGCGGTCATCCGCAATCCGCAGTTCAGCGGAAGCTGCCGCTGACGTTCGATCGGCAATCGGTGGCCGCCGGCCCGGGGCCGGCGGCCACGCCGCGCCGGGCCCGGAGAGCATCCAGAGCGGGGGGAGGGGACATGGAGCGGTGCGCGGTCTTCGTCGACGCCGGCTGGTTCCTCTCCGAGTCGGCGCAGGCGCTGACCGGCAGGGGACAGCGCTGGACGATCAACTGCGACTACCCGAAGCTGACCGCGGCGCTGGGCCAGCTGGCGCAGGAGGCCACCCGGCTGCCGCTGCTGCGGATCTACTGGTACGACGCCGCGCCGGACGGCGTGCCAGGAGCCGAGCACCTCGACATCGCGAGGCTGCCCAACGTCAAGCTCCGGCTGGGGCGGATCACGCACCACGAGCAGAAGGGCGTGGACGCCCTCCTCATCCTGGACCTGACCACGCTCGCGCGCGAGCGGGCGATCGCGAGCGCCGTAGTGATCTCGGGGGACGAGGACGTGCGCGAGGGCATCGCCATGGCGCAGAGCCTGGGCGTCCGCGTCACGCTGGGGGCGGTGGCCATGCCGGAGGGCCGTCCCAGCCAGGCGCTCACGCTGGTCAGCGAGGCCGACGAGCACCTGTTGATGGACCTGGGCTTCCTCAACCCCTACCTCCAGGCGCAGGCGGCCGACCTCGGCCCGGCCGGCGACGGGCCAGCGGAGCTGCCGGCCGACCCGCGCCAGTTCGGACGCACGTTCGGCTCCGCGTACGCGGACCGGCTCGGCGACCCGGAGCTCCGGGTGCTCCAGCGCGAGGCCCCGCAGATCCCCAGCGACGTGGCCGCGCAGCTGTTCCGGGAGGCCGAGCAGGTGTTCGGCTCGACCCGCGGCCGTCCCGAGCTCAGGCGCGAGCTGCGCATGGGCTTCTGGGACCACGTCATGCAGCGCCGCAACAGCTAAAAGAGCGGTCGAGAAGCGCCCCTCCCCCCTTGCGGGGGAGGTGGCCAACGCCAGTGGCCGGAGGGCGGTTGATCGAGCAGTCCCTCCCCCAACCCCTCCCGCAAGGGGAGGGAGGCACGCAGGCACAGGTCGCTCTGGCACGATCGGGCGATGGTGCCAACTCCACGACCCATGGCCTCGCCGGAGGACACCGTTCGCAGCGTGACGGCGCGGGCGGTGCTCGTGCCCATGCGGCGACCCCTGCGGACGAGCGCGGGGGCGATCGAGGCCGCGCCCCTGCTCCTGATCGACCTCCTCACAACCGCCGGCGTGACCGGCCGGGCCTATCTCTTCGGCATCCAGCCTTTCACGTTGGCGCCGCTGCGCTCCCTGGTGGAGGCGCTGGGGGCGGGCCTGGAGGGGTCGCCGCTGGCGCCGTTCGAGATCGAGCAGGCGCTGCGTGCCCGGCTGACGCTGCTCGGACCGCACAACCTCGCCGGCATGGCGCTGGCGGGCCTGGACATGGCCGCGTGGGATTCGCTCGCCCGCGCTGCCGGGCTGCCCCTGGTGACGCTGCTCGGCGGGCGGCCGGGCCCGGTGCGCGCCTACAACAGCAACGGGCTCGGCATCATGCCCGCGACCGAGGCGGCTGCCGAGGCGGTCGACCTGCTGGCAGCGGGGTTCGACGCGGTGAAGGTGCGGCTCGGCCGCCCCTCGGCGGCCGAGGACCTGGCGGTGGCGCGGGCCGTGCGAAGCGCCATCGGGCCTCAGGCGACGCTCATGGCCGACTACAACCAGTTCCTCACGGTCCGGCAGGCCGTGGAGCGCGGCCGGGGCCTGGATGGGGAGGGCCTGGCCTGGATCGAGGAGCCCGTGCGCGCCGACGACCTGGCCGGGTGCGCCCGCGTCGCCGCCGAGCTGCGGACTCCGGTCCAGATCGGGGAGAACTTCTCCGGCCCGTTCCAGATGAGGGAGGCGCTCCAGGCCCGGGCGTCCGACCTGGTCATGCCGGACCTGCAGCGGATCGGCGGGGTGTCCGGTTGGCTGCGGGCGGCCGCGCTGGCTTCCGCGTTCGGCGTCGAGATGTCGAGCCACCTCTTCCCGGAGTTCAGCGCGCATCTGCTCCGGGTCACGCCGACGCGGCACTGGCTGGAGTACGTGGACTGGGCGGGGCCGGTGCTGAGGGAGCCGTTCGCCGTGGAGGCTGGCCAGCTGGTGGTGCCGGACCGGCCGGGAGCCGGGCTGGAGTGGGACGAGGACGCGGTGGCGAAGTTCGGACTGGAGGGTTAGGGGCGCGGCCGGTCGCCGTCACCGGCAGCGCGGGTCCCAGCGGCTCACGGCCGCGCCCCTTCCCAGTGCGGCGAGCGCAGCTCGAGTTCGGGCTCCTCGCCGTCCATGCGCTCCTGCCATGGTCCCCGTCGCGCGCCGAGGAGCACCACCACGACAGCCACGCAGGCCGCCTCGGCCGCCAGCCAGGCGAGCGCCCCCCACGGGCGCGGGCCGGCGCCGGTCAGCCGCCACAGGAAGAGGCCCCGGACCACGGCGCCCTGCGCCACCAGGTGGGGCAGGAAGCGCACTGCCGCCACCTGGCCGCTCAGGAGGCCCGCGTAGCCCGGATCGGCGTTGCCGCTGGTGACGTACTGGAGGTTCGCGATCAGCACCGCGTTCCAGGCGGTCAGCAGGCCGGTCCCCGCCCACGCGATCGCCGCGGGCAGCCTGGACGCCAGCGCCGCCAGGCCGATGGCCCAGAAGGGCGCGAGGTCGATGAAGCGGCGCGCGCCGAACGCCGCGCCGCCCCACCAGTCCGGGGCGGCGCCGTCGATGAGCGTCTCCGCCACCAGCGCGAAGATGCACGCTGCCCGGAGCCGGGGGTCGCGCACCAGCAGGGAGCCGGCCGCCGCCACGGCAGTCACGGGGTGCCAGACGAAGAGGCCGTGCCAGCTCGAGAGCAGCACCTGGAGCTGGTGGCCCGCGAATGGGTCCAGGCCCAGTCCGGCCGGCCGCTGGGGCCACCAGGTCCCGAAGATCGCCTGGTCGACGGCGAGCTGCGGCGCCAGCATGACGAGCGCGCCAGGCACCAGCAGCAGCGCCCGCCAACGGGCGCCGGGTGGCGGCGGTGTGAGCAGCGCGATCGCGGCCAGGGGTGCGTCCTGCCACCGGGTGATCGCCACCAGGCCGGCGAGGACACCCAGCCCGAGCCAGCCCGGTGCGGAACGGTCCTCGCGCCCGCGCCACCAGGCCCAGACGAAGGCCGTCACGGCGAAGGCGCTGAAGGTGTGGGAGTAGCTCGGCTCGTACACCAGGTAGAACACGAGCGGCGTGCACAGGGCGGCCGCCGCAACGGCCACGGCCGAGCGCGTGAGGCGCCAGCACAGCAGCAGCGCGAGGAGCCCGGCGAGCAGCGAGGCCAGCGTGAATGCGCCCACGAGCATGGGCGCGTACGCAGCCTGCCGGGGGCCGCCCGCGACGAGCGCTCCCACGTAGGCCGGGGCAGCGAGCAGCGCCGGCCCGATCGGGAAGTAGTCGGCCGGGCGGCCGGTGGCTGTCGGCGCCTCCAGGTCCGCGGGGTTCGAGTTCACGCCGGCGGCGCTGGCTGCCGCGTACTCGGGCCCCAGGTCGAGGCTGTGGCGCACCAGCCCGGCGTGAAGGTAGCTGAAGTAGCCGACCCCATCGCCCTGCACGACCGGCCGGAAGGTGAGCGCGAGACCCAGCAGCAGGAGGACGCCGCCCAGGCCCAGGCTCAGGGCCCGGCGGGGCGACGCTCCCTTCAGCACGGGGCCGAATTGTAGCGCCGGGTACCCGCGCGGGAAGGTCGCGCGGCGCTCGCGGGGGCCGGGGTGCGCTCCGAACGCCGGCCGGACGGCGGCAGCCTGCCCCTGGTCAGCCGGGTCCCGGGTCGCGCTCGAGCAGCAGCGCGAGGACCGGGCAGGCGTCGACGGCCTTCCTCGCCGCCCGCAGCAGGTCGGGCCCGATCGGCTCGGGCCGGATCATCGGGTAGCCCCAGTCGTCCAGCTCGACCCGCTCGGGGAACAGCTCCGCGCACAGGCCGTGCCCGTCGCAGCGGATCGGGTTGACGCGCAGGCGGTGCATCATCGCCAGCCCCCGCGCTCGCGGGGCGGCGGCAGGCAGGACGGCAGCTGGCTGCCGCGGCACTCGCCGTGCCGCGCGTGCACCTCGAAGTCCGCGGCCAAGGTGTGGAGCGCGCTCCGGAGGAGCCCGGCCGTCCCGTCCGGGTGCTTGCAGGCGCCCCGGCCGTGGGCGAGCTGGTCCGTCCATCTCCACAGCCGGTCGCCGTCGCCCGATGACCGCCAGCCGCCGGCCAGGCGTTCGACCTCGTCCGCCATGGCGGGCAGGCCGTGCCGGCAGGGACCGCACTGACCCGCGCTCTCCCCGGCGAGGAAGCGCAGGATGCGGGCCGTCTCGGCCACGCCGCACGCCTGCTCGGGGAGGACCACGACGGCGCCGGTCCCGAGGCTGAGGCCGGCCCGGCCCATGACCTCGTCGTCGAGTCGCAGCGAGGGCGCCCAGGAGGCCCGGACCCAGGAGCCGAAGTAGCCGCCGATGAGGATCGCGGGGGCCCTGGGGGCCGAGCCGCCGGCCATGGCCACCACCTGGTCCAGCGCCACGCCGTGGGGCACCTCGTACACGCCGGGTCGAGCCACCGCCCCGCCCAGCGTGACCAGCATCGACCCCGGCGTCGCCGCGGTCCCCTGGCTGCGGAACCACGCCGGCCCGAAGCGGGCGATCAGCGCCACCAGGGCCAGCGTCTCAACGTTCTGGACCAGGGTCGGGCGGCCCCGGATGCCGCGCTCGAATGGCCGCGGCGGGGTGAAGGTCGGCCGGGCGTCGCCGCCGTTGACCAGGTTCACGGCGGCAGTCTCCTCGCCGGCGAGATAGCGGTCGGGGGCCAGGACCAGCTCGACGGACGGGCCCGGCGTGCTCCGGCGGCCCGCCGGCCTGGCCAGGTCACGTTCCCGGAGCGCGGCCCGGAGGGACTCGGCCGCCGCCGCGAACGCACGCCCCACGTACAGGACGACCTCCTGGGCACCCACGGACTCGGCCGCCAGCAGCGCCCCGTCCAGGACCAGGTGGGGCCGGAGGTGCATCAGCACCTGGTCCTTCGCGCTGGCCGGCTCGCCCTCCGCGCCGTTGACGAGCACGACCGCTCGCCGCCGGCCCCGGGCGGCGACCGCCCGCCACTTGGTGCCGGCGGGGAAGCGGGCGCCGCCACGGCCCTGCAGACCGCTGTCGCCGACCGCCGCCATGACGCCGGCGCCGCCCCGCGGGCGAGGGCCGAGCCGGGCCAGGTGGGACGTCAGCGGCTCGGGCCCGGCGCCCGGGCCGGGTCCGGCGAGCAGCCAGGGCAGGGTCGGTAGGGCGGGCGCCGCCGTCGCGATCATGCCGGCTGGGTCATGAGCTCGCCGCTCAGCCGGCCGCGCCGCTGCGTCAGTCCGATCAGGACCTGTGTGGGGCCGCAGCGGGCGGCGATCTCCACGCCGCCGAACAGCGCCTGCGCCTGGCAGACGACCGTGCCCCGCTCCAGCACCTGGAGCGGGCCCGAGGTGGCGGTCGTGCTGGTCACGTCCACGACGAGCTGCAGCGTCGGGTCCCGCGTGTCGGTGAAGGTGAGCCGCTGGCCGGCGCCCAGGGGGCTGGCGGCGACGTCGAGCGGGTCGTCGAGGCCAGACGGGAGCGCCGCCGGGGCGGTCTTCGGGGCAGGGGTGGGCGCGGCAGCGGTGGGGGAGGCCGACCGCGCGGCGGGTGAGGCCGAGGGTGCGGAGGCGGAGCCGGCGCCGGGGCTGGTCGCGGCTGCCGGCGTGGGCCGGAGCAGGTTCGCCGGCGTGCCCGCCGCCGCGGCCCAGCCTGACTGCAGCGGGCCCAGCATCGTGAACACCACCGCTCCCAGCATGGCGGTCGACGCCGCCAGACCGGCCAGGAGACGCCATCCGCCCGCGCCTGACCGGTGCACCGCGAGCCGGACCAGCACCGCCAGCAGCACGGCGGAGGCGCACGTCACGTAGACCAGGAGCGCCCACCCGGCGCGTGTGTCGCTGCCCGTCCCCAGGCCGTGCAGGAGCGCCAGCGGCCAGGCGGCGTACACCGCCCAGTGCGTCAGCCGCCAGAGGCACAGGCCGAGGTGGCGGCGGACCAGGCTCACGGCGACCACTGCGACCAGCAGCTCGCCGGCCAGGACACCCATCCCCAGCCAGAGCGGACGGTAGGCGGTGGCGAACGGGACCAGCACGTCGCGCAGGCCCAGGTGCGCGAACGAGTCGGCGATCACGGTCAGCGCGTGCAGCGGCAGCAGCGCCAGCGTCAGGAGAGACACGTTCCGGTGCAGGTCCGCCGTGAGAAACCTGGGCCAGCCCTCTGCCTTCCACCGGTTCGCGGTCATGACCCCCATCACGACCGACGCGGAGACCGTGACGAGCAGCGTGAGCCCGAGGCCGCGGGTCGTGTACCAGAGCGGGCTCGGCGCGCTCATAGCGTGCTCGCCTCGGCCGGCCAGTCCCCCACGGTCACGACCTCCCCGTCGGTGCGCACCAGCCGGGCCGGCAGCCGGTGGCGGTCCAGCCAGTCGAGCGCCCGCTCGCCCCACACGATGGAGGCGGTGGCGGCGGCGTTGGCGTCGACGCAGGTGGTCGCCCCGACGCTGACCGTGCGCCAGCAGGCGGCCGCGGGCAGGCCGGTGGCGGGGTCCACGATGTGGTGCAGCTCCACCCCGCCGCGGCGCCACCGCCGGACCGTGGTGCTCGACGTGGCCAGCCCGCCGGCCGTGACCGAGATCACCTGGCCGGGGGCGTCGAAACCCGCCGCGTGGTCGTCCGTGACCAGGACGGTCCAGCCGCCCTCGGGCGCCTCGCCGGCCATGGCCAGGTCGCCGCCCAGGCTGACCAGGACGCCGCAGCCGGCGGCGCCGGCAGCGGCGGCGGCGGACTGGTCGGCTGCGTACGCCTTGGCGGTCGAGCCCAGGTCAAGCTCCAGCCCCTCCGGGAGGCGCACCAGCCCGCGCGCCGCGTCGAGCTCGATGCGGCGCCACCCGGGCACGGGCCGGGCGACCAGGGCGATCGGCGCTTCCTGCTCGAGCAGCAGCCCGAAGTCGCGGTCGTAGCCGATCGAGCGCATGGCGACGCCGACCGTGGGGTCCACCGCGCCGTCGGTGGCCCTGGCGACGCGCAGGCTCGCCGCCAGGACGCTCGCCAGCAGCGGGCTGACCGGCGTGGCGCCGCCCCCCGCGCGGCTCAGCCGGGCCAGCTCCGAATCGTCGCGGAACCGGCTGCACGCCAGGTCGATGGCGTCCAGGTGGCGTTCGACCGCGGCCCTCGCCGGCTCGAGCCGGTCCGGCCGGGTGGTGAGCACGCGCACGCCGGTGCCCAGCGCCCTGAACTCGGCGGCGCCGACCACGACGTCGCCGGCTACGCCGCCGGTCCCGGAAGCGGGGGCCCGGCCCGGCTTGCGTCAGGAGCCACCAGAGACTGCGGACACGCGGCCGCCGCTGTTTCCGAAGAAGCCGGTCGGCGGACCCTGGACCTGGCTGGAGTCGATGCTCGAGCTGTGCTGGCTGGACTGGTCCTGGCCGGCGGAGTCGTCGCCGGAGGTTCCCCGGTCCTGCGCGGGCTGGCCGGCGGAGCTCGAGCCGGGGGTGCCGGAGCTGCGGCCCGGGAACGTGCTGGCCGCCAGGATCGAGACGAGCCCCACCAGCCCGGCGGCGATCAGAGCGAAACCCCACGTCCACGACCTGACCCGGGCCAGCGCGCGGTCCCGCTGCTCGACCGGCGACGGCACGTACCGCTGGAGCATGTCCATCACCCTAGCAAGACAAGATTGGAGACAGCTTAGCCAACAGGAGTCACGACGATCGCGTGGGGCGCCAGGCCGGCGCAGCGGCCAGGAAGCGGCGCCAGCACCGGCTCCCAGGTCACACCTCGGTCCGCGGACCTGAACACGCCGCGGTTGCTCGCCGAGTAGAACACACCGCGCTCGCCGTCATTCGCCGCCAGCAGCGGGCGCAGCGTCCCCCTCGGCTCGGGCAGCCCCTCGCGCGCGTGGCGCCACGGTTCCGGGCCCGCACGACGGTAGAGGCTCGAGTCCGCGAACGGCTCGATGTGCGCCTGCACGTACGAGTCGGCTGCCGAGACGAGGATCGTGTCGGGATCGCCAGGGTCTACCGCGAGGCCGAACAGGTATCGGTGTTCGAGTCCCTCCTCCGACCGGGTCCACGTGGCGCCATGGTCGTAGCTCTCGTGGTATCCGTCGCCGGCGGCCGAGTACAGCCGGCCGGGAGCGTCGGCATGGGTCGCCAGCGTGTGGGTGTCCGCGGGCCCGTCTGGCGCGCGGTCCGTCCACGTCCGGCCGCCGTCGTCGCTGCGCACCAGCGCGCCCGCCTCGATGCAGACGTAGAGCCGACCCGACCGTACGGGATCGAGCGTGATCCAGCGGACGTGGCTCGTGCCTGGGCGCGGTGGATAGCTCCAGGTCGGCGCCGACGGCAGGTGGCGCAGCGCCGCCAGGTCCTCCCAGCGCTGGCCCGCGTCCTCTGAACGCCACAGGGCGCTCGGATCGACCCCTGCGTACACGACCTCCTCGTCGAGGCCGACCGCGATCGCGCTCACGTCCCGGGCGCTCAGAGGGTCGCCCACCGGCAGCCAGGACGCGCCCGCGTCCCGGCTGCGCCACGCCCCGGCCGCAACGGTGCCGCACCAGACCCGCTCCGGGTGCGCCGGGTCGGCAGCGAGGCAGCGGGGCGCCATCCCGGCCATCCGCGGCTCCGCCGACCAGCGGCCGTCGCGACCCCGTATCACCACCAGCCCGTCCTCCACCGCAACGTAGATCGCGGTCACGACGAGCGCCTGCCCAGGGTGGTGAGGATCCCCAGGTTGATCGCCCAGGTCACGACGTGCATCAGCGCGAGCCCCAACCGCATGACAGGTGAGGGACCGGGGACCGTGGCAGGCAGGGCCAGCGAGAGCACGAGCGCAACGACCGACACGATGCGAAACACGTGAATCGGCCTGCGGCCGATCGCCCCGATCACGGCGAACGCGACCGCGGCAATGAGGGAGAAGACCACGGCGGCGGCGGTCACGCTGGTGACGCTCGCCGGACCTGTCCCGACCATGGACGGCAGCGACACGGAGTGGTCGATGATGCCCAGCGCCGACTCGAGGGCGAAGAGCAGCGCGCACGCGACCGCTGAGGCGGCCGCCGCGGCCACCGCCGCCACGGGCAGATAGGCCCAGGCCACACGCTCCTGGGCAGCCGGCCGGGCCTGCTCCGAGCCGGTGTGGGACGAGCTGTTGTCGGCCATTGCGCCTTACCTCCATCAAACCGTTGGAGCCCTGCGCCGGGCTGCCTGCCAGGCGCCGTCAGCAACTATTGTACTCGCAATCAAAACCTGCATGTGACTATTGGTATTGCAATCGTTGCGAGAGGACGTATCATCGCGATCTGGAGCATGAGCAGCCCCACCCAGCGACCGCCGGCGGCGCGACCCCGGCGCCCGGACGTGCGTTTCATGGCCTGGAGGAGCTTCCTGCAGGCCCATTCCGTCGTTGTCTCGAGGGTGGAGGGCCTGCTCCAGCACAGCTCGGGGCTGCCGTTCACCTGGTACGACGTGCTCTTCCAGCTCTCGGAGGCGCCCGACGGCCGCCTTCGGATGCACGAGCTCGCGGAGGCCGTCCTGCTGAGTCGGAGCGGGCTGACCAGGTCGGTGGATCGGATCGAGGCAGCCGGCCTGGTGACGCGCCAGGCGATCCCCGGCGACCGCCGGAGCACGCACGTCGTCATCACCGACGCCGGCCGGGAGAAGCTGGCGGCCGCCTTCCCCGTCGTGAGACGGGCGGTCCTCGACCTGTTCGCGGCCTACCTCAGCGATGGGGACGCCGAGACCCTGGTTCGGATCCTCGGCCGCATCCGCGACGGAGCTCGAGGCGAGGCGGGTGGGTGACGCGGGGCGCGGGCGCGTCCGGGCGACCGGCGTGCCGGCGCGAGCCGGAGATGCCGTCGCGGATCAGCGCGTGACGGTGTCGGGCAGCAGGTCCATCGGGGCCGCGGCCCAGTAGGCGCGCTCGGCGATCCGCCGGAGCGGGCTGCTGTCGAACGCCCAGCACATCGGCCCCACCCACCGTCGTGGCGCGTACCCCAGGCTGCGCTGCAGCACCGCGAGCGCGCCGTAGCCGGGCCGGGCCGCCAGCACGAGGCGGCGGTACTCGCGCAGCGCGCGCGCCAGGGGCAGCCCCTCCGTCAGCACCCGGCGCCCCAGGCGGCC
>DATFRD010000214.1:0-3598 GCA_035263645.1 Candidatus Dormiibacterota bacterium | reverse complement strand
CCAGTTCGGCCGGGCTGGGCGAGAGCTCCTCCAGTTGGCGCGGCGCCTTCCCGAAACGGTGCCGTTCCAGATTGGCTGGCTCAGGGTCACCAGACGGTGAGGCCCTGCGCCGCAGCGACGTCGATCCGGTACGGGGGAGCGGGTCGTACCGCCGGCGTCCGGTCTACCCCGGGCCCGAGGCGGGGCCCGACCGATGAGTCACCCGGGGGTTGCCGGTCCAACCGGACATGACACACCCAGGACTCTCGGAAACGACGGCGATCGTCACCGGGGCCAGTCGCGGCTTCGGGCTCGCCATCGCGGAGGCGCTCGTCGAGGCGGGTGCCTGCGTGGTGGGCGTCGCCCGCGACGGAACCCGGCTGGAGGCGCTCCGCGCCCGGCTCGGCGACGGCTTCATCCCCGTCGCCGGCGACGCGAGCGACCCCACCCTGGCCGGCCAGCTGATCGACCGGCACGGCCCGCGCACGCTGGTGCTCAACGCCGGGGCGAGCCCGCTGATGCGGCCGCTCCAGCACCACACGTGGCAGACCTTCAGCCGCAACTGGGACGTGGACGTCCATCACGTGTTCAACTGGACGCGCGAGGCGCTGCTCCGCCCCCTCGACCCGGGCAGTGCCGTCATAGCATTCTCCAGCGGCGCGGCGCTCAACGGCTCACCGATGAGCGGCGGCTACGCCGGGGCCAAGGCGACCATCCGGTTCATCGCGTCCTATGCGGCGGCGGAGTCGGAGCGAGGCGGGCTGGGCATCCGGTTCACCTCGGTGCTTCCGGACCTGACGCCGGTGACCGACCTGGGGGCGCCGGCCGTGGCCGCCTACGCCGCCAGGCAGGGCGTTGACGTCGCCACCTTCCTGGCGGCCCGCGGCCCCCAGCTCACCCCGGAGCAGGTGGGCAGGGCGATCGTCGACCTCGTCGCCGGCCCCGGCCACGACGCGGGCGCCTATCAGCTCACGGCCGCCGGCCTCACCCCGCTCCGGTGAGGGACGGTCACATTCAGGAGGAACCGAAATGCTGCTCGAGAACAAGAACGCTGTGATCTACGGAGCCGGCGGTGCGATCGGCGGGGCGACGGCCCGGGCCTTTGCCCGGGAGGGAGCGCGCCTCTTCCTGGCCGGCCGGCGGCGGTCGACTATCGACGCGGTCGCAGACGAGGTTCGCGCCGACGGCGGCGTGGCGGAGGTCGCCGAGCTCGATGCCCTCGATGAGCGGGCGATCGAGGAGCACCTCGGCAGCGTGGTCGAGAGAGCCGGCCGCGTGGACGTCTCGTTCAACGCGACCGGGATCCCTCAGGAAGGCATCCAGGGGACCCCGCTGGTCGAGCTGGCGGCCGAGAGCTTCGCGCTCCCGATCCGGGCCTACTCGACGTCGCACTTCCTGACCGCGCGGGCGGCCGCCCGGCACATGCTCCGGCAGAGGTCCGGCGTGATCCTGACGCTCACGGCGACACCGGCCAGGTTCGCCGCGCCGCTGGTCGGCGGCATGGGGCCGGCCTGGGGGGCGGTGGAGGCGCTCACCCGTGGCCTCGCCGCCGAGCTCGGACCGCACGGCATCCGCGTCATCTGCCTGCGGCCGGACGGCATCCCGGAGACAGACACGATCGGGGTGGTGTACGGACTGCACGCCCGGGGCTCGGGCATGACGCGCGAGACGTTCCAGGCCCTGATGGAGGGGCAGACCCTCCGGCGGAAGCTGCCGACGCTGGCCGAGGTGGCCGACGCCGCGGCCTTCGTCGCCTCCGACCAGGCCAGCGCCATGACCGGCGCCGTCGCCAACTTGAGCGGCGGCTCGATAGTCGACTAGGCTCGAAGAGCCACGAAGGAGGAGCCGAAGGTGAGCCCGACCGCCGGCGACCTGCCGGATCAGCCGCGGACGATGGTGGCTGACGCCGAGGCGTTCCAGCGCCTCGCCGAGCCGTACCGGCGCGAGCTGCAGCTCCACTGCTACAGGATGCTCGGCTCGGTCCAGGACGCCGAGGACCTGGTCCAGGAGACGTTCCTGCGTGCCTGGCGAGGCTTCGCCGCCTTCGAGGGCCGCTCGTCCTTCCGGAACTGGCTCTATCGGATCGCCACCAACGCCTGCCTCAACGCGCTCGCGAGCCGTGCTGTGGCCCGGCGCCTCCTGCCGGAAGCGCTCGGGCCGCCGGCCGGCTCGCCGCCCGAAGGCGCCCCGGCGTCCGACGTCGCCTGGCTGGAGCCCTACCCGGACGCGCTGATGGAGGGCGTCCCCGACGCCGCGCCCGGCCCGGAGGCGCGGTACGAGATGCATGAGGCGGTGCAGCTCGCCTTCGTCGCGGCGATCCAGCACCTGCCGCCCCGTCAGCGGGCGGTCCTGCTGCTGCACGACGTGCTCGGCTGGTCGGCCAGCGAGACGGCCGGGCTGCTCGAGTCCACGGTCGCATCCGTGAACAGCGCCCTCCAGCGCGCCCGGGCCACGCTGGAGCTGCGGCAGCCGGGCGGCCGGCGCGGCGCGCAGCCGCAGCCCGACGAGCGGCAGCGCGCGCTGCTGGAGCGCTACGTCCGGACCTGGGAGGACCGCGACCTCGACGGCTTCGTGGCGCTGCTCAGGGAGGACGTCGTCCTGGCCATGCCGCCATGGCCCCAGTGGTACCTCGGGCGCGCGGCGGTCCGCGAGGTCTTCGCCCGGGTGTGGAGGGGGGCGCGGTTCCGCATCGTCCTCACGGCGGCGAACCGGCAGCCGGCGCTCGCCATGTACGCCCGCGGCGGCAGCGAGCCGGAGTGGGAGGCGCATGCCATCCAGGTGCTCTCCTTTCGGGGCGACGCGGTCGCGACGCTGACCACGTTCCGGGACCCGCGGCTGTTCACGAGGTTCGGCCTGCCGGACGTCCTGGACCGCTGACGCCCGCCCGCAGGTGGCAATCGGGCAGAACCTTGGGCGCTTCGAGCGTCCAGGTCGGTGATGTCAACGACGGGCCGAACGCGCAGCTGATCGACGTGGACTTGGGGTGGCAGATCATGTCTTGCGCCGAGTCGGCCGCTCCACCCAGGCCCGGCCCGGGACGCCGCTTTGCCCACTCGTGGCTGTTGAGGTAGATCCAGATCGGGTACGGCGAATACCGGTTCGTTATCCAGAAAGCCGAGCCCCAGTCCGGTCCCACAGGTGGCAGTAGAGGTGGTTGATGAAGGCCGATGCGGAACCACAGGCGCTGGGTGATGGCGCCGGTTTCCGGAGCCGGGTCTCGAAATGCGGCGACCCTTCTTCGCTCCCTACCAATTGACCGCCGTCATACCTTTTTCTCGAGTGGTTGCAAGTCCAGCGGATGTCCGAATTGAACCCTCGCGGCTGCTACCACCAGCCACACGACCGCTCCCAACTCGCCTAGATAGCCCACGCTGACAACAGTGGAAACGACATTCGCGAAGGGAGGTGAGAGAACGAAATTGAGACTCCCCACAAGGTATGACGAGCCAGCAATGATCAACAGGTAGCCAAGAATCCGGGGGATGAAGCCCGACCTGATCACCAGCAGGCCGAAGGGAAACAGCCACAGCCCGAAAAAGATCGAGTTCAGGCTGAAATTGTCGCTGCTCAGGCCGAGAAAGAACATGGCCAGGGCGCTCCTCTGGTTCGTTTCCAGTCC
>DATFRD010000213.1:0-2090 GCA_035263645.1 Candidatus Dormiibacterota bacterium | reverse complement strand
CCTGGAGGGCGCTCCCTGCGCTCCTCGTCGGCGCCACCGGATCTGGGGCACCTGGCCCCCAAATCTCTCGGCCAGGTTTCCGGCCGCGCCCCTTAGGATGTCGGGATGTTCGACCTCCGTGCCGACAGCTGTGCGCTCGTGGTCGTCGACATGCAGAACGACTTCGTGCGCGTGGGCGCTCCGCTGGAGGTGCCCGACGCCCGGGAGACCATCGGCGTGCAGGTCGAGCTGCTGAGGTGGTTCCGCCACCACCGTCGTCCGGTCGTGTTTACCCGGTTCGTCGCCGGCCCCGCACCGACCCTGATGTGGAAGTGGTCGCCGGTGATCGCGCCCCCTGTCTGCTGCTGCTGGCCCGGCTTCATGCGCGCCTACGGCGACGTGGCCGGCGAGCGCGAGTGCATCTCGGTGATCGACGAGCTGGAGCCCCTGCCCGGCGAGTCACAGGTCGACAAGTACGGCTACAACGCGTTCCACCGGACCCGGCTGACCGACCTGCTGCTGGCCAACCGCGTCGACACCGTCGTCATCACCGGGACCGTGACCCAGATCTGCGTCGACGACACCGCTCGCGGCGCGTTCCACGAGGGCTTCCAGGCCGCCGTCGTCTCGGACGCGGTCTCCTCCTATGCGCCGGACCTCCACGCGGCGACGCTCCGCACCCTCGCCATGAAGTACGGGCGGGTCATGTCGGCGGCCGAGGCGCTCAACGAGCTCGACCGCTGAGCCCGAGGGGTGCTGGATTCGCCGTCAGTCCGGGATGTAGTCGCGTCTCAGGCCGAGACGGTCGGGCGTGTGCAGCTGCACCATCTTGGCCGCGACGCCCTCCGGCGGCAGGCGCCTGGCCGCCGACACCCCGACCATGACGGCGAACGCGAGAGGCAGCGTGACGATCGCCGGCTGCGCCAGCACGACGGCCAGGGCCGGGTTCCCGGCCAGCAGGTCGCTGAGCTGGGGCGACGCCGACGCCACCATCGTGGTCACGATCGCCAGAGTGGCCGCGACGCCGCCGACCGCGGTGCCCAGCGCCGCCCCGACGGTCGTGAGGCCGCGCCACCAGATGCCGAGCACCAGCAGCGGGAAGAACGAGCTCGCCGCGATCGCGAAGGCCCAGCCGACCAGGACGCTGATGTCGAAGTTCTCGACCAGGAGGCCGAGCAGCGCCGCAGCCGCGCCGGCGGCGAGAGCGCTGGCCCGGAATGCGCGGTTGCGCTCGCCCATGCGTGCCTCCGGGCGCAGCCAGCGGCCGTAGACGTCGTGGCCGAGCGCTCCAGCTAGAGAGATCAGGAGGCCGCTGAGAGTGGCTGCGAACGCCGCGAACGCGCCGGCGGCCGTGATCGCGCTGAGCGCCACTCCGAGCGGCCACGGGCTGACCTGGCGCGGCAGCAGCAGCACCACCGCGTCGGTCAGGCCGCTCGTGTACAGCTGCGGCGCGGCCAGCCGGCCGAGGACGCCGTACAGCGGCGGCCAGAGGTAGAAGAGCCCGACCAGGGACAGCACGAACAGTGCGGTCCGGCGCGCCGCGGCCGCGTCGGGGTTCGTGTAGAAGCGGACCAGGATGTGCGGCAGGCCCATCGTGCCGCAGAGGATCGCGACGATCAGCGAGTACGTGAACAGGAGCGGCTGGCCGCTGCCCCCCGCCAGCGGCCCGAACGGGCGCAGCCAGCTCGACGTCGGGCTGGGCGGCGTCTGCGCCCCGTAGGGCACCGGGGCGCCGGCCGGGAGCTGCACGTCGGCCGGCTGCTCCCACCGCACGCTGCCGGAGGGCAGCACCGCCTCGGTGGGCAGCGTGGTCGGCGGCTGCTCCGAGGGCTGCGGCTGCGCCCGCGGGGAGCCGACGTACACGACCTGAGAGCCGGCCCCGGCGGGGCCCAGACGGACCTGGGTCGGATGGTCCAGGCGGACGCGGATCGAGCGCGTGATCTGCCATTCGTCGCCCTGGGCGACGGACACGGTGACCGGGTGGCCGGAGCTGGCCGCCTCCGTGCCCCGGACCGTGGCGAAGATGTGGGCCGGCGTCCCGAACAGCGCGACCAGCACGAAGACCGGCACGGCGATCGCGAACAGCTTCACCGCGAACTGCATCGCCTGCA
>DATFRD010000212.1:0-21734 GCA_035263645.1 Candidatus Dormiibacterota bacterium | reverse complement strand
CCATCATGCCCGCGCCGGTCATGTCACGGAGCTTCTTCACGTCGTCGAGCGAGACGGCCCTGGCCTCCGCCATCAGCGAACCTCCTCCTCGTCGGCCCGACCCAGGAACTCGTCCTCGGAGACGTCGGGCAGGTAGTCCTCCTCGTCCTCCAGGTACTCCTCGATCAGGTCGTAGCGCGGGGTCTCCAGGAACTCGCGCTCCTCCATGGAGGGCAGCTGCTCACCGCGCTCCATGGCGACCTGCCGACCATCCAGGCACGCATCGGCCATCTTGCCCGTCAGCAGCTTGACCGCCCTGATGGCGTCGTCGTTGCCCGGGATCACGTACTGGATCTCGTCGGGATCGCAGTTGGAGTCGGTGATCGCGACGACGGGGATCTTGAGGCGGTTGGCCTCGGTCACCGCGATGTGCTCCTTGCGCGGGTCCACCACGTACACGGCGCCCGGCAGCCGCCGCATGTCCGCGATGCCGTCGAAGTGGTACATCAGGCGGTCGAGCTCGTCCTGGAGCTTCTTCGCCTCCTTCTTGGGCAGCAGCTCGAGCTGCCCCGTCTGCTGCAGCTTGCGCAGCTCCTGCAGGCGGTCGATGCGCTTCTTGACGGTCGAGAAGTTGGTCAGCATCCCGCCCATCCAGCGCCGGTTCACGAAGAACATCCCGCACCGCGCCGCCTCGGTCTGGATGGTCTCCTGGGCCTGCTTCTTCGTCCCGACGAAGAGGACCGGCCGGCCGCTGGCGGCGGTCGCCTTCACGAAGTCGAGGGCGTCGTCCAGCAGCTTGACCGTCTTCTGGAGGTCGATGATGTGGATGCCGTTCCGCGCGGTGAAGATGTAGGGCTTCATCTTCGGGTTCCACCGGCTCGTCTGATGCCCGAAGTGGACGCCCGCCTCGAGCAGCTGTTTCAGCGTGACTTGCGACATGTGCGATTTCTCCCTGTTCGAACCTCCGCCCGGCCGCTACCCGCTTCGCGGGACAGGGTCTCTCATCTTCGGGCGTGCGTACTTCGCGCGGCTCGTGCCGTGCTCTGGTTCCCATTTTAGCCAGGTCACCCCTGAGCCGCCTCCAGCGGCGATCCGCCGGCAGTCTGCCTAGACCGGCGCCCTGGCTCG
Organism: Candidatus Dormiibacterota bacterium; assembly: GCA_035263645.1. GTDB lineage: Bacteria > Chloroflexota > Dormibacteria > Dormibacterales > Dormibacteraceae > CF-161. Next base: position 20,627 of record DATFRD010000212.1, on the reverse strand, counting down.
GCCGCCGGTGCGCTGCGGTCCCTTGCAGCGCGGGTAGTCGCTGCAGGACTTGAACGGCCCGTACCGCCCCTGCCGCTCCACCATCGGCTGCCCGCACACGGGGCAGCGCTCGTCCAGCTGCTTGACCTCGGCGCGTGGCCGATCCTCGCGAGGCCGGTTGGCCCGGTACCTGCAGTCGGGGTAGCGGTTGCAGGCCACGAACGGGCCGTAGCGGCCCGTGCGCTCCACCAGCTCCCCCTGCCCGCACTCGGGGCAGGTCTGGCCCGTGGGGACGGCGTCAGCCCGCTGCTGGTCGCGGCGGACGTATCGGCACTCCGGATAGCCCGAGCAGCCAACGAACTCGCCGTACCGCCCGCGCCGCACCTGCAGGGGCCGGCCGCAGTCCGGGCAGACCTCCTCCAGCAGCTGCGGCTGATCGGGCTCGCCGTTCGGCAGCACAGCCTGGCGGAACCGGCACGCCGGGTAGCGCGAGCAGCCCTTGAACGGGCCGTACCGGCTGGCCTTGAGGATGAGCTGTCCCTCGTGGCACTCGGGGCACTCCTCCCCGGTCTCGGCCGGCATCGCCTCGGCTGCCGCCGTCAGCATCCGCTCCAGCGGTGCGTAGAAGTCGCCCACCACCGGTACCCACTGGACCTGGCCGTTCTCGACCTCGTCGAGGCGCTCCTCCATCGTGGCGGTGTAGCGGTCGTCCACGATGTCCTGGAAGTGGGCGAGCATGATCGTGTTCACGGCCTCGCCCAGGCGCGTCGGGTGCAGCCTCCGCTCCCGCTGCTCGACGTAGCTGTGATCCTGGATCGTGCCGACGATGGTGGCGTACGTCGAGGGCCTGCCGATGCCGCGCTTCTCCAGCTCGTTGATCAGCGTCGCCTCGGTGTAGCGGGGAGGCGGCTGGGTGAAATGCTGCTCCGGCTCCAGGCCGTGGAAGTCGAGGACCTCGCCTTCCCTGAGCTCCGGGAGCCGCTCCTCGCGCTCGTCGTCGCGCTCCCAGACGCGATAGAAGCCGTCGAACGTGAGCACCGAGCCGCTGGCCCGCAGGCCGAACGGCCCGGCCTCGATGTCCACGGTCGTGCCCGCATACCGGGCCGGGGCCATCCGGCTGGCCACGAACCGGCGCCAGATCAGCTCGTAGAGGCGGAGCTGGTCGGGCGTGAGGTGCTGCCGGATGTCCTCCGGCCGCCGGGCCGGGTCGGTGGGCCGGATGGCCTCGTGGGCGTCCTGGGCGCCGGGCCGGGCCTTGTCCTTGCGCGGCCTGCCCAGGTAGCGCTCGCCCAGGGTCTGGGTGATCCACGACTGCACCCGCTGGTCCGCCTCGGCCGAGATCCTTGTCGAGTCCGTGCGCATGTACGTGATGAGCCCCGTGGCCCCCTCCGGGCCCAGCTCGATGCCCTCGTACAGGTCCTGTGCGAGCCGCATCGTCCTCTTGGGAGAGAAGCGCAGGCGGCTCGAGGCGTCCTGCTGGAGCGTGGAGGTGATGTACGGCGGCGGAGCGTTCTTGCTGCGCTCACGCTTCTCGATGGACGCGACCCGGTACTCGGCCCCCTCCAGCTCGCGGATGGCGGCCTGTGCCTCCGCCTCGGTCTTCAGCTCTAGCTTCCCATCCGGATCCTGGAGCCTTCTCGCCAGCCGCGCCTTGAACCTCTGGTCCCGGCCCGCCTGGGAGAGGACGGCGTCCACCGTCCAGGACTCCTCCGGCGTGAAGGCGCGGATCTCCGCCTCGCGGTCCACGACCAGGCGCAGCGCCACCGACTGGACCCGGCCGGCGCCGATGCCCTTCTGGACCTTGCTCCAGAGGAACGGACTGAGCCGGTAGCCGACCAGTCGGTCGACGACCCGGCGGGCCTGGTACGCGTTCACCAGCCGGCTGTCGATCTGGCGCGGGTTCTCCAGCGCCCGGCGCACGGCTTCGCCGGTGATCTCGTGGAACTCGATCCGCTTGGGCTCGCGGAGCCGGAGCACCTCCGCGAGGTGCCAGGCGATCGCCTCCCCCTCCCGGTCCGGGTCGGACGCCAGGATGACCTCCCGCCGGCCGCGGACGGCCCGTTTCAGGTCGGTGATGGTCTGCTTCCGGCCCTCCACGACCTCGTAGCGCGGCTCGAAGCCCCGGTCGACGTCCACGGCCAGCTCCCGCTCCGGGAGGTCGCGGACGTGGCCCATCGAGGCGCGCACGTCGAACCGGTCCCCGAGGAACCGCTTCAACGTCCTCGCCTTGGCGGGCGACTCGACAATGATCAGACCTTCTGCCACAGCGCTCTCCTACCCCCGGCCAGCCCTCTTGATTCCTTCTGCTGGCCGGGCTACCCGCACATAGCCGGCCGGGGTGCGGATCGCGCTCCCCGCGAGCTCCAGCCGGGAAAGTCTAGCGATCACCTCCGGGAAGGCAAGTCCCAACCGGCGCGCCAGGTCTCCGGGCTGGACAGGATACGAATCCGACAGATGGCCGAGCAGGCCGTCTCTGCCAGCCGCGGGCGGACCCTCGATCCCGAGCCGGGCCGGCGGCGCCAGCGGGTCGTCGAGCACCGCAGCCGGCCCGTGCAGCTCCGCCAGCACGTCCCTGGCGTTCTGGACCAGCCCCGCCCCGTCACGCAGCAGCTGGTGGCAGCCCACGCTCAGCGGCGAGAAGACGCTGCCGGGGACGGCCATGACGGTCCGGGCCTGGGCCAGCGCCGCCTCGGCGGTGATGAGCGCGCCCGAGCCCTCGGCCGCCTCCACGACCACGACCAGCTGGCTGAGCGCCGCCATGGTCCAGTTGCGGCGCGGGAAGTTCGGCCGCCTGGGCGGTGTGCCGTCAGCGAACTGGCTGACCAGGGCGCCGCCGCGGTCGACGATCCGGGCCGCCAGGCCCGCGCTGGACGCCGGGTACACGACGTCGATCCCGGTTCCGAGGACTGCCACAGTGCACCCATCCCCGAGCAGCGCGCCCTCGTGTGCGGCCGTGTCCACGCCCCGGGCCAGGCCGCTCACCACGACGACCCCGGCGCGGGCCAGGTCGGTCGCCAGCCGCTCGGCGGCGGCCTCGCCATACGGGGTGGGGCGGCGCGCGCCCACGATTGCAACCCGCGGACCGTCCGGCGGGGGCCAGCGCCCGCGCGTCCGCAGGTCCGACAGGTCTGGTGACTCAGGCAGCCCGGTCGCCAAGGCGGTATCCCAGCGCCTCCATGACGTGCTGTTCGCGCACCTGTCCCTCGCCCTCCAGGTCGGCGAGGGTCCGCGCCACGCGCCACGTGCGGTGGAAGCCGCGGGCGCTGAGGCCACGGGCCCCGGCCCAGCGCTCGAGGCTGGCGCGAGCAGGGCTCTCGAGAGCCGCGACGCGGCGCAGCTGCCGCGGCCGGAGAGCGACGTTCAGCGACCCCTGGCGCTCGTGCTGGACGCGCCTCGCCTCGAGCACGCGGGCACGCACGGCCGCCGACGGCTCCCCGGCCGGTTCCCGGCCCAGCGCGTCCAGCGGCGTGCGCGAGACCGCCACCTGGAGGTCGATGCGGTCGAGCAGCGGCCCGGACAGGGAGCGCTGATAGACGTCGACGGCGCCCGGCGCGCACCGGCACGGCCGCTGGGCGTCGCCCGCCCATCCACAGGGGCAGGGGTTCGTCGCGGCGACGAGCTGGAAGCGGGCCGGATAGGAGACGGTGCCCCCGCTGCGGGTGATGACCATGCGGCCCTGCTCCAGCGGCTCTCGGAGCGCCTGGAGGGTCGCGCGGTCGAATTCGGCCAGCTCGTCCAGGAAGAGGACGCCGTGGTGGGCCCTCGTGATCTCTCCGGGACCGGCCATGCCGGACCCACCGCCCACCAGGCCGGGCAGCGAGATCGAATGGTGCGGATCGCGGAACGGCCGGCGCCAGTCCAGCGGCTGCTCCCGCCGGAGCTCGCCCAGGACGCTGCGCACCTGGGCGACCTCCAGGGCCTCGTCGAGCGTGAGCGGGGGCAGCAGACCCGGCAGGCAGCGGGCCAGCATGGTCTTGCCGGCGCCCGGAGGGCCGGTCAGCAGGGCATGGTGGCCGCCGGCGGCGGCGACCTCGAGGGCACGCCGCGCCGCGTCTTGGCCCTGGACCTCGGCCAGGTCGTGGTCGTCGGCGGCCGGGGCCGGCGGCACCGGCGGGCCGCCGGCGTAGGCGGCGAGCCGCTGCTCCCCGGTCAGATGGGCGATCGCCGCCCCCAGGGTCGGGCAGGGCAGCACGGTCACCTCACCGGCCAGGGCGGCCTCGGCCGCGTCCGAGCCGGGCACGAACAGGGTGGACACGCCGTGACGCCGGAGCCAGCGCGCCGCGACCAGGACCCCGTCCACGTGCCGGACGGCGCCGTCGAGCGCGAGCTCCCCGAGAAACGCCGCGTCGCGGGGTGCGGAGCGGCCGAGATCGGCGAGGCAGACGCCGACCGCGATGGCCAGGTCGAGCCCCGAACCGTCCTTCCGGAGCTCGGCAGGGGCCAGGTTGACGGTGAGCTTGCGCTGGGGGAACGTGAAGCCGGTGTTGCGGATGGCGGCTCGAACCCGGTCCTTTGCCTCTCGAACCGAGCCGGTGGCGAGGCCGACCAGCGCGAAGCCCGGGCAGCCGTTGGAGACGTCCACCTGGACCTCGACCACCCGACCCTCCAGGCCCCTGACCAGGCTGCTGAGGACGGTTGCGAGCATGGCTCGCAGCGTAGGCCGCGCCGGTGGCGGGGCCAATTCGGGCTGTTAAGGAGGAGCCCACCGCGTGGCGATACGCTCCGGGTGGTCGGTGGCCTCATGGCCGGTGCCTCACTTCCTGGTGGAGTGACGGGAACCCGACCGCGCCGGCTCTCCCGCCCGGCTGCCCAGCATGCCGGTCGGCGCGGCCGGGTCAAAGCAGCGGATGCCGGAGCCGGACCCCCGTCCGATGGCAGAGGCGGCAGCCCGACGCGATGCGCCGGAGCCGCCCGGGCCGGGACGTCGGCCCGAGTGCTGGAGCCCGACTCAGCTCAGCTCGGCCGCCACCGGGTCGTCCAGGTCGGGCTCGGCCGTCCATTCGCCGTCGGCGTCCACGTAGCCGGCCGGCTGCTCCACCTCGTGGCCCAGCACCAGCAGCCACCGGTGGTCCGCGGCCTCCTGCAGCAGCCGCGTCTTCTCCTCGATCGTGCGCAGCACGTCGAGGTCGGCGGACGCGACCCAGGGCACGCGCAGGTTCGGCCGCAGGGCGACCAGGTCGCCGGTCATCACACACGCCAGGTCGTCCGAGGCTCGGACGATGACGAGCTGGTGCCCCGGCGTGTGGCCGCCGGTCCTGCGCACCGTCAGGCCCGGGACCACCTCGGCCTCGCCCTCGACCAGTTCCAGCAGACCAGCCTCGGCCACCGGGTAGAGGTCGTCCTCCAGGTACCCGGCTCGGGAGCGCGGGTCCGGGTGCTGCGCGAACTCCCACTCGGAGCGCTGGACGACGTGCCGGGCTCGCGGGAACGTGAGCTCGACGGCCCCCTCGGGGCCGCGCCGAGTGAACCCGCCGGCGTGGTCCCAGTGCAGGTGCGTGGTCAGGACCAGGTCGACCTCGTGGGGGCGGACCCCCAGCCTGGCCAGGGAGCGCAGGAGGCCGTCGGGCTCCCAGACCCCGAACTGGCGCGCCTGCTTCTCGGTCAGCTTGGTGCCGATCCCCGTCTCGCAGACGATCACCCGGCCCCGGTGTCGGATGACCGCGCCCACGCAGGCCGCCCTGACCAGGTTGTTCTCGTCGGCGGGCCGCCGGCGCTGCCACAGTGCCTTGGGCACCACCCCGAACAGCGTCCCGCCGTCGGGGTGCCACCCCCCGGCCACGATCAGGTGCACCTCGAAGTCACCCAGCCGCATACCGGCACCCTACTCGATCGCGGCGAGGGCCAGAATCGGGGGTTGCACTGTCCCTCCGCTACCGTAAGATCGGTCTCGACGTGGCACGCTCGATGTGGAAGGGCGTCATCAGCTTTGGGATGGTGAGCATCCCGGTGCGCCTGTACGTCGCCACCGAGTCGCATTCCGTGGGGTTCCGTCAGCTCTGCGGCGAGCACCTGTCCCCGATCCGGTACCGCCGGTGGTGCCAGGCTGGGGACCACGAAGTCCCCTACACGGAGATCGTCAAGGGCTACGAGGTCGGGACCGACAGCTACGTGGTCATCAACGACGCCGAGCTGGACCACCTGCCCCTGCCCACGGCCCGCCAGATCGAGATCGCCGAGTTCGTCCCCAGGGACGACATCGAGGGCGGCGTCTACTTCAAGGCCGCGTACTACATGGAGCCAGAGCAGTCCGGGGTCAAGCCGTACCACCTGCTCCGGCAGGCGCTGGCCGAGACGGCCATGACCGCGGTGGCCAAGGTGGCGTTCCGCGACCGCGAGCACCTCTGCTCGCTGCGGCCCGTCGACGGCGCGCTGCTGATGAACACGCTGCACTGGCCCGACGAGATCCGCCCGGTGTCCGAGCTGAAGGGCATGGGCACGGACGTCGCGGTCAACCCGCGCGAGCTGCAGATGGCGAAGGCGCTGGTCGAGAACCTGGCCGAGGATCACTTCGACCCGGCTCGCTATCAGGACGACTACCACCGGGCCCTTATGGAGGTGGTCAACGCCAAGATCGAGGGCCAGGAGGTGGTCGCTGCCCCCGAGGTGGAGACCGCACCGGCCGTGATGGACCTCATGGACGCGCTGAAGGCGTCCGTGGAGGCGGCCAAGAAGCAGCGCGCGGGCCGCGCCGGCGGCCGGCGCCGGGCCGCCCGCGAGAAGGCGGCGACCGGCTGAGCCGGATTCCACCGCGCGAGCGGACATCCGGTACGAGTCGCGTGTCGTCGGTGGGATCCGGCCAGGGCTGCGGCCGACCGCCGGGTGGGCCTGAGGCACCGGCCGTCGCGAGGAGCGTCAACCGGAAGCGAGGTCCTGCGGCAGGACACTAGCCTATGACCATGGCCGACCAGCTCGCGATCGAGCTGGACGCGTACCCGACCGCGATCCGTCCCATGCAGGCGGCGTCGGCGGAGGCGCCGTTCAGCTCGGACGAGTACCTCTTCGAGGTCAAGTGGGACGGGCTGCGCTGCCTCCTCTTCGTCGACGGCCAGGGCCGTGTCCACCTGCAGGACCGGGCCCTCAACGACATCACCGGGATCCTGCCGGAGCTGGCGGGGATCGGGCGCCAGGTCGGCTCCGGCGCGGTCCTGGACGGCGAGCTGGTGGCGACCGACGACCAGGGCCGGCCCGACTGCCAGACTCTCCGGCGCCGTCTGCAGGGGGGCGCCGGCCTCGCCGGGAGCGTGCCGCTGGCCTATCTCGCCTTCGACGCCCTGTACCTGGCCGGCCGGCCGCTCGTGCGGCAGCCGCTGCACCGCCGGCGCGCCCGGCTGCAGCGGGCCGTCACCTCCGGCGGCCACCTGTACGTGCCCTACCACATCGTGTCGGAGGGGGTCGAGCTGTTCGAGGCCTGCCTGGAGCGCGGCCTGGAAGGCGTGATGGCCAAGCACCGCGACTCCACCTACGTGCCGGGCCAGCGCAGCCCGTTCTGGCTCAAGGTCCAGGCCGTGAAGAGCGACGACTTCGTCGTGGTGGGCTGGACCCCGAGCGTGCGCCGCGAGCCGTTCGGCGCCCTGGTCCTGGGCTACCACGAGCTCGGCCGGCTGATCCCCTGCGGGGCGGTGGGCGGCGGCTACGACGACGACGTGGCCCTGACGATCGCCTCGCGGCTCGCCGACCTCGAGGCGGACCGGTGTCCGCTGCAGCCGCGGCCGGTGATGACGGCTCCCGTGACCTGGTGCCGGCCGGAGCTGGTCATCAGCGTGCGCTATTCGGAGTGGGCCCCGGACGGCACGCTGCGCTTCCCGATCTTCAACGGCCTGCGGCCGGAGGTGCACCCGGCGGAGTGCGTCCGGAGGCGGCCGCGCGTGGTGCTGGCTGGCAGGACCGCACCCGGCACGGCCGTCTACGACCTGACCCGCTTCCCGTTCTAGGAGCGCGGCCGGAAACCGGGCCGAGAGATTTGGGGTCCAGGTGCCCAGATCCGGTGGCGCCGACGAGGAGCGCAGGGAGCGCCCTCTAGGGCGTGAGCGAGCACCGCAGGAGGCAACGCCGGACCCGGGGTCCCCGCGAAATCGCGGTGGTGGGGTGCGGATTTCGTGGGGTGGGGAGATGGGGTGCATGGGCCCCAAAGATCCGGCTTGGTTTTCGGCCGCGCTCCTAAACGTGGTGCGGGGATCGGTCGCGGGAACGTAACCCGTCCGGGTATCTGCTGGGCGAGGCGCCTCACCGAACCCGAGCAGCGGCGGCGCGGACCGCCACCATCGCCGGCCGGGCTGGCCCGGTCGCACTTTGGAGGTGCCTGACGGTGAGACCACTCGTCCTCGGCGCGCTGGCTTCGCTTGCCGTCGCCTGCGGGGGAGCGTCGGCTGGCCCCACCCACCGGGCGGCGGCGCCGACCGCCCCGCCGGCGGCCACGTCCGCGCCCCTGGTGAGGGAGACCGTCGACGCCAGGCTGGGCCAGGTGTTGGTGGACGCGGAGGGGCGCATGCTGTACCTCTTCATGCCGGAACGCGGGGGCCACGTGATCTGCACCGGCAGCTGCACGACGACGTGGCTGCCCCTGCTGGCGCCGGGGACCGCGCCCCCCTCCAGCGCCACCCCGCTGCCCGGACAGCTGGACGTCATCGACCGGCCGGACGGCGGGCGCCAGGTCACCTACGACCAGTGGCCGCTCTACCGATTCGTCGACGACCGCCAGCCCGGCCAGGCCATGGGCGAGGGCGCGGGCGGGGAATGGTTCGCGGTGCCCGTCGACGGCTCCTGGGGGCTGCCCACCCCCACCCCGCCGCCACCACCACCGCCGGCCACGGCGCCGCCCATGCAGCTGCCGGCGCCTCCACCCCGGATGCAGCCCCCGTTCAACGACCACGATCGGGACAACGCGGGCGGCCCCAGCGACGGGGACGGCAACGGCTGAGCCGGCCTGCGGCTCAGGCGGTCCCGCCCCAACGCCTCCCCGCCCGGGGAAGGGGTCGCCGGGGCTAGAACGGGTGCTCGATCAGCTCCGGCTCGCGGCCCTCACGAACTCCTACCACGGCGTAGTCGATGGGGCCCCGCCAGCCGGACAGGGCTCGGTACTCCGCCGCCGCCGCCTGCAGCGCCCGGCGCTTGCGGGCGCCCACCGCCTCGGCCGGCGCGCCGAAGGCGTCCGAGGTCCGCGTCTTGACCTCCACCAGGACGACCCGGCCCGCGCGCCGGCAGACCAGGTCCACCTCTCCGCGGCGAGCCAGGAAGTGGGTGGCCAGCACCTGGAAGCCGCGCCCGGCCAGGAACTCGGCCGCCAGGCGCTCGCCGGCTCGGCCGAGCGCCAGCGCGGCTAGGTGGCGAGGACCGCCCTGATCGGCGCCCATGACATCCGGTGGATCGGGCTCGGACCGAGCTCGCGCAGGGCGCGACGGTGGGCGGCGGTCGCGTACCCCTTGTGCACCGCGAAGCCGTAGCCGGGGAACTGGCGGTCGTACTCGATCATGAGCCGGTCCCGGTGCACCTTCGCGACAACGCTCGCCGCCATGATGGAGGCGCAGCAGCCGTCCCCCTTGACGACACACATCTGGGGCAGAGGGAGGTCGGGCACATCCCAGGCGTCGACCAGCAGGTACTCGGCGGGGACCGCCAGGCGCTCGACCGCGCCGCCCATCGCCATCTGACGCGCCCGGGTCAGGCCGTGCCGGTCGATCGAGTCCGGCGCCACCTCGAAGACACTGCACGCGACCGCACGCCGCCGGATGAGCCTGTCCAGCGCCGCCCGCTGGACGGCGGTCAGCCTCTTCGAGTCGTCGAGGCCGGGCAGCCGGGCGCCGACCGGGAGCACGACGGCGGCGGCGACCGCCGGACCCGCCAGCGGGCCCAGGCCGACCTCGTCGATGCCCGCGACCACCTGGTAGCCCATCTCCCGAGCCCGGCGCTCGGACGCCCAGAGCAGGGGACGGCGGCCGCGGCGCTGAGTCCTCACGCGTGAGAGGCTAGGCCGGGCGAGCTCACCGCGGCAACCCCGGCTGTGAACCCGGGCTCCCCAGAAGCCCCGTGGCTCCTACTCCTCGTCGTCCTCGTCGTCCGCGCCGTCCGCGCCGCCGGTCCTGGCCGCCCGGGCCCGCAGCGCCTCCGCCTTCGAGCCCGCGCTCTCGTCGCGCCGCTCGCGCAGCCGGGCGGCCTTGCCCACCCGGCCCCGCAGGTAGTAGAGGCGCGCCCGCCGGACCTGGCCGTGGCGGATGACCTCGATCCTTTCCAGGCGAGGTGAGTGGACCAGGAAGGTGCGCTCGACGCCCACGCCGTGGGTGACCCGCCGGACCGTGACGTTCCGCCGCAGACCGCCGCCGGTGACCCGGATGACCAGGCCCTCGAACACCTGGACGCGCTCCCGCGTGCCCTCCACCACCTTGGCGTGGACGCGGACGGTGTCGCCGGGCCGCAGCTCGGGCACCGCCTCCTTCTGCTGCTCCCTCTCGAGCTGCTCGATGACGTTCATGACAACCTCTCAAGTCCTGGTGAGTCGGGCGGTCCTGGCATGCGCCCGGCGCCAGCTCGCGATCGCGGAGTGGTTGCCGGAGAGCAGGACCTCGGGAACCTTCAGGCCGCGCCACTCGGCCGGCCTGGTGAACTGCGGATAGCCGCCCTCGCCGCCGGCGAAGGCGTCCTGGGTCAGCGACGCCTCGTCGCCGAGCACGCCCGGCACGAGACGTGCGACTGCGTCGATCAGCACCATGGCGGGGATCTCTCCGCCGCTCAGCACGACGTCGCCGATCGACACCTCCCGATCGGCGAGCCCCTGGCGGACCCGGTCGTCGATCCCCTCGTAGCGGCCGCAGACGACGATCAGCCCCGGCTCGAGTGCCAGCGTCCGCGCCAGCGCCTGGGTGAGCGGCTCGCCCCACGGCTCCATCAGCACGACGGGGCCCGGATTGTGGGGCCGAATCGCCTCCACGGCTGCGAAGACCGGCTCGGGCTTGAGGACCATCCCGGCCCCCCCGCCGAACGGGGCGTCGTCCACCTGCCGGTGGCGGTCGGTCGTGTGGTCGCGCAGGTCGTGGGCGTGCAGTCCGACGAGCCCCCGACCGATGGCGCGGCCCACCACGCCGTGCCTGAACGCCGGCTCGAACATCTCCGGAAAGATGCTGACGACGTCGATCCGCACGGTCAGGCCTCCTCGACGTCCAGCAGCCAGTCGGCCACCGTGACCCGGCCCGCCCCCAGGTCGACCCGGACCACGGCATCCCGGGTGGCCGGCACGAGGTGCTCACCGGCCCCACCCTGGACCACCCACACGTCGTTGGCCGGCCGGGTCACAACGTCGGTGAGCGTGCCCAGCTCCCGGCCGCGCTCGGTGGCGACCGCCAGCCCGACGAGGTCGTGGTGGTACCACCGGCCCTCGGGCAGCGGCAGCAGGTCCTCGTCGCCGACCTCCAGATAGTGTCCGCGCAGCAGCTCGGCCGCGGTCCGGCCCTCCACCCCGGCGAACTTCACGACCAGCCCCGCGGGCTGGTCGCGGCTCCACTCGACCCGGCGGTTCACGCCGTCCAGGCGGAGCTCGGAGCCGGGCGCGAAGCGCTCCGCGAAGTCCGTCAAGGCAAGCACCTTGACGGCACCCCGAATGCCGAACGCGCCGAGCACCTGGCCCACCCTGACCACGACCAGCTACCTGCCCGTCGCCAGGTCCACGAACACGCGCTTTCGCTCGCGCAGCGATGCCACCCGGACCAGGGTGCGGAGCGCGTCGATGTTGCGTCCGGCCTTGCCGATCAGTCGGCCCATGTCCTGGTCGGCCATCTTCACCTTGATCGCGATGGTGCCCCGGCCGCGGTCGACCGCGTACACCTCGACCTCCTCGGGCTTGTCGGCCACCGACCGGCAGACGTACTCCACCAGCGCCTTGTAGTCGATCGAGGGCCCCGACGGCCCGCCGTACTGGGGCCTGCGGAAGCCGCCGTCCCGGCCCCTGAACCCACCCCGGTCCCCGCCGCCCGACGGCCCGCCGTAGCTACGCCTGAACGGTGGTCGATCCGGACTTTCGCGATGCTGCATAGCGCTCAAGAATGCCCTCCCGCTTGAGAAGGATCCGGGCCGCGTCCGAGGGCTGGGCCCCCTGGTTCAGCCACTGCGCCACCTTCTCCTCGTCGATCTTCACAGTGGCTGGCTCGGTCAGCGGGTTGTAGTACCCCACCTGCTCGATGAACCGGCCGTCGCGGGGCGACCGCGCGTCGGCCACCACGAGGCGATAGAAGGGCCGCCGCTTGGCTCCCATTCGCCTCAGCCTGATCTTGACCAATGTCGCGATACCTCCCTTAGGTCCTCGGTTCAACCGCCGAGGAAGCGGCTCAGCCCAGCCCGGCCGCGGCCGCGGCGGCGGCGCCCCGGCGGGCCGCCGAGCCCGAACTGCTTCACCATCTGCTGCATCTGCTCGCGGGCCTTGAGCAGCCGGTTCACGTCGGTGACCTGCGTGCCGCTGCCGGCCGCGATGCGGCGCCGTCGCGAGCCGTCGATGGTATCCGGCCGCGCGCGCTCGCGTCTCGTCATGGACAGGATGATGGCCTCCATCCGGCGCACCTCGGCCTCCGGGTCGGCCTCCGCCAGCTGGCCCTTGATCTGGCCGGCTCCGGGGATCATCTCGATCACGCTCGCGATCGACCCCATGCTGCGCAGCTGGCGGATCTGGACCAGGAAGTCGTCGAACGTCAGCTGGCCGGACCGCAGGCTGCGCTCGACCTGCTCCGCCTCGCGGCGGTCCACCGCCTGCTCGGCGCGCTCGATCAGCGTGAGCATGTCGCCCATGCCGAGGATGCGCGACGCCATCCGGTCAGCGTGGAAGACCTCCAGGTCGGCCGGCCGCTCGCCCACGCCGGCGAACCGCACCGTCCTGCCGGTCGCGTGCTTCAGCGACAGCGCCGCGCCGCCCCTGGCGTCGCCGTCCAGCTTGGTCAGGATCACGCCGTCGAGGCTGACGGCTTCGTGGAACGCAGCGCCGACCGTGACCGCCTCCTGGCCTGTCATGGCGTCCGCCACCAGGAGCGACTCTGTGACCGGGATCGCGGCCCGCAGCCGCCGAAGCTCGTCCATGAGCTCCTGGTCGAGCGCTTGCCGGCCCGACGTGTCCAGGATCACCACGTCCTCACCGGCCCGGGCCGCGGCCGCGATCGCATCGCGGGCGATCTCCTCCACGGCACCCTGGCCCGACCAGAAGGCGACCTTCTCGCGCTCGGCGAGCACGCGCAGCTGCTCGACGGCGGCCGGACGCCGGAGGTCCAGGCCCACGACCCGCGCGCGGTGCCCGTCCCGCCGCACGTACAGCGCCAGCTTGACCGCGGTCGTCGTCTTCCCGGAGCCCTGGAGGCCGGCCAGCAGGATCACGGTCGGCGGCCGGTCGGCGTAGCGCAGGCCGCGGTCGTTCCCGCCGAGCAGGTCGATCAGCTCCTGGTGCACGACCTTGACGACCTGCTGCGCGGGCGTCAGGCCCTCGCCGACCTCGGCGCCCACGAGCTGGCTCCGGACCCGCTCGCCGAACTCCCTCACCACGCGGTAGTTGACATCCGCCTCCAGCAGCGCCATCCGAACCTCGCGCAGCGCCACCTCGACGTCCTCCGGGCGGAGCACACCGCGGCCAGTCATGCGCTTGAGCACGATGCCGAGGCGGTCGCTCAGGCTCTCGAACATCAGCCCGCCCCACCTCCCGGCAGGCGCGCCGGCCGGGGCGCGAGGATCGAACCGGGGGCGTGCCTCAGCCGGCATTCGATCAAATCTTCAGGACCTCCTGCTCGATCCGGAGCAGCCGGCGCCGAATGTCGGCCAGGTCCCGGACCAGCGCGGCGCGCGCGTCCCGCCGGGTGCTCTCCGCCCGCAGCAGACCGAGCCGGGCCTCGTACTCCTCCAGTGCCTGGGCCGCTCGCCGCACGACGTCGTGCACGGCCGCACGCGAGGTCTCGCGGCTGCGCGCGATCTCGGAGAGCGACCAGTCGCTCCCCAGGTAGAGCTCGAGCACCTCGCGCTGCTGCCCCGTCAACAGGGGCGCGTAGCGCTCGAAAAGCTCGACCTGCCGCTGTCGGGAGGCAAGCGTGTCAAGGACCAAGGCTTGACAGGATACCAGGAGCCCGCCGCCGGCGACGGCCGGCTCCCGGCTGCCGCAGCCTGCCCAGCACGAAGTAGGTCGGGCTCTCCTCGAGGTCGGCGTCCGGGTCCTGGCCGCGCATGACCTCCAGCTCCAGCCCGGCCCCGGCCAGCAGCGCGTGCGCGTCCTCCGGCCAGCGCATCCGGACGCGTGCCCGGTGCGTCCACCCACCCGGGTAGTCGACCTCGATCTCGGCCCACTCCCGTGTCGAGTCGAGGACCCGCACCCCCCGGCCGCCGCCGGCCAGCAGCCAGTGCGGGTTCGTCAGCTCCAGACCCAGCCGGCGGCTGGTGTGTCGCGCCGCCCCGGCGAGCCGCGCCGGGTCGGCCAGGATGCCCGACGGGCCGATGACAAGCGGGAAGCGCCGGCCCAGGTTGACCTCCTCGATGCGGCCCTCGACCAGCGGCAGGTCCGGCAGGCGCTCGCGCAGTCTGACCAGCATGCCCGGATGCACGTCCACCCCCACCAGGTCCACGCCGGCCGCCGCCAGCGGCACCGCCAGCCGGCCGGCGCCCACGCCCACGTACAGCACCGGGCCGGCCGCGGCGCGACACCAGGCCAGCCAGGGGTCCAGGTCGGTCGCGTCGGGGAACGACGCGTAGAGCTCGGCGAACGCGGGATCAGGGTGCCGGGCGTCGTCCCGGACGATGCGCCGCACCCGGGCAGCGTACACTCCCGCAGATGCTGACCGCGATCTTGCTGGTCCGCGCCACGCGCGCCGGGCTGGCCACGCTCGGCCCGCGGCTGGCCGAGACCGCGGGGGTGGCGGAGGTCTATACGGTGACCGGCGACTGGGACTTCGTGGCGATGGTGCGCGTCCGCCAGCACGACGAGCTGGCCAACGTGGTGACGCGAGACCTGACCCGGCTCGACGGCATCGAGCGGACCCACACGATGGTCGCCTTCCAGCAGTACTCGCAGCACGACCTGGAGGCCATGTTCGGCCTCGGCCAGGAGCCCTGAGGCGCTGCTCCCGATCGCCCTCGCGGCGGCCAGGGCCGGCGCCGACGTCCTCCGCAGCCGCGGCCTGGGGCACGCCGCCGCCCGGCTGAAGCAGCGCTCCGGCGACTACGTGACGGCGGCGGACCTCGCCAGCGAGGAGGCGATCGTCGAGACGCTGACGAGGCTCTCGCCGGGCATCCCGATCCTGGCCGAGGAGCGGGGCGGCGCCCTCGCCGGCACGCGGTGGGCCGTCGACCCGCTCGACGGCACGACGAACTTCGTACGGGGGATGCCGGTGGTCGGCGTCTCGGTCGCCCTGGTCGAGGGCGGCGTGCCCGTCACCGGCGTCGTCATCGCGCCGTGGCTGGGCCTGGAGTTCGGGGCCGAGCACGGCCGGGGGGCCACGCTGAACGGGGAGCGGCTGCCGGCCCTGGCCCGGCGCGACCCGGCCGGCGCCGTCGTGGCGACCGGCTTCCCGTTCCGCCGCAAGGAGCGGGCCGCCCGCTACCTGCCGGTGCTGGCGGGGGCGCTGGAACGCTTCGAGGACCTGCGCCGGGCGGGGGCGGCCTCGCTCGACCTGGCCTGGACCGCCGGCCGCACCTACGACGGGTTCTTCGAGCTCGGGCTCGGGACCTGGGACGTGGCGGCCGGGGCCGCCCTCGTGCTGGAGCTCGGCGGCCGGGTCACCGACTGGTCGGGCGGCGACGCCTGGCTGGAGAGCGGCGACATCCTGGCCGCGCCGGCCGGCGTGCACGAGGTCCTGCTGGAGCTGGCGGCCGGGGGTCACGCGCGGAGCAGCGTCTCCAGCCGCTCGTCGTAGCGCCAGGGCGTCGATCGGCCGGCCAGGTGGACGCCGCCGATCCAGCGGTCGACGCCGTTGTGGCGCACGTGGTCCAGGCGGCCGGCGAGCACCTCCCTCCCGGCGGGCGCCAGCCGCACCCGGCGCCGGGCGAACGGCAGCTCCGGGTCGTCCATCGCGAGCAGCGGGGCCGGGCACCCGGCGAGGTCTCGCATGGTCGCCCAGCAAACCGCATCGGCCAGGAAGGGCCGCCGCTCCGCGTCCGACACCCGGCGGAACACGAGTCCCGCGGCCGTCTCGCCCTCGCCGGCCGCCATCAGGATCCGGCGCTCGGTGAGCGACAGCCCGTCGGTGCCCGAGGGGTACTCCGCGAGCAGGCGGGCGAACGCCTCGCCCAGGTAGCGGAGCTCCCGCGAGCGCACCGCGGTGATCGCGCCCAGGCCCGCCGGGTCGGGCGCCGTAAACGCGGCCCAGGCCTGGCCGGCGAGCTCGAGGGTCTCGGCCGAGAGGCGCTCCCCCTGCGGCGCCAGCGCCGCCAGCTGCTCGGCGCGCAGCTGGCCCAGGCCCGCGAAGTGGGCGATGCCGCGGTGCTCGCCCACCGAGACCAGCGTCGCGCGGGCCGGCGCCACGCCCAGCCGGCGCAGCTGGTCCAGCACCTGCACGAGCTGCAGCTGGTCGTACAGGTCCGCCTCGAACCACAGCACGTACTCGCCGGCGGCGCCCTCCTCGACCAGTCGGTCCCTGTCGGCCATCTGGCGCTCGATCGCGGCGGCCTCGCCCCAGCCGCGGCCGGCCAGGTGCCTGGCCCGCACCCGCCGCAGCGCGGCCGGAGCTGCGGCGGGCACCGGGCCATCGTGGAGCACGTCCTGCCAGGCCAGCACGCGGCCGAGCGCGCCGGCCTCGCGCAGCGTGCCGGCCACCGAGTCCCCGTTCGTGATGTGGAGCAGGCGGCCGCCCCTACCCCGGTCCAGCCGGGCTCGGGCGGTGCTGTACGCCTCGCCGGTTCCTGCCGTCCGCGCGCGAACACGCCGCTTGAAGCCCGCGTCCCTGGTCATCGTGCTGCCTCCGCTGTCCCACGCGGCAGGGCATCCCCAGCGATGCCCGCCCGCGGGGGCGGCGGTCAGCTCCGGCATCCGAGGTCGGCTCCCCTTTGCCTCTCGCGGCACCCCCGCTGGGTGGGGTGGTGGAGGTTGGGCGTGGATGCCCGCCTCTCCGAGCATGCAGGCGGTCGGGACCGGCTGTCAAGCCCGCTCCCGCGACGCTCAGAGCTGGCCGCGCAGCCGGCGGACGGGCAGCACGACGAGGCTGCGCCACTGCTGGCGCGCTGCGAGGCTGCGGGGCACGTCGGCCGGACGCCCGCGTCTCGGCTGGGTCCGCCGCTCGAGCACCGCGCGCCGGAAGTCCGCGGC
The DNA here is from genome assembly GCA_035263645.1 of Candidatus Dormiibacterota bacterium. Classification (GTDB taxonomy): domain Bacteria; phylum Chloroflexota; class Dormibacteria; order Dormibacterales; family Dormibacteraceae; genus CF-161. The sequence continues at coordinate 3,403 of DATFRD010000212.1, read as the reverse complement.
CGTGGTGCCCTCGAACTCGGTGAGGACCTGGCCCAGGTCGTGACGGCCGAAGTGGCTGTCGCTGGCCCCGATAGCGGCGCCCAGCCGGTCCCGGTGGGCGTTGTAGAACTCGGCCAGCCGCAGCGCCCGGCTCCTGGAGACCGGCGCCGAGTGCTCCAGCTCGATCCCGTCCACCGGGTGCCGCTGGATCAGGCGGGCCAGCATGCCAGGCTGGCAGGAGGCGAAGTAGGTGGGCATGAACGGGTGCGGGATGACGGCCAGCCCGCCCTGGTCGTGGATCGCGTCCACCGTGTCCTCGAGGGTCATGCCGCTGCGCACCGGACGCTCCAGGAACCACCCCACCACGTGCGTCTGGGCCGGCCAGCGGGTCGTGATCTCCTCGCCACAGACCACGGCCAGCCCGGCCGCGTCGCCCCGGCTCCGGACCTCGGAGGCACTGGCCATGGTGTCGTGGTCGCAGACCGCGATGAGGCCGATGCCATGCTCCAGCGCACCGCCGACGAGCCCGGCCGGTCCCACCATGCCGTCGGACGCGGTGGTGTGGCAGTGGGGGTCAGCGGCGGTGACCATCGGCCCCAAGGAGCGCATGCGCGAACTCGCCCACGTCGAACGGCGCCAGGTCGGCCGGCCCCTCCCCGAGTCCGATCATCTTGGTGGGCACGCCCAGCTCCGACTCGATCGACACCACCGCGCCCCCCCTGGCCGTGCCGTCCATCTTGGTCAGCACGAGGCCGCTGATCGGGAGCGCCTGGTTGAAGCCCCTCGCCTGCGCCAGGTTGGACTGGCCCAGGTTGCCGTCGAGCACCAGCAGCGACTCGTGGGGCGCGCCGGGCAGTGCCTTGGCCGCCACCCGGCCGACCTTGGCCAGCTCGGCCAGCAGGTTGCTCTGCGTCTGCATCCGGCCGGCCGTGTCGACCAGCACCACGCCGTTCCCGCGCCGGGCGGCCGACTGCAGGCCGTCGAACACGACCGCGGCCGGGTCGCCGCCAGGCTGACCCACAAAGCAGGGCACCCCCGCCCGCTCGGCCCAGGCCTCCATCTGCTCCAGCGCCGCCGCGCGGTAGGTGTCGGCCGCCACGACCAGCGGGTTGAAGCCGTCCAGGCGCAGGAGGTACGCCAGCTTCCCGGCGGTGGTGGTCTTGCCGGAGCCGTTGACGCCGTAGAGCAGCACGCACGAGGGGCGGGCGTCGATGAAGAGGCCGCGCGGCCGCGGTGACATGGCCGCGGCGAGCTCCGCGGCGAGCGCCTCCTGGGCCGCGGGGAGCGTGATCGGCCGCCGGCGCCGCACGCCCTCGGCCACCCGGAACGCGAGCGACGGGCCCAGGTCGCCTGCGACCAGCAGCTCGATGAGCTGGTCGTAGAAGCCGGCGGCCGCCGGCGGCCCGGCGGCGCGCAGGCCCTCGCTGAACAGCGTGCGCGTGCGGAGGGCGACCCGGTCCCAGATCGAGGGCATGGGCTCCCATTGTGCCGAGATCACGCCGCGAACCGCCCACGGAGGCGGCTTGACATGTGACCTTCCAGGAGGCCGAGGGCGCGGGCGGCGGCTGGAGCTGGGTGCTCAGCGACCTCAAGACGCTGCTCGAGACGGGCGGGCCGCTGGCGGGCTGAGGCCCGTCAGGCAGAGGGGCCGGGGGTACGACCCGCTGGTCGTGCCCCGGCTCCGGCCCCCCTTCAGTCGGCGCGTTCGAGCACGACCACCGGGATCCGCCGGGTGGTCTTCCGCTGGTACTCGGCGAAGTTGGGCATGACGCGGGCCTGGGCGCCGAAGAGCCGGTCCCGCTCCTCGCCCCCGGGGACGGACGCCACCGCCTCGAACTGCTCGTCGCCGACTTCCAGGGTCACCCGCGGGTTGGCCACCAGGTTGTGGTACCAGGCCGGGTTCGTGGGCGCGCCGCCCTTGGAGGCGATGATGACGTAGCGGTCGCCGTCCCTGGTGTGCACGAGCGGCGTGGTCCGCTCGTCCCCGCTCTTCGCCCCGCGGGTGGTGAGCAGGAGGAGGGGCGCACCGACGAAGGGGCCGCTCGACGCCCTGCCGTGGTTGGCCCGGAAGTCGGCGATCAGGGACCGGTTGAAGTCGTTCATGGGATTCGAGCTGGTCATGGCGGGTTCCAACCGGTGGTCGGCCACCCACATTCCGGCGCCCTCAGCGAGAGAACCGCTGCGCGTTGCCCATGTTCGGCCAGGCGAACGCCTGCGCGATCTCCAGCACCTGCCTCAGGTGGGCCCGGTCGTGGTGCACCCACTCGTGCATCACCTCTTCGACGGTGAGCCGGCCCACGGTCGGGTGCTCGCCGCCGCGGAGAAGGTCCAGCGGGCCCAGGCGCTCCAGCATGCGCGCGCCGTCCTCGCGCAGTGCCAGCAGCTCGCTGACCATCGCCTCCGGCTCCCGCTCGGCGTCGCGCCGGGCCGCGGTCACGGCCTCCTGGTCCCACGTCTCCAGCAGCGGCTCGTCCCGCTCGACCATAAGCGTGATCCGGTCGGCGAAGCCGCGCCGCTCCGCCTCGATCACGTGGCCGACGACCTCGGTCGCGCACCACTCGCCGTCACGGGGCGGGCGGCCGGCGAGGTCGGGTGAGAGCGCGCGGACCTCGACCGCCATCCCGGCGGCGGAGGCCCGCAGCAGACGCGCTGCGAGGGTCGGGCTGAACGGTGTCATTCCAGCAACCATAGAGGTGCCCGCCCAGCCGGAGGCGCCGCCCGGGCGACTGCGGCAAGAATGGTCGGGTATGCCGGCGCTCGGTCGTGACGCCCCGCGGCCCGACCCCCCGCAGCCCGACCTTCAGCGGCCCGCCGCCGGGCGGTGGGCCGCCGGCCTGGTGGCCGGACGGCGGCCGTCGCCGGTCGACGTCGCCTGCCTGGGGCCGGTCCTGGTCGGGCCGTTCTTCTCGCTGGCCATGCTCCCGGTCGTCCCGGCGCTCGTCGGCACCCACCCGGTCCTGCTGGAGACCCTGACCGGCTCGACCGCATCGATGGTCGCGGCGGGCGCGTTCGCCCGCGTGGGCCGGGCGCCCGTGCTGCTGGCGTTCGCCGCCCCCGTCGTCGGTCTCATGGCCTTCGACCCCTTCACCTGGTGGGCCGGACGGCGCTACGGTCCGCGCATCCTCGCCTTCTACGCCCGGCAGGGCGCCCGGCAGCGCCGCCATGTCGAGCGCGCGGAACGCCTCGCCAGGCGCTGGGGCGCCTGGACGGTCGTCTTCGCCTACTACATCCAGGCCATCCCCAACGCGGTCATCTACTTCGCGGCCGGCGCGGACGGCATGTCGCTGTGGCGCTTCCTCCTCCTCGACCTGACCGGCACGCTGCTCTGGAGCACGGTCGTGGTCGGCCTCGGCTTCGCGGTCGGCCGGCCCGCGATCGACCTGGCGACCACGATCTCCCACTACGCCCTCGGCATCTCGGTCGC
>DATFRD010000211.1:0-17383 GCA_035263645.1 Candidatus Dormiibacterota bacterium | reverse complement strand
CGCGGCGACGGGGAGATCGCCAGGCTGGGAGGCCGTTCGCTGCCGCTGGGGCTGGGCCTCGGCGAGGTCTTCCAGGAGGGCGCGGTCCGGCTGGAGCCCGGGGACAGGCTGCTGGTCTACAGCGACGGTCTCGTGGACCTGCGCGACCAGACTGTGGACGAGCGGGGGGCGATCGACGAGCTGCTGCGGGCCGGGGATGCCGAGGAGATGGTCCAGCGGCTCCTCGGCCGCGTGTCGGCGAACCACGCGGACGACGTGACCGTGCTGGTCCTCCGCCGGCTGCCGGCACCCGCCGTCGCCGCCAGGGGCCGCGTCTCCAGGAAGGCCTCGGCATGCACCTGAGGAGCCTGCAGCGCACCTTCATCGTCATGGGCTACGGGACCATGGCCGTCGACATGGTCGTCTTCGGCCTGGTCGCCTACACGGAATGGCGGCTGGCGAACAGCATCCGCCCGGTCGGCCTGCACGGGCCTGGGCTCCTGGCGGCGGTGGCCGGCCCGCTCCTGTTCGCCGCGCTCGACCTGCTGATGGGCGCGCTGATGATCCTGTACGTGGGCCGGCTGGTGGGCGGCCCCATCGACCAGCTGACCAGGACGGCCGTGCAGATCGCGAAGGGCGGCCGGCCCCGGGTGCCCTTCGCCGACCGCACGGACGAGGTGGGCCAGCTGGCCAGGGCCCTGGAGGGCTGGCGAGACGCCAGCGAGACCAGGGAGACCCTCCTCACCAGCGCGCCGGTGGTGATCTGCCAGGCGGACCAGGCCGGCCTCCTGCTGGACGTCAACCGGGCGGCGATGGCGATGCTCGGCTACCCGCGCGAAGCGCTGCTGGGCCGGGGGCTGCTGACGCTGATCCACCCCGACGACGTGGCGGCGGCCCGGGCCCGCGTCGAGGCCGTCCTGGAGGGCCGGCTCGACCGCACCGACTTCGAGACCCGCGTGCTGCGGGCGGACGGCTCCCCCCTCTGGTGCTCGGTCGCGGTCGCGCCCGTGGGCGGCGAGCACCGGCCCGAGAGCTCCATCGTCATCCTGGACGACATCAGCTCCCGCCACGCCCAGTCCGAGACCGCGGCCAGCGTCCAGCGGGAGCTCGTTCCCCATGACGCGCCGAGCCTGCGCGACTACGAGCTGGCGGGCACCTGCCTGCCGGCCGCCGACATGGCCGGGGACCTCTACGACTGGACGCTCACCGACGACGGCCACCTGGACCTGACGGTGGCCGACGTGATGGGCAAGGGCATGCGGGCGGCGCTGGTCATGGCCAGGCTGCAGACGGCCCTGATGGCGGCGCCCAGCAGCATGGGCCCCGCCGCGCGCGTGGCGGCGGCCGACCGCTGGGTGACGTTCAACATGGGCGGCGCCGAGCCCTTCGTCACACTCTTCCACGCTCGCCTGGAGCTGGAGACCGGCGTCCTCCGCTACGTCGACGCCGGCCACGGACACTGCCTGATCGTCCGGGACGGCGGGGAGGTGGTCCGGCTGGCCGGTGCCTCACTGCCGCTGGGCCTCGGCCTGAGCGGGGTCTTCCGCGAGGACACGGCGCGGCTGCAGCCCGGCGATGTCCTGGCCGTGCACAGCGACGGCCTCCTCGACGTCGGCGACCGGCCCCTGCGCCAGTGGGACCTGGGCACCGAGCTGCGGCGCGGGGAGGACGCCGAGGCGATCGTCCACCGCCTGGCCGACCGGGTGCCGGCCCGGCCGCCGGACGACGCCACCCTGGTCGTGCTGCGGCGCCTGGCCGGCAGGGCTGTAGCGCCGCCAGACGGTGCCTGCCAGGTGACGATCGGCTACGAGGCCGAGGGCCGCAATCTGGACCTGGTGCACGAGACGCTCGCCAGGTTCTGGCGACGCCTCCCCGCGCTCCCTGACGAGCGCTGGCGGATGCTCTTCGAGCTGGCCGTGCTGGAGGTCGAGGCCAACATCGTCGAGCACGCGCGGCCCACCTCCCTGCGGCTGCAGCTCAGCGTGGCCGACGGCCGCGTCGTGGCCGAGTTCTACGACGGCGGCGAGGAGTGGAACGGCCTCGCGCAGCCGCCCCCGCCGGTGGAGGAGCTGAAGGAGCGCGGCCGGGGCCTGTCGATCGCCAGGGCGGCGGTGGACGAGGTCTGCTACGAGCGCTCCGGCACCGCCAACCGCTGGCGTCTGGTCAAGTCCCTCCCCTCGCGGGGGAGGTAGCCCGCCAGGCGCCGACGCGGGTTGAGCGCTTCTCTGAGATGCAAGCGGGCCGGCCAGGATGAGCGTCCTGCGACGGATTCTGATCGAGCGAGAGCGGGCGCGGAAGCTACAACACCTCGAACCTGAAACCCACTGGCGCTGAGACGGCCCTCGCGTCAGCCGCAATGACGCCGCTCCAACCTGTTGGTGGATCTCGGCCAGCCCGGTCTAACTGCCGCCGCAGAACTTGATCTGCGCCAGGTCCTTCGGGTCCTGGGCGCAGCGCGCGCCGCCAGGGTAGCCCTCGGCAGGCGAGGTCCCGGTGCCCTGGCCGGCTGTCCCGCTCGGCCGCTGGGCCGGCGCCGGAGCTGACGTCGACGTGGGCGCGGGGTTGCCGGGAACAGGCGCAACGGTCGGCGCCGGCGCTGGCGGCGCCGTCGCCGACGGCTGGCCGACGACGGTGCGGATCGCGGGCACCTCTCCCAGCGGCAGGCGGCTTCCCGACGTCAGCAGGGCCGTGGCAATCCAGGCCAGCAGCGCGATCCCAAGAGCGGTCCCGAGCAGCGCTGTCGTCATGGCACGCGGAGCAGCCATCTGCCCACCATAGCGCCCGCGACGGTCGCCTGCACGTGCACGCAGGCGATCACTGGAATATCCTGCGCCAGCGAGGGCCCACGCGAAGGGGGGGCCACTGTCAGGAGGAGAACCCACATGGTTCGTCGCTTGTTCGCCGTGCTGATCGGTCTCACGGTGGCCGCGGCGCTGCCGCTTCACGCGGTAGCGGACGACGCGGGCACCATGCAGGCCGCGATCCTCGAGGCGAAGTTCATGACGTCAGACGGGCCGAACGCTCCGCCCGACCTGATCGACGCCAACGACCAGCCTGTCCTTGGTGATGCCGACGAGGTGGCCGCCGCCAGGGCATTCCACGGCCAGGGCAGCGGGGTGCAGGTCAACGACCCTGTGCTGGACAACATCCAGTTTTTCCCCAACGCCCTGCCCCAGCCTCAGCGCCCGTACGAGCTCTCTATCCAGAGTGAGACCTCGATCGCGTCCTTCGGGCCCAACGTGGTGGTCGGCTTCAACAACTCGGCCGACCAGCCGGTTGTTCTGACGGCTCAGAACAGGGTCGCATTCGTGCACCGCTTCCTCTCCGGTGTCGGCGTGTCGCACGACGGCGGCCTGACGTTCACCGAGACCTCGCTGCCGCCCATCCCGGGCAGCCCATTCACGTTCGGTGACCCGGCGCTGACCGTCGACAGTCAGGGCAACTTCTACTACGCCAGCCTTGGCGCCAACGCGGCTGGGCAGTCCCTGATCTTCGTCGGCAAATCCTCGGACGGAGGCACGACGTTTGCCCCCGGCGTGACGGTGGGCCTCGACCCGGGCTCCGACAAGGAGTGGATCGCGGCAGGCCCCGATCCCCTGCGCCCCGGCCAGGACAACGTCTACGTGACCTGGACGAGCTTCGGCTCGGGCAACTCCGTGCTGAAGATGGGGCGGTCCACCGACGGTGGCCAGACCTGGAGCGTGAGCACGCTCTTCGCGCCGCCCAGCACCGCCACCCTGGCTCCGTTCCTGCAGTTCTCCAACCCGGTGGTCGACCGCTCGACCGGGCGACTCTACGTCCCCTTCCTGGCCGCCGGCCAGGCGGACCAGGACTTCTTCCGCGTCCTGGCGTCCGACGATGGTGGTCTGACCTTCCGCTTCCTGAACTTCAACGTGCCGGGCGCGCCCGACCCGCAGGCGTTCCCCAACGTCACGCCCGGTACGCTCGCCGACTGCGGCACCAGCGGCGGCTTCCGCACGGTGCTGCACAGCGGCCCCAACCTGGGCGGGGGCCGGTTCGGTCTGCCGCGGTTCCGGAACGCCACCAGGCTCATCAGCCAGCCGAGCTTCGCCGCCACGGGGGGCAACCTCTTCATCGCCTACAACGCCTCGAACAGCCCTACGTTCGGGGACCCGAACTCGACCTCCGACATCCGGCTCCTGGTCTCGCCGGACGCCGGCGCGTCGTGGAGCAGCCCGATCACGATCGCCGGGGCCACGGCGGCCAACCCGCAGCACGTACACCCGGCGGTCACGGTCAACCCCGGGGGAGGGCGCGTGGCGGTCGGCTACTACACGCAGCTCAGCAACGGGCAGCTGCGCGTCGATTCGGTCCGCGGGGCGATCGACCTCGAGGGCGGCCAGGCCAGCCTGCAGGGCGCCCAGGTCCGCCAGCTGAGCCCGGCCTTCGACTTGATCCCGAGCAACAACCCGATCCCGGCCTTTGGCGCCAACGCCACCACCAACTACGACCGCACCATCAGGCCCTGCTACGACATCGGTGAGTACATGGCCACGACCCAGACGAGCGGCGCCACTCTGTTCACCTTTGGCGACAACCGCAACACATGGACGTCGCCGCCGGCCTCCCCAGCAGCTGGCACGCACACCCAGCCCGACGTGTTCGCCGTCAGCGTCAGCGGGGACTGACCGCACCGACGACCGAGAACGGCTCGGGCCCGGCTCTCTCGGAGCCGGGCCCGATGCTCTCTGCCGCCAGCAGGCGAAAGGCGGTCAGGTCGCGAACCAGCCGAGAAAGCGCTGCAGGTTGTCGGGTTCTTGCCCAGTCGATCAAGGCATCTTCATGAAGCTCGAACTGGAGCCTGCGGACGAAGTTCATCGGCGGGGTCGCCAACGTTCCGGCGACGGGCGTGTCGGCCGTGGTGCTGAACGTGACGGTGACAGACACGACCGCAGCGAGCTTCCTGACGGTCTGGCCTTCAGGGATCGCGCTGCCCAACGCGTCGAACCTCAACTGGGCGCCCGGGCAGACAGTGCCGAACCTCGTGGAGGTGGCGGTCGGCAGTGGAGGCCCAGGTGAATCTCTTCAACCACGCGGGGAATGCAGACGTGGTGGTGGCCCTGGAGGGTACGTGGGTGACTCCACCGACTCCACTGAGCCGCTGGGAATGTTCAACGGGGTAACGCCGACGAGACTGCTTAGTGGTGGCGCTGCCGAACGCCGGGTTCGACGTATTCAACGCGCAGGGGTCGGTGGATGTGGTGATCGACGTGAAGGGGTTGCCAGGTCGGCGCATGGCGCCGGGGCGGCCGACGCGCCACTACGCTCCCGTCAGCCGGTTCCGAAAGGCGTAGCTGACGGCCTGGGCGCGGTCGCGCAGCCCCGCCTTGGCAAGGATGCTGTTGACATGGCTCTTGACGGTCGCCTCCGTCACGCTGAGCCGTTCCTGGATCTGCCGGTTGCTGAGGCCCTGAGCAATCAGGCCGAGGACCTCGATCTCACGCGGCGTCAGCCCGTCGGGCGCCGTCGAGACCGGTCGCGGCGCCCCTTTGCCGAAGCGGTCGAGCAGCCTGGCCTGCACGATCGGGTCGAGGAGCGCCTGGCCGGCGTGCACCGTCTGGATCGCTCTGAGGAGCTCTTCCGGGCCGGCGTCTTTGGTGAGGTAGCCTCGGGCACCAGCCTGCAGGGCTCCGAAGATAGACTCGTCGTCCGCGTAAGTCGTGAGGACGACGACGCGCGTGGACGGGTACTCGTCGCCGATCCTTCGCGTTGCCTCGACGCCGTCACAACGCGGCATCCGCAGGTCCATCAGCACGATGGCCGGCCGTTTCTCCGCAACGAGCTCAAGGGCCTGCAGCCCGTCGCCGGCGGCGCCGACTACCTCCACTTCCGGCATCAGCCGCAGCATGGTGAGCAGTCCCTCTCGCACCAGCCGCTGGTCGTCGACGACGGCGACGGTTATGCGGGAAGCCACAGGCGCACACGGAATCCCCTGTCGCGGGGACCGGCGTCGAGGCGGCCGCCCAGCAGCTCGGCCCGCTCGCGCATGCCCTCCAGCCCATAGCCGTCCGTGGCCCCGTTCGACCTCGGCGGAGGCGGGGCCCCGAAGTCGTCCACGGTCAGCTCCGCGCCGCCCGCGGTGTACCGGAGATGGACCTGCACCCGGTTTGCGGGCGCGTGCTTGCGGACGTTCGTGAGAGCCTCCTGGGCGGTCCGGTAGAGGGCGAGCTGTGCAGGCGAAGCGAGCTCCACCGGCTCCCCGTCGACCGAGTACTCGCACCTGACCCCGGAGTCGTGCTCGAACTCCTCGACCAGGCCTGCCAGCATCTCCGCTCCCGGCACGCGATCTCCGCGCAGCGTGCCGACCGCGCGACGAGTTTCGTCGAGCCCCTCCTGGGCGAGGTGGCGCGCGCGCAGCACAGACCCCACCGCTTCGTCCGACGCCCTCTCCTCCGTCAACACCATGCGGGCACTGTCGAGCTGAACGATCAGCGCGGTGAGGCTGTGCGCGAGCACGTCATGGATGTCACGCGCCAGGCGTGTGCGCTCCTCGGTCTTGGCCGCGGCCAGGTCGCGGGCCCGCCTTGCCTCGAGCTCGGCAAGCAGCGTGCGCACTCGGAACTGCTCGTCGCGAAGCCGGCGGGCGCCGTAGAGGAGCACGAACGCGAACACGAAGAAGCCGACGTTGAACGCCACCGAGATCCAGCCGGCCTCCAATCCTCCCGGGGCCCGAAGCTGGCTGGCGAGGAACGTGGCCATGAGCGTCCCCGTGACGCCGAGGGCGGTCCGAAGGCGGAGCTCCTGAGTCGCATCCAGGATCACGATGTACGCGCCGACCGGCGTCTCCGCCGGGCTGCGCGCGAGCAGCATGAGACCCATCGTGGCCGCCGCCATCCCTCCGATCCGCAGCGTGGGATGGCCGATGCCGTCCAGGAGGCTCAGCACGATCAGCGTGAGCACCAGCGTTCCCATCGCCGCGGCGTGGGGCGCCTCGAACGGACTGGCCTCGTTCACCCACAGGAACAGGACGAGCAGGGCGGCCATGACCAGCATGGCCAGGCGCCGCTGACGAAGCGAGAGCAGTGGCGGCGCCTGGTCCTGCACGGTCACGAACATATCAGGCGGCCTGTCGTTCGACTTCACGATCGACGGGCTCGGCAAGGGCCAGCCGCCGCAGCAGCCCGGCCAGGGCCCCCGGCGCCCACCAGTTGAGATCGCCCAGCAGCCGCATCAACGCTGGGACGACCACTGCCCGAACGAGGGTCGCGTCAACCGTGATCGCGATGGCCAGCCCGAGGCCGAGTGCCTTGATCAGCACGGTCCCGGCGCCGAAGCCAAAGCTGGCGAAGACGGCGACCATGATGGCCGCTGCGCCGGTGATCAGCCGGCCGCTGCGCTCCAGGCCCGTCGCCACAGCCGTCCGCGTGTCACCGGAGCGGCGCCACTCCTCACGGATCCGGTTCAGCATCAGGACCTCGTAGTCCATCGAGAGACCGAAGAGGATGCAGAAGATCAGCACCGCGATGCTCGGGTCCAGGGTCTGCGGCGTGAAGTTGAGCGGGCCGCTCAGGTGACCCTCCTGGAAGATCCAGACGATCGCACCGAACGCAGCGCCGACCGACACCAGGTTCATCAGGATGGCCTTGAGCGGTAGCAGTACCGAGCCGACTAGCAGGAACAGCACGACGTAGGTCACGACCACCACGAACCCGGCAGCGACAGGTGTCCGGGCCGCGATCCAGGCCACGTCGTCTTCTGTGAATGCCGTCGAGCCGCCGACCAGCTTGCTGCCGCCGGCCGGTCCCGCCTCGTTCCGGATGCTGGCGACCAGCGACTTCGCCTGGCTGCTGCTCGGCTGGTAAGAGCTGTGCACCTGGAGCTCGACGATGTGAGCCCCCACGCCGGCCTGCCGTGCGGCGGGCGACGCGGTGGTGCTGGCCGGGTTGTCCACCGACAGCACTCCGGGCATGGTCGCGATGCTGGCCGCGAGCCCGTTGGCATAGGCGGCGTGCGACTCCGAGAGCGGGTCGCCAGAGCCGTAGTACAGGGCGACCGGAATGACTTCCTGATCCTGGTGCGGGAAGTTCTGCGCGATCTGATCGTAGGCGTATCGCGCCTGGTTCTGCGGGGGGAGGAGCTTGATGCCGCCGCTCCCCAGCTGCAGCCCGAGCACAGGTGCGGCAAGAACTGCCAGAACGGCCAGGGCCGGGAGCAGCGCGAGGACAGGCCGTCGCATCACCTGGTTTGCCACCATGTGCCAGAAGCCGCGCCCGCCGGCCTGCCGCCCGACGACTGGCAACCGCAGCCAGTTGACGCGGCGGCCCAGTATCGCCAGCAGCGCAGGCAGGAGCGTGAATGCATAGATCACCGCCGCCGCCACCGCGAACGCCCCGCCGAGGCCCATCGTGGCCAGGTAGGAACCCTGGTAGAACAGCAGTCCCGAGAGCCCGATCGCGACGGTGAGCCCGGAGAAGATGACAGACCTGCCTGCGGTTGCCATCGCCACTTCCAGGCTCTCCTGCGGACTGCCGCCCCGCGCGAGCTGCTCACGGTAGCGGCTCACGATGAAGAGCGAGTAGTCGATGCCGATGCCGAGCCCGACCAGGGCGGTCAGATCTGTTGCGTACTGCGACACGTCGACGAACCGCGCCAGGACGAAGATGCCGCCGAACCCGCCCGCCACGGCGAGGGCGCCGACACCGAGCGGCAGCAGCGCAGCGACGACGGTGCCAAATACCAGGAGGAGGAGGACCGCCGTAATCGGCAGAGAGCTCCGGCTCGCGGTCGAGAGGTCGTGGCCCAGCTCGCTGTTGAACGCGGCGTTGATCGCCAGGTTGCCGGTCCCCATCACCTGCAGTGGGCCGCTGGGACCGACCTCGGCGCGCAGGTCCGAGTACGTTGCCCTGCTCGCCTGCTGATCGTCCTTGAGCGTGACGATGGCCAGCGCCTCGTGCTGGTCACGGGAGGCCAACCTGGCGGCTGCCGGCCCTGCGTCATACGGCGTCATGATCGACTGCACCCGGGGATCGGCCTGCAGGGGTCGAATGGAGGACTGCATCGCCGCCTGAAAGGCGGGGCTGTCAGCCGTCAGCGTGCTGCTGCGGTAGAGGAGCGTCAGCGAGTTGGCGTGCTGCGCTGGGAGCTCCCGCGTGACCAGCTGGTCGGCGGACGCAGCCTCGGTGCCTGTGGAGTTCCCGTTGAAGCTCGGACTGGTTCCCCTGAGGACGCCGGCGACGGATAGCGCGACAAACCCCAGTGACAGCGCGAGCACCGCCCAGCGGCGGCGGTAGACGAAGCTTCCCCATCTGGCGAGCATGATGATCTCTCCTGTGTCCCCCACACCCGCGGTCGGCGGTGGCAGGCCGGACGGTGCGATTACGCTGACCAGTCTCGTTGACTGTCGCGGGCCGCCGCATCGGTCACAGGTTTGAACTTTTGGCGGGCGCTGCGTCAAACCAGGGGTGGAGAGACGTCCAACCTGAGAGCCGCACCGTGCCATTCGACGCCGCGTTCTGCAGCTTCCGCCGCGCGCAGGTCGGCCACCTTCGAAGTCGACATGCAGCGACAGAGGTTGGATGGGGCTCAGCCTGATCCTGCGGCCCGCCGTCTTTGAGATAGGGTCGCCACATCGCCGGGGCGCGCTGCACAATGTCCGCGGTGAGGACGCCGCCTGAGGGCGCTCGATGCGGGACCGCACGATGCGATTGGTCGGAAGACAGGCCGAACTGACCCCCATCACATCGGCCGTCGCCGCCGTGGCGACGTCAGGAGACTCCCCCAGGGTCCGGGTCGTATCGATCTCCGACGAAGCAGGCATCGGCAAGACGCGACTTGCCGAGGAGGCAGCGGCGGTGGCGAGGGAGCGAGGGTTCGTCGTGCTGGCAGGCACGGCGTACCCCCTCGGCACATCCATCGCCTACGGCCCCCTGCTGGAGGCGCTCGGCAATCACCTTCGCGCGCTTTCGGATTTCGAGCGGGCGCGCCTGACCAGCGGCCTGGAGGAGCTGGGCCGCCTGTTCCCCGGCCTGGTTGGCGCCCGCCCGGAGCCCGTCGGCGACCCGGCGCTCGAGAAGGCTCGCCTGTTCGACGCCGCCGACCGCTTCCTCGCCAGGATGGCCGAACGCCGGCCCGTGCTGCTCCTGCTCGACGACCTCCACTGGGCCGATGCCGCCACCCTCGAGCTGGTCCAGCACCTGACCAGGCCGGCCGCCAGGAGGTTGCTGGTGCTCCTGGTCTACCGACGAGACAACGCTCCACCGGCGCTTCGCACGCTGCTCACGAGCCTGCGCAGGCAGAGCCTCGTCGAGATCGAACCTGCTGGGCTCCTTGACTCCGAAGTTACCGAGATGCTGGCGGACCTCCTGGACGCCATGCCTCCGCCTGGCCTCGCCCACGCGGTTGCCTCGCGCGCCGGAGGCAACCCCCTCTTCGTCCAGGCCCAGGCCACCCTCCTCCTGGAGACCGGTGGGCTGACCCGCTCGGGCACTCACATCAGGCTGGATGCGGCGGCGCTGTCGAAGATCCCACCCGTGGTACGCGACGTGGTCCTCGACCGCCTGGGCCGGCTCTCGGCCGAGGACCGTCACGTCGTCGACCTCCTGGCTGTTGGCGCCGATCGTGTGCCCCACCGCCTGCTGGCCGCCCTGACCGCCGCCCCCGACGCTGCGCTGGCGCGGCTCCAGTCAATGCGCCTGGTGGAGGAGATCCTCCTCGAGGAGGTGGGAGGCGGTGGGATCGCCTACCTCCTTGCTCACCCGCTGATCCAGGAAGTCGCCTACTGGGAGCTGACGGAGCTCGAGAGGCGCCAGCTGCACGCCGCCTACGCGCGCGCCCTCGAGGGCGCTGACACACCTGCTGTCGGGCCCGACCTCGACCGTCTCGCACGCCATCTCCGCCTGGCCCGCGACCGGGCGGACCCCGGCCGGTTGATCGACGTGCTGCGGGCGGCCGGCGAGCGGGCCCTGGCCCTGCACGCCCCTCGTGAGGCGGCCGAGCACCTGCAGGCAGCCATCGAGGCGATCAGGGCCGGACGGCGAACGGAGCTGCTCCCGCCGACGCTCGAGCTCCTGGGCGACGCCTGGGAACGCGTGGGCGAGGCGGAGGCCGCGGTGACGAACTGGGGCGAGGCGCTTGCTTCCCGGCGTACTGCTGGTGAACGGACCGCGGCGGGCAGGCTCCACTCGAAGCTCGCCCTGGCGGAGTGGAGCCAGGGGGACACCGACGCGGCGCGGGATCACGTGCGGCGTGCGCTGGCCGCAATCGAGGGGCTGCCCGGCTCGCCCGAGCACGTCGACGTACACTCCGCCCGACTGCAGCTGGCAGCCCGGACCGGCGACGCGGCCGAGGCGGCGGCTGCGGCAGCCGACCTCGTTACCCTGGCTGAAGCCGTGGGTTCACCACGCCTGCTGGCCTGGGCTGCCATTGCGGAGACGATGGCCGTGATGGAGTCGGATCGGCCCGTCGCCGCGCTGGCTGCCGCGGAATCTGCCATCGAGGTCGCCACGGCTGCGGGCGACCCGGTCCTCGTGTACCAGGCGAACGACATGGGAGCGGTGTGCGCACTGTGGCTGGGTGACCACCGGCGAGCGCATCTCCTTGCAGCCGAGTGCCTGGACATCGCGCGCCGTCTGCGCGCCCCGCCGCTGCAGGGCCGAGCTCGCGCAGAGATGGTGCTGGCCGCCGTTCACGCGGGCGAGTGGAGGCAGGCGCGGCAGGCCGCTGAGACCTGGCTGGAAGGGCTGGAGCAGCATTCGAGGTTCGGCCCGGAACGCACGGCAGCGTTTCAGTTCCTGAGCCTCGGGCTCCTGGCGGCCCTGACCGGCGAGGCTGGCGAGGCGCACGGGCGTCTCGCCGAGGCGGCCAGGGCGTTCCCCGGTCTGGAGCGCGACCTCCATCTGCAGCAGATCGTAGCCGCGACCCGGGTTCACGCCTGCCTGGCCGAAGGCGAGGCCGCGCGGGGTCTGGAGGTCCCCAGCCCGAACACGGGCGACTTCACCTGTCTGCTGGACGCCGGGACCGGCGAGGCGGCGGCGATCGCCGGCCGCCTCGACCAGGCTCTGGATGCGGCCAGGATCCTCCATCGCCGGGCCGACGGGACGCGGACGCTGCCCGAGTCGTGGGCGCGCTGGCTGGAGGGGCTGGTCGCGCTGGCAAACGGCGAGCGGGAGACCGCCCTGGCCGACTTCGCAGTCGCCGCCGAGATCGCCGCGGAAGCCGAGAACCCGTTCGCTCTCGCACGGAGCCGGGCTGCCTGGGGCGAGGTGCGGGCAGGCGCGCCGGGCGCCGCCGCGCTGCTCCGAGCGCTGGAGGCCTTCGACCATCTTGGCGCTCGCCGGCATGCCGACCGGACCCGCCGCGCTCTCCGCGTCCTCGGCCTGGCCGCTCCTGGCCGGCAGAGCCGCCGCCGCAGCGGCCCGCTGACCGGTCGCGAAGGCGAGATCGCGGTCCTGGCCGCGCAGGGCCTGACGTCCGCCGAGCTCGCCGCCCGCCTGTATATCAGCCCTCAGACAGTGGCCACCCACCTGAAGCGGATCTACGCGCGGCTTGGCGTCGGCTCTCGCGCCGCCCTGGTCAGGTACGCGCTGGAGGCGGGCTGGCTCGGAAAATACCCCGAACGGGGTACAGACACACCGGTTCAGGACCGTCACCGTGCTGGCTCATGACGACCAAGAGCAGTGCAGCCGCGATTCCCCTGCTCCAGCTGACCGGAGAGCAGGCCGCCCTTGCCGGCGCCAAGGCTGCCAGCCTGGCGGAGCTTGCGCAGGCCGGGTTCCCGGTGCCGGAGGGCTGGGCGATCCCTGCCGGCACTGAGCCGGACATCGATGAGCTCTGCCAGGTAATCGGCGACTGCCCGGTAGCCGTGCGCTCTTCGGGCATCGCCGAAGACCTCGCCGACGCCTCCTTTGCAGGCATGTACGAGACCGCGCTGAACGTCAGCGGGGCGCAGGCGCTGCGGGACGCCGTCCGGCGCTGCCTGGAGTCCGGATCCGGCGAACGCGTCATCCGCTACCGCAGCCAGAGGGCGCATACGAACGAAGCTCGCATGGGTGTCCTGGTCCAGCGGATGGTCGCCGCTGACGCGGCTGGTGTCGCCTTCACCCTCAACCCGGTCACCGGCGACCGCGACGAGGTGCTGGTCAGCGCAGTCAGGGGTCTCGGTGACCTGCTCGCTGCCGGAACGGTCACCCCGGACGAGTGGGTCGTTCGGGACGGCTCCGCCCGCTGCCGCATGGCGTCCCAGAGGGCGATCAGCGAGGAACAGGCAGCGGCAGTCGCCGCACTCGCACGGCGCGTCGAGGCCCATTTCGAGCGTCCCCAGGACATCGAGTGGGCGATCGCGGATGGCCGGCTCTTCCTGCTGCAGGCCCGCCCCGTGACGACGCTCGATCACGGCGCTCCGCCCCTGCCGATGCCGGTCGAGCCGCCGGCCGGTTACTGGGAGCGGGACGCCAGCCACTTCCCGGAGCCGCTCGCGCCTGTCACACGGTGGTGGCCCGCAGAGCAGACGGCCATCTTTCGCAGGGTCTTCGCTGAGGGCGCGGTCCTCGCCGACGGCCTGGACTGTACCGAGATCGGCGGCTGGGTCTACACACGTCTCGCACCACTTGGCGGCGTGGAGCCGCCGCCGCTGCCATCCTGGCTGGCAGCTCTGATGTTCCCGGTGCTGACGCGTGCCATCCCGCTGTTCCGCGACCGCATCAGACGCCTGCTTGACATCGAGCGGAGCAACTCGCGCTGGCCGCTGGTCGAGCGCTGGCATGGCGACCTGCGGCCCGCGTGGGAGGCACGGATCGCCGAGCTGCGCGGCATCGACCTCGATGCGCTGGCCGGTCCCGGTCTGGCGGAGCACCTCGTCCGGCGCCGGGAGCTGTTCCTGGAGGGGCTGGAGCTCCATCACTCCATCCACCTGCTCGACGTCGCCGAGCCGGTCAAGCTCCTGCTGTTCTGCGAGGACCACCTGGGCTGGGACGCCTGCAGGGCCATCCAGCTCCTATGCGGGCTCTCCGAGATGTCGACGGAACCGGCCCGTCAGCTCAGCGAGCTCGCCGAGCTGGCGCGGCACCAGCCCGCCGTGATCGAGCTGCTGCAGCACGTCGATCGCGACACCGCTCAGAGAATCGCCGACGCCGATGCTCAGCTTGCCGCTGCCCTGGCCGCGTACCAGCATCGGTACGGCTGCCGGGCGCTCCGACTGGACGTCCTCGAGCCCACGCTCGAAGAGTGCCCGGAGCTGACCCTCGACCTGCTCGCTGACCAGTTCCGCCGGGCTTACGATCCACAGGCGGAGGCGACGGCGGTCGCGGAGCGCCGGGAGGCGGTCGTCCGGGCGGCCCGGGCGGCCCTCGCCAGCCGCCCCGACAGGCTGGCCGAGTTCGAGAGGCTGCTGCGCCGCGCCACGCAGACATACCCCCTGCGAGAGGACAACGAGTTCCTTCTGGTGAGCGCTCCCCTCGCCTTCCTTCGGTACGCGCTGCTCGCTGCCGGCCGTCGACTGGCCGGGTCCGAGTCCCTCGACCGCAGCGACGACGTCTTCTTTCTGGAGTGGGAGGAGCTGCTCGACGCCCTCGGGGCAGACGCGGGCGACCTCCGGCCGAGCGTGCGGCGCCGCCGGGCGGAGCGGGCGTGGGTCAGGGTCCACCCCGGGCCTGCATCGTTCGGCCGCAGGCCTCCGGCTCCGCCGCCGCTGATCGGCGTCGCGAGCGAGGTCAGGGAGAATCTCCGGGTGGTGACCGCGGCGATGGAGCTGATCATCGCGCCGAACCAGCCTGACCGTATGCAGGCAGACGGGTCACCGGACCTGGTAGGGGTCCCGGCCTCTGCCGGGACCTACACCGGCACGGCCCGCGTGATCGTCGACGAGTCGCAGTTCGGCAGGATCCGAGCCGGCGACGTCCTGGTCTGCCCGACCACCTCCCCGGTCTGGTCCGTCCTGTTCCCGAGCGTCGGCGCACTGGTCACCGATGCGGGCGGGGTCCTCTCGCACCCGGCCATCATCGCCCGCGAATACGGCATCGCGGCCGTGGTCGCGACCGGCAATGCGACCGAGCGGATCCGCGAGGGCGACAGGGTCAGGGTCGACGGCGTCCGGGGCGTGGTGGAGATTCTCCGGTGATCTCCACCAGAGACGCCCACTTCCTGGCCGAAGCGGTGGGCGCCGCCGCGGCGGTCGCGGCGGGCGCCCGCCTCCGGGTATTCGAGGCGCTCGGGTCCGGACCCCTGACGGCGCCAGAGCTCGCGGCTCGGTGCGAGCTGGCCGAGGGCGCTGCAGGGCGGCTGCTCTCCGCGCTTGCAAGCATCGGCATCCTCGACCGCAAGGGCGGCCGCTACCGGCTGGCCGTGGATCGCAGCCTGGCCGAGTCGCAGACCCGCCTCTGGGACCGGCTGCCGGACGTCGTGCGCGGCGAGCGGCCGACCGGCTTCGACGAGGCGTCGGTTGCGGCTGACGCCTATGTCCCGTTGGCGGAGTTTCTCGGATCGCTCGCCGGAGTGGCCGCCCGCCGTGCGGCTGTCCTCCTGGCCGCTGGTCTGCCCGATTGCGCGTGCGTGCTCGACGTGGGCGCCGGGGCTGCGGCCTGGAGCCTGGCCCTGGTCGCGCGGAAGCCCTCGTGTCAGGTCACCGCGCTGGACCTGGCGCCGGTGCTGAACGTCACCCGGCGAGCGGTCGAGGCTGCGGGCCGGACCGACCGCTATCGGTTCCTCGCCGGTGACGCGTTTCTCGATGAGCTTGGCGGTCCCTACGATCTCGCGGTGGTTGCCAACGTCGTCCACCTGTTCGGGGAGGCGCGGACGGTCAAGCTGCTGACGCGGGTCGCAGGGAACCTGCGCCCTGGCGGGCGCCTCGCCATCATCGACGTCATCCCCGACAGCAGTGCATCCTCGCGGCGCGCAGCGGTGCACGACCTGAGCCTGCTCCTTCGCACCCGCGACGGCGCTCTCCACGCGTACAGCAGCTATGAAATGTGGATCCGGCGAGCCGGACTGGAGCCGATCGCCCGCCACCGCCTCGAGCATGGTTGGGAGGCTGCGCTGGTGCTGGCGGGTCGGCCGCACTGACGAACGGCGGCCGTGCGCCCTGGCTGTCAGGCGCCTCCCGCCCGCTGCTCGAAGACCAGGTCGCGGGCCACGTCGAGCGCTATCGCGATCGCCCCGCGCAGGACCGCGTCGTCGCCCAGCCGGCTGACCACGACGCGCGGCCGCAGGGGCGTCACCTCGTGCAGCCGCCGCACCAGGGCGTCCTGCAGCAGGTCGAGGTTCCGGCCGATCCCGCCGCCCAGGACGATCAGCTCGGGATCCAGGATGGCGGCCACCGAGCCGACCACCAGCGCCAGGCGCTGCCCCTCCAGCTCCACCGCCCGCCTGGCGGTCCCGTCGCCGCGGCGGGCGGCCTCGAACACCGCCTGCGCCGAGCGCGCTTCGGTCATGCCCAGCGCGTGGGCCGTGCGCACCACCGCGTCGGCGGCCGTCGTCCTTTCCAGCATGCCCCGCCGGCTGACGCTGGGATCCGACAGCAGGGGCGCGCCGGGCGTGCCGTCGCCGCCGACGGGGAGGTACGCCACCTCGCCGGCCGCCCCTCGGGCGCCGCGGTAGAGCTTCCCGTCGACCACGATGCCCATACCGACGCCGGTTCCCACAGTCAGGAACGCGAACGTCCGGGTGCCGGCGCCGGCCCCGAAGGCGCCTTCCCCGATCGCCGCCAGGTTGGCGTCGTTCTCCACGTCGACGCGAGGGCCGAGGGCGTTGCGAAGGTCGTCGAGCAGCCCGGCCCGGCCCCACCCCGGCAGGTTGCTGGCGAACAGGAGGCGGCCGCTGCGCGGGTCGAACACCCCGGGGCTGCCGATCAGCGTGTGGACCACCTGGGACCACGTCAGGCCGGCGCCCTCCACCACGGCGCGGGCGAGGCTGGCGACCATGCCGACCAGGCCGTCCGCGCCTCTCGCCCGGTTGGCCACGTCCTGCCGGTTGACGACGGTCCCGGCCAGGTCGGCCACGGCGCCGCGGACCCACGCCCGTCCGACGTCCACACCGACGACGTAGCCGGCGGTGGGATCGGGCTCGTACAGGAGGGCCAGGCGTCCGCGCCCGGTGCTGGCCTCGCCGACGGGCCGTACCAGGCCGGCGCGCTCCAGGTTGGCGACGGCGCCCGACACCGTCACCTTCGAGAGGCCGGTGTCCCTCGCGAGCTGGGCGCGCGAGGTGGGCCCGCTTCTGCGCAGGCGCTCCAGGAGCGTGCGCTCGTTGATCGCGCGCAGCAGGCGCGGCGTGCCCGGGCTGCCCTCCATCGGGGCTGCCGTCGGGCCGCCGGCCAGCTTGACGGTCATTAGTTAAGGAACTATCCTAACAAATGCAGCACGGGCCGACCGCCGGGAAGCCGATGCGCAGGCGCGCAGCTCTGGCGAGCTGCAGATGAGAGGAGGAGATGCACGTGGCAACCGCGAACCCGCCG
>DATFRD010000210.1:0-14266 GCA_035263645.1 Candidatus Dormiibacterota bacterium | reverse complement strand
GACCGGCGACCCGCTCCAGGGGCGGAGGTAGAAGACGCCGGCTCCCGCCACGACCGCGATCGAGGCCGCCGCCAGGGCAATCCTGCGGATCGTGTGCCCCGCCACGAGTCTGCCCACGACTGCCAGATCCTACCCCCGCCGTCCGATGACCGGCTCATCTCATGGGCCCGCCTCTGCGCTCTTCATGTCACGACCGCCGACCTCCAGGCCAGCTCCAGGGCCCGCGGCCCGAACCGGGACTTCGGGATGTACTCCGACGCGCCGCACTGGGCCGTCTGCAGGTCTTCTTCCGCGTCAGCCGTGGAGAGCAGGAGCACCACGATCTGCCCACAGGCGGCCCTGCTGCGCCGGGTAGCCTCCACGCCGTCGATGCCTGGCAGGTTCACGTCCATCAGCACCAGGTCGGGCTGCAGCCGGCCCGCGGCGAGCACGGCCTCCTCCCCGCTCTCCACCTCGCCGACCGCCTCGAAGCCGTCGCTCGCGTCAACCACCCGGCGCGCGACCTCCCGGAACGGCGCCCGGTCGTCGACGATCAGGACGCGTACGGCCACCTCGACCGCGAGGCTACGCATGCGGCGACCGCTGCGGTAAGCCTGCCTGCACCAAAGTGGTGGTGTGGACAGCACATGTCTATGCTGTGGCGCGATGCCCATCCAGCTCGTCATCGGCGAGGACCACTTCCTGGTTCGAGAAGGGGTACGCCAGCTCCTCGAGACGTCTCCCGAGGTGACTATCGTGGCCACCTGCGGCGACCTCCCGTCGCTGGAGGCCGCGGTGACCGAGCACCAGCCCGACGTCGTGCTCACCGACATCCGCATGCCCCCTACGCACACGGACGAGGGCGTCCGACTGTCGGACTGGCTGCGCCGGACCCGGCCCCGGACCGGCGTCGTCGTCCTGAGCCAGTACGCCGAAGCCGACTACGCGCTCTCCCTGTTCGACAAGGGCTCGGCCGGGCGCGCCTACCTGCTGAAGGAGCGCGTCTTTGGGCTCGAACAGCTCATCGACGCGATCCAGGAGGTGGCGTCGGGCGGGTCCGTGGTCGACCCCAAGGTGGTCGAGCGGCTGGTGGCCGCTCGCTCCCGCAACACCCGGCCGCTGCTCGAGACCCTCACACCTCGCGAGCGCCAGGTCCTGGCCCAGCTCGCGCAGGGCAAGAACAACGCCGCGATCGCTGACGGCCTCTTCCTGACCGAGCGCGCGGTCGAGAAGCACATCAACTCCATCTTCTCGAAGCTCGGCCTGACCGAGGCGGAGGACATCAACCGCCGCGTCAAGGCCGTCCTGCTGTTCCTGGCCGACGAGCCGAGCTGAGGCTCGCCCCCCCTTGCCGGGGAGGTGGCCCCGCCAGGGCCGGGGGGGGGACCTTCAACCAGGAGCCCCTGGGCCCCCAGGGGGAGCGACCCCACCAGACACCTGCGAGCACCACCATCGCGGGGGTTGCCAGCACCCGCTGCCGTGCGTGCCTCCAGGCTGGACTCACGCGGCCGCGCGACCTACCCTTGGACGACGCGTCGCAGCGGAGGTCGTGACAGTAACTGGTTGGGGAAGGGGATGCGGCACAGCCAGACCGCGGCGGCGCAGCGGACTTGATCCCGCTGCTGGAGACCGTCGCGCTCGTCGTCCTGGCGGTGGCGGCCCTGGTTGCGCTGCGGGTGGCTCGCCACCAGGTGACGCGACTGGAGGCCGTCGATTTCGTTCGCATCGCGTTCGCCAGCCGGCTGGCGCAGGGCGAGGCGATGGACGACCTGGTCGCGCAGGTCGTGGAGTCGCTCCGGTACGCGTTCGCCCTCGACGCGGTCGAGCTCTGGCTGGCCGACGACGGCTCGCTGCGGCTGCTCGCCGGCGCGCCGCCTCGCCCGGAGCCGCCGGCTTCACGCCGGCTGTCGGGCTCGCCGCCCTCGGTGACGGGCGGCGTGCCGGTATCCGGCGCCGCCTGGGCCCGTGACGGGCTCCCTTCGCTGCTGGACGGCAGCTCGGCGGCCGTCCGCGTGGCCCCGATCTGGCAGTTCGGCCGCCTGCTCGGCGTGATCGTCGCCGCCAGGGAGGCACGCGGCTGGCGGCTCGCCGGCGAGGTCGACGCCACCCTCGAGGAGCTGGCGAGAGAGGTCGGCTACGCCCTGAACAAGGCGCGTCAGGACGCCGTGCTGCAGCAGACGCTGATCCGGCTGCGGCACCAGGCCGACGACCTGCTGGCCTCGCGCGCCCGGATCGTGCACGCCGCCGACTCCGAACGCCGGAGGATCGAGCGGGATCTCCACGACGGCGCCCAGCAGTACCTGGTCGCGCTCGGGGTCAAGGCGCGCCTGATCCACGAGCTGATCGACCGGGACCCCGCCCGCACCAGGCGGACGAGCCTGGAGCTGGCGGGCGACGTCGAGCGGGCCATAGAGGCGCTGCGCGACCTGGCCCGCGGGATCTACCCGATGCAGCTCGGCAGCTCCGGCCTCGGAGCGGCGCTGGCCGAGGCGTGCCGGCGTGCCGGCGTGGCCACCGAGCTCGACGTGTCGGTCGTGGCCCGGCACCCGGTCGAGGTCGAGGCCGCGGTCTACTTCTGTTGCGCCGAGGCTCTTCAGAACGCCGCCAAGCACGCAGGGCCCGACGCCGTCGCCACGGTGCGCGTCTGGGAGGAGACGGGCTGCCTCCGGTTCGAGGTCGCCGACAGCGGCACCGGCTTCGGTGCCGGTGGGCGGCGCGGAGACGGTCTGGCCAACATGAGCGACCGGATGGGCGCCGTGGGCGGCGAGCTGGAGGTCGAGTCGGCACCAGGCCGGGGCACGCGGGTCCGGGGCCGGGTGCCGCTCACGGCCCCGGTCGCGGTCCCCGACGCCTGAGCTCTCCCCGACCCGCGCGCTACGGCTGGCCGGCCTGGGCTCGACGCGGTTATCGGGCGCCGCTGTGGGATACAGTGCGGGCGATGCCGGACGGGGTCTCGCACCAGCGGCGGGGGGCGCTCCCCGGCGACGTACGGGTGGTCGTCCAGCATCGGCGGGTGCGGCTGCCCAGGATGCTGGGCCCATCCGCGCTGTTTTCGGCCTGCTATGGCAACGTCGGCTCCAGCATCTACTACGCCCTGGGGGTGACCGCGGCGTACGCGCTGGGCCTCACGCCGCTCGCGATGATCCTCGCCGGCGGCATCTTCGTCACCACCGCCCTGAACTACGCGGAGGGAACCGCGGCCATTCCGAAGGCCGGCGGCAGCTCCAGCTTCGCCCGGCGCGCCTTCAACGAGAGCGCGGGGTTCCTGGTCGGCTGGATCCAGCTCCTCAACTACACCGCGACCGTGTCGATCTCCGCTTACTTCGCCATCGGCTACCTCGGCATCTTCGGCTCGTACGTGCCCGCCCTCGAGATGCTGCGGCAGCCGGAGTGGCACGCGGGAGCTGCCGTGGCGCTCACGGGCGTGCTCATCCTGGTCAACGTGGTGGGGATCCAGGAGTCCAGCCTGCTCAACCTGATCCTGGCGCTGCTGGACCTGGCCACGCAGCTCGTCCTGGTGGTCCTGGGGCTGTGGCTGCTGCTCAACATCACGACCGTGATCCACAACATCCACCTGGGCGTGGCGCCGACCTGGGGCAACTTCCTGGCCAGCATCTCGATCGCCATGGTCACCTACACCGGCATCGAGACGATCTCCAACATGTCCGAGGAGGCGCGCAACCCCGGCCGCTCGGTGCCCAGGGCCACGTTCGCGGTGATCGCGGCAGTCCTGTTCGTGTCGGCGTTCCTGCCCACGATCGGGATGAGCGTGTTCCCGGTCCACCCCGACGGCCACGGCAGCTTCACGACCCAGCTGGCCACCCACTGGAAGAACGACCCGGTCGCCGGCATCGTGACCTTCTTCCGGCCGGAGGCCCTGGCCTTCTGGGCGGGCGTGTGGGTCGCCATCCTGGCCTTCACCATCCTGGTGATCGCCACCAACGCGGGCCTGATCGGCATCTCTCGTTTGAGCTACTCCCTCGCCTCGCACGACCTCTTCCCGGGCGCGTTCTCCAGGCTCCACCCGCGCTTCCGGACCCCCTTCGTGTCGATCATCGTGTTCGGCGTGGTGGCCGCCCTGCTCATCGTCCCGGCCCAGATCGACCTGATGGCCTCGGTGTACTCGCTGGCGGCGACGTTCGCCTTCGCCACCGCTCACATCGCCGTCATGCGGCTGCGGTTCGTGGAGCCGCACCTCCGCCGCCCCTTCCGGATGCCGCTCAACATCCGGTTCGGGCACTCCTCGGTGCCGCTGCTCTCCGTGCTCGGCGCCCTCGGCATCGGCGCCGTCTTCACCCAGCTCTTCTTCCAGAACATCCAGGGCTCCACGTTCATCTACGTCGGCTGGCTGGCTGCCGGCGTCCTGATCTTCGTGGCCTACCGAACCTACCGCCGGAAGTCGCTGTGGCAGCCCCTGGCGACGCCGCAGCCGCGGCGGGCGCCGGCGCCGGTCGCCGCCCAGGGGCGGACGCAGGCGGGTGCCATGTACGACCAGCGTGTGCACGTGGGCCGTCGTGACGTTCGCGAGGCGACGCTGCACATGCCGGCCGGCGAACGGCGCGCCGAGCGTCTGCTCGGCCAGCTCTGGTCCCTGCGCAATCCGCGTCGCGCGCTGGCCCTGGCTGCCGCGGTCGCCTGCGCCGCGATCGCGCCGGCCGCCGTCCTCTTCGATCTCTCCAGCGCGGACCCGTTCGGCCCGGGCCTGGGCTGGTCGCCGGGCGTCGTGCTGATCCTGGCGCTGATCGTGTTCCTCCTGGTCCGCGACCGCCCCAACCACTGAGAACGGAGCCCTTCCCCCCTTGCGGGGCCGTCTTCCCGCAGGAGGATGGGCCATCCCCCCACCGGCCCCTGGCGGGGTCACCTCCCCCGCGCGGGGGGGGAGGGGTGTATGGATCAGATACCTCGCGAGTCGGCCAGACGCTCGAGGCGGTCGATGTAGCCGCCGAGCACCCCGAACGCCTGCTCGACCGGCTCCGGCGTCGCCAGGTCGACGCCCGCCTCCCGCAGGGCGTCGAGAGGGAACCGCGAGCTGCCGGACTCGAGGAACCGGAGGTATCGCTGCGCAGGCTCGGCCCGGCCCTCGCTCACCGCCTCCGCGAGCGCGTGGGCGCAGGCGATGCCCGTCGAGTACTGGTACGGATAGAAGTCGCGGCAGAGGTGGGTGTGGAACTGCGCCCACGTGATGCCGACCCGCTCGCGGTCGGCCGCCACCTCCCCGCCGTAGGCCTCGTCCAGGAGGTCCGCCATCAGGGATGTCAAGTCGTCGGCGGTCACCGCCTGCCCGCGCTCGATCCGGTCGTGGACCTCGACCTCGAACCGGGCCAGGGTCGGCATGACGAGGTAGTAGCGGTGGAAGTTGGAGATGGCCTCCTCCACGAGGGCGAGCTGGACCTCGGGCTCCGTGACCGTCCGGAGCAGGTGGGCGCGCACGAGCGCCTGGTTGAAGTTCGAGGCCACCTCGGCGAGGATCAGGCCGTAGCGTGCGTAGACGAACGGCTGGGCGGCCGCCGACCGGTGGCTGTGCATGGCATGCCCGAGCTCGTGCGCGAGCGTGCTCATGCTGAACACGTCGTCGGTGTAGCTCATGAACACGAAGGGATGGGAGCCGGGTGCGGACGCCGAGAACGCGCCGTTGCGCTTGCCCCGGTTCGGGCGCGGGTCGACCCAGCGGCCCTCGGTGGCGCCGTGCCGCAGCACCGAGACGTACTCGTCACCGAGCGGCGCCATCGCCTCGGCGATCATCTCCACCGCCCGCGCGTAGGGGACCGTGGGGCTGGAACCGCCGAGCGGGGCCCGCTGGTCGTACGCGTGGAGCCGGTCCAGGCCCAGCAGGCGCCGGCGGACGCGCCAGTAGCGGTGCCAGGTGCCCAGGTTCGCGCGAAACGTGTCGACCACCGTGCGGAAGACGGCGACCGGCACGTGGTTGCGCCCGAGCGCGGCCTCCAGCGCAGAGCCGTAGCGGCCGGCGCGAGCCACGAACACCTGGCGCTCGCAGCCGGCGACGACGCAGGCGGCCATCGTGCTGGCGAACGCCACGTGGGCGTCCGCGTAGCTCTCCCAGGCGGTCCTCCGCAGCTCGCGGTCGGGATCGCCGAGCAGCCGGGGCAGGGTGCCCTGCGCCACCTCGTGCTCCGTCCCGTCCGACGCCCGAGCCGGCGCGAACCGAAGCTCGGCGTTGGCGAGGATCCCGTGCACGCTCGCCGCCGTGCCCAGTGGCGCACCGGCCTCCCCCAGCACCTCCTCCACCTCCGCCGAGCGCACGTGCGGCGCGTCGCGGGCGAGGACGTCGAGGTGGTGGGCGTAGACGGCGAGGTCGGGCTCGCGCGCCGCCCAGCCGCGCAGGGTGTCCACGCCGGCCGCGATCATCTCCGGCACGGCGAACGCGGTGGCCGCTGCCGCTCGCGCAGCCAGCGCCCTGGCGCGCTGCTGGCGGCCGAGGGCGGCCTGGTCGTGGGCGTCGACCGCCGTGCCGAGCATCGCGTACAGGACGAGCCGCCGCAGGCGCGCGCTCACGGGCTCGGAGGCCCGGAACCAGTCGGACAGCGCCGCCGGACTCTCGGCGGCCCGTCCCCGGAACTCCTCGAGTCCGCTCAGGTCGCCGGCCAGGGCGGTCAGCTCCGCCTCCCACGCCTGCGGGCTGGGGAAGAGGCTCTCCACGTTCCAGGTCTCGGCCGGTGCCAGCTCGCTCCGCCGCGGCAGTGTCTGCGTAGTCGTCTGCACGATCGTCCTCTCCCTATCCCTGCGAATGTGCCGTAAGGCCGGCGCCATCTCTTGAGCCGGCGTCCAGCACGAGGAGACAGCACCGCGGGCACGAAGCGCAAGCACCCGCTTTCCCGATCGGTCAGGCGTAGTCCCCGGCCAGCGCCAGCCGCAGCGTGAACGTGCTGCCGCGGCCCGGCTCCGAGTGGAACGTCAGGTCGCCGCGGTGGCGACGGGCGATCTCCCGGGCCAGGTGGAGGCCGAGGCCGGTCCCGGGGATCGCGCTGGTCTCCTCGGTAACCACCCGGCCGAAGGGGCTGAAGATGCGGTGGTGCTGCTCGTGCGGGATGCCCATGCCGGTGTCCGTCACCGAGACTTCGGCGAACCCGCCGGCGCGCCGGACCTGGCAGGTGACGGTGCCCCCCTGCGGGGAGTACCTGACGGCGTTGTCCAGCAGGTTGCGGACCGTTCCCGAGATCCGCTCCCGGTCGACCTCCACGACGAGCGGGGCGTCCGGCAGCTCCAGCTCCAGCCGGTACGGCGGCTGATCGGGCAGCGGGAACGCCCTGGCCAGCTCGCCGACCAGCCGGCTGAGGTCCACGCGGGACCAGTTCAGCATCAGCTGGGCATCCTCGATCCTCGCCATCTCCAGCAGCTGGTCGGTCATCTGCAGCATGATCCCACCCTGCACACGCATCTGCCGCACGGCCTCCCTCGCGCTGGGCGGGACCTCGCCCAGCACGCCGTCGTCCATCATCGACAGATAGCCGAGCAGCAGAGCGAGCGGCGCTCGCAGGTCGTGCGCGACCTGATTCAGCGTCTGGGAGCGGGCATCGGCCAGGGCCACCGCCGACTCCGCTCTAACGGCCGACTCGGCCAGCGCCGCCGCCTGCCGGTGCACCACCACGGCCAGCCCGGCTGCGACCGGTCCCATGGACTTGAGGGCCAGCCGGGGCCGCGCAGCCTCACGATAGGCTCGCCTGAGCCACCTCCGCGTCCGGGGAGATCGCCAGGACAGGCCGTATCCTGGGTTCACGGAGCTCACCGTCCCATTCCTCAGTCTTTTCTTATATTACCTTTATCGCATTATCGGCTAGAGCAGCATGAACTCAGGGCCGCCCTGCCCCTGGCCTGCCCAACCGGATCCTCCGCCCCTCCCGGCGTCGCTCATCCCGTCTGCTGGAGCAGCAGCGACGCTATCTCCGAGGCGTTCGTCGTCCCATAGTTGGCCGAGCAGTTGTTGAAGACCAGGTCGGTCCGCTCCGTGCCCCTGGCCACGGCCATCACCCGGGGCACCCAGTCGGCCAGCTCGTCCTCGTCGTACAGGTAGCGGAAGCGCTCGGCCGGCGTCAGGTTCCTCTGCTCCCACGTCTGCGCGTTGCGCCCGTGGAAGCGAACGATCGCTAGCTTCGGCGAGGTCACCGCCACCACCGGCGGCACTGAGCTCTTGAAGCCCTGCGGCTCGTCCACCATGACGTACGGGATTGCCTCGTCGGTCAGGAACCGCAGTGTGCGTTCGGCGTTCTTCTCGTTGAACCACGAGCCATGGCGGAACTCGACCGAGACGGGCAGCCCGCCCAGCCGCGAGCGCGCCGCGCGGATGTGCTCGCGCGTCTCGTGCGAGGGAAACACCCAGCGGGGGAACTGCAGGAGGACCGCGCCCAGCCGGCCGCTCGCCCGCAGCGGCTCGATGCCGCGGCGGAACGCCGCCCAGACCTCGTCCACGAGGTCGGACGGCAGCCTGTCGGCATAGACGCGCGGCTTGTCGCGGAGGTCGGCGGGAAGCTCCTCCCTGAGCGCCTTCGGCAGCCGCCGCGTCTCCGTCGGCTGGCCTGTCATGAGGGCGTGCGCCTTCACGTGGAAGACGAACCCGTCGGGCGTCCGCTCCGCCCAGCGTTTGGAGACCTGCTCCTGGGGGAGGCCGTAGTACGTCGCGTCCACCTCGACCACGGGGAACCGGCTCGCGTAGTAGCGCAGACGGTCCTCGGCGGACTGCGCCTCCGGCGGGTAGAAGACGCCGGGCGCCGTCATGGTCGGGTCCGTCCACGAGGCCGTGCCCACCCGCACTTCGCCGCCGCCGGGCACCCGGACCGGGCCCGCGCCGGCGCCGGCCACCTCCGCCGCTCGCTCCGCGGCCTCCTCCCAGCCGGGGTCGTGCTGCCGGTCGGCCATCGTGTGGCCAGGATAGCCGGCCGGCGAGTGCGAGCGCAGTGGACCGTTGCGGGCCGCCGATCGTCGCAGCGTACCGCCGCGAGACTACGATGTGGTCATGGCGTCGGACCGGATCGGCAGCGGCGCCCGCCAGGTCGGCGGGGTCCTGGGCGAGTTCCGCGCGTTTCTGCTGCGCGGCAACGTCGTCGACCTGGCGGTCGGCGTGGTGATCGGCGTCGCGTTCGGCGCCGTGGTTACAGCGCTGGTCAGGGACCTGATCACACCGTTGATCGCAGCCATCGGCGGGAAGCCCAACTTCGGCTCGCTGTTCTTCACGCTCAACCACAGTCGCTTCCTCTACGGCGACTTCGTCAACTCGGTGATCAGCTTCCTGATCGTCGCGGCAGTGGTCTTCTTTCTGGTGGTGCTCCCGGTGAACAGGCTGGTCAGACTGAGCCAGCGGGAGCGCCCGGCCCCGGCCGCCACGACCAGACAGTGCACCGAGTGTCTGAGCGAGATCCCGCTCGCGGCCCGGCGCTGCGCGTTCTGCACTGCCCCGCAGACGCCCGTTACCTGAACCGGGCGCTCCGTCGAGCGCCCCCCTGGTCCCCGGACCACGACGCTGCCGCCGCCGCGCTACCCTGCCCGGCGTGCAGCAGCAAGACGCGGTTTCGCAGGCGCAGCTCCGGCCGGGGACCTGGCAGTTCGACGCCCTCCACTCCCAGATCATGGTCAGCGTGCGACACATGTCGGTTGCCAACCTCCGGGCCAAGCTCCCCAGGGTCACCGGGAAGCTGGAGGTGCCGACCGGCGACCCGCTCGGCTCCTCCTTCGAGATGGAGGTCGACACGCGCTCCGTGACGACCGGCCACCCGCCCCAGGAGGACTTCATGCGGTCCGAGGCGTGGCTCGACGCGGAGAACCATCCCGCGCTGACGTTCCGGAGCACGTCGATCGAGCCCCAGGACGGGAACCGGTTCCTGATCCGGGGGGACCTGACGGTCCGGGGCGTCACCCGCCCGGTCGAGATCCCGGCCACGTTCCACGGGGTCATCGCCGACTCCTGGGGTCTCAGGGCGGGCTTCACGTCGCAGCTGACGATCGACCGCACGCAGTTCGGCATCACGTGGAACCGGGTGTTCGACTGGGGGGTGATGGCCAGCACCGACATGGAGATCTCGCTGGACATCGAGCTGACGTACCCGGACGAGTCTCTGGCCCAGAAGCCAAAGGCCTGAAGCGGCGGGGGAAGGCCCCGGACGCCGCGGCCTCACCCCCACCTCGGCGGCTGAGCGCGAAGCCAGGGGTGCGGCCGGGTACTCCGGCGCCGCTGCGCGTTCTCCAGGTTGGGGGGAAGGGAAGCAGGGGGGCCGGCCGCGTTAGCCCGCGAGCCGGCCTTTCTCCCTGCTCCGGGCCGGGAACATGATGCTCCCTCCGCGCCGGACGTCTCGCGAGGAGCGCGGCGCGAGCGCGTGGACGGCTCAGGACGAACCGTCTAGCCTGATGGCTCGATGAGCACCCTCACGATCGACGAGCTCAAGGGCCGGGTCGGCCAGGAGATCGGCACCAGCGAGCCGTTCCTGGTCACTCAGGACCGCGTGGACCTCTTCGCCGACGCGACCGAGGACCACCAGTGGATCCACGTCGACCCCGAGCGGGCGAAGGCGGGCCCGTTCGGCGGTCCGATCGCCCACGGCTACCTCACCCTCTCCCTCCTGCCCCACCTGCTGGGCAGCTCCTTCCAGGTCAGCGGCATCCGCATGGGCGTGAACTACGGCCTGAACCGCCTGCGCTTCCCGTCGCCCGTTCCTGTGGGCAGCAGCGTGCGCGCCACGTTCACCCTCAACGACGTGAAGAGCGTCGAGGGCGGCGTCCAGGTGCTGGTCGGCTTCGACGTCAGGGTCGAGGGCGCGCCGAAGCCCGCGGCCGTCGGCGAGGCCGTCTACAACTACTACGTCTGAGGCCGCGATGGCATACCAGGTCGACCTGCGGGCCATCCAGGCGCCGCTGCGAGAGCGCTACCGCACCGAGCCCGCCTTGGCCCGGGTCGTCACCGCCGCCCGCAGCGTCCAGTCCGACCTCGAGGACCCCCGCCACTGCGCAGTGGCGCCGACCGACTATCCGCAGGTCGTGATCCGGTCCGGCCTGCACCCGGCCGCCGGCGGCGAGGGCGACACGCCGTGCTCGGGAGACATCCTGGCGGCGGCGCTGGCGATCTGCGAGGAGTCCACGCTCCGCTCCGTGGCCGCGAACCTGGGCCTGGAGCTGGAGTCGGTCCACGTCGAGGCCCGCATCGACTGGGATTTCCGGGGCACAATGGCGGTCGACCGGGAGGTGCCGGTCGGGGCCACGGCCGTCGAGCTCCGGACCCGCGTCCGGGTGAAGGAGGGCGTCGACCCGGAGCGCGCCCGGCGGCTGCTGGCCAGCGCGGAGCGCTACTGCTCCACGCTCCAGACGCTCCGCAACGGCGTCCAGGACGTGCGCACGGACCTGGCGATCGAGGAGTGAGATCGGGGCGCTACTGCGCCTCGATCGCCCTCGCCGAAAGGCCCAGGCGCCGGCGCTCCAGGTCGACGCTCAGCACCTTTACCCTGAGCCGGTCTCCGACCCGGACGACCTGCGCCGGATCGCGCACGAACCTGGTGGACAGCTCGGACACGTGGATCAGGCCGTCCTGGTGGACGCCCACGTCGACGAAGGCGCCGAATGCGGTCACGTTGGTCACCACGCCCTCCAGGACCATCCCGTCGCGGACGTCCTCCAGCGTTCGCAGGTCCTCGCGAAACCCGGGCGGGCTGAAGTCCCCGCGGGGGTCCCGGCCCGGCTTCTCGAGCTCGGCCACGATGTCGCGCAGCGTGGGCTCGCCCAGGTCCCCCGCCGCGTAGCGCCGCCAGTCGACCCTGCGGGCCAGCCCCGGGCTGCCCACCAGTGACCGCGTCTCCACGCCGAGGTCGGTGGCCATGCGCCGTACGACCGGGTACCGCTCCGGGTGCACCGCGCTGTCGTCGAGCGGCTCGGCACCCCGCACCCGAAGGAAGCCGGCGGCCTGCTCGAAGGCCCGCGGGCCCAGGCCGGGGACCTCCCGCAGCGCGGCCCGGCTGCGGAACGCCCCCTCGCGCTCGCGGTGCCGAACGATCCTCCGGGCCAGCGTGGGCCCCACGCCGGACACGTGCTCCAGGAGCTGCGGCGAGGCCGTGTTCACGTCAACGCCGACGGCGTTCACGCAGGATCCCACCACCTCGCCCAGCTTCCTTCGCAGCTCCGCCTGGTCGACGTCGTGCTGGTACTGGCCGACGCCGATGCTCTTGGGGTCGATCTTGACGAGCTCGGCGAGCGGGTCCTGCAGCCGCCTGCCGATCGAGACCGCTCCGCGCAGCGACACGTCCAGCTCGGGGAGCTCCTCCCGCGCGGCCTCCGAGGCCGAATAGACCGAGGCCCCCTGCTCGCCGACGCTCACGACGGGCAGCCGCAGGCCGCCGCCCGCCAGCGCCTCGCCGACGAAGGCCTCAGCCTCCCTGCTGCCGGTGCCGTTGCCGACCGCCACCAGCTCGGGCCCGTGCCGGCTGACCAGCTCCCGCAGCGCCGCCGTCGCCCGCCGGCGCCCGTCCTCCCCCCGCTCCGAGTAGAGCGTCGCCGTCTCCAGCAGGCGGCCCGTGCCGTCCAGGACGGCCGCCTTGAGGCCGGTGCGCAGGCCCGGATCGAGCGCGATGACGCACCTCGATCCGGCCGGCGGCGCCAGCAGCACGTGCCGCAGGTTCTGGGCGAAGACCTCGATGGCGGCCGCGTCGGCACGCGCCTTCAGGTCGCGGCGGAGCTCCGACTCGAGGGAGGGACCCAGGAGGCGCTCCCAGCCGTCCCGGACCGCCGCCTCCAGGTCGGCGGCCAGCGGCGCCGCCGGCCTGACCACCACCCGCTCGACCACGGAGGCCGCGATCTCCTCGTCGGGGAAGATCAGACGGACCCGCAGCACCTCCTCCGCCTCGCCGCGCAGCATGGCGAGGACACGGTGCGAGGGCGCCGTGGCCAGCCGCTCCTGGAACGCCGCATAGGCGTCGAACCTGGTCCGCGCTCCCCGTTTGCCCGGCGCCACGTCGGAACGGATCAGGCCGTCACGCGCCGCCCGCGCCCGGGCCAGGCCGCGCAGCGGCGCGTCCTCGGCCACGCGCTCGGCGCAGACGTCACGGGCTCCGGCCAGCGCCGCCTCCGCGTCCGGGACGCCACGGGCCTCGTCCACGAATGGGGCAGCGGCCTCCAGCCGGTGGCCGCCGCCTGGAGCGTGGTCCCACAGGAGGTCCGCCAGCGGCTCGAGGCCCCGTTCCCTCGCCACGGTCGCCCGGGTGCGGCGGCGCGGTCGGTACGGCAGGTACAGGTCCTCGAGCTCGGTCCGCGTCGCCGCGGCGGCCAGTGCCGCCGCCAGCTCGGGCGTGAGCCGGCCCTGCTGCTGGATTGACGCGACCACGGCCGCCCGCCGGTCCTCCAGCTCCCGGCGGCGGCGGGACGCGTCCAGGACGGCCTGGATCATCACCTCGTCCAGCCCGCCGGTCGCCTCCTTGCGGTAGCGCGCCAGGAAGGGCACCGTCGCGCCTTCGCGGCTGAGCGCCAGCGTGCGCTCGACCTGCTCGGGGCGCACACCCAGCTCGCGCGCCACCGCCGCCTCGTGACCGTGCACCCGGCCACGGTAGCATCGAGCCAGGGGCGGGGTTGGGGCCCCCGGTGTCCGATACTGGGAGTAGGAAGGACCGGGATGGCGGGCAGGGAGGACTTCAGCTACGAGCAGTGGGCCACGATGCACGCGGCCATGCTCGGCGCGCCCATGCTCGTGTGCCTGTGCGAGGGCGGCGGCACCGACATGATCGCCGAGATGATGGCGGTCACCGGCCAGATCCGGGCGGCGAGGCAGGCGAACCCCAACCAGCTCGTCCGGGAGCTGGCCGCGGGCCGCCGGCTCCGGACCGGTCTCCGGCCCGGCATGTCCGTGGCCGAGTTCGAGGTCACGGTCCTGGCCGCCGTCCACGAGGCGGCGGCGGCCATCAGGGCCAGGGCGCCGGAGGACATGCCGGCCTACCGGGACTTCCTGCTGTGGCTGTCCGAGACGGCGGCCGGAGCGCACCGCGAGGGGGGCTTCCTGGGCGTCGGCGGGACGAATGTGAGCCCCGTCGAGAGGGCCGTCATCGCGAGGATCCGGCAGGCCCTGGCAGACCGCTAGCGGCCGGTCAGGAGTCCCCCACCGGCCCGTGGCCGGGCCACTTCCCCGCAAGGGGGAGGGGCTTTCCGTGCGCCGGGGGGCTCAAGGTCCTGTACGACGGACTCATCTACCCGGCATTCCGCGACGTGCACCCCCCGGAAGAGCAGCGCGGGCTCGCGCCCGGCGACCCCGGGGACGTGAGACGACCCCAATTCAGGGCAGGGCCGCCAGCAGCCTCTCGACGTCCTCCTC